>JAQUEZ010000076.1 GCA_028684915.1 Desulfobulbus sp.
CTGCCCAACCGCATCATCATGGCCCCACTTACCCGCTGTCGAGCGACAAGTGACCATCTCGCTACTTCCCTGATGGCAGAGCATTACGCCCAGCGAGCCAGTGCGGGATTGATCATTGCTGAGGCGACCATGGTCATAGAGAGAACCTCTGCCTTTCAGACTGAACCCGGTTTGTATAACGACAGCCAGGTTGAAGCCTGGCAGGCGGTCACAAGCGCGGTCCACAAGCGAGGCGGACGGATTTTCGTCCAACTCTGGCACGGTGGTCGAGCCTGCCATCCATTTTTGAACTGTGGTGAACAGCCGGTCTCTGCCAGCCCCGTAGCAATCACCAACGATTTGACCCATACGCCCGAGGGTAAGGTGCCCTATGTGGTTCCCCGAGTATTGGAAGATCACGAATTGCCGGGTCTTGTCGATCATTTTAGGAGTGCAGCCATCAACGCCCTGGAGGCCGGATTCGATGGCGTAGAGATCCATGGGGCAAACGGCTATCTTCTCGATCAGTTTCTGCGTGACGGGTGCAATCAACGCAGCGGTGCGTACGGAGGTTCTTTCGCAAACCGGGCGAGGTTGCTGTTTGAAGTGTTACAGGCGGTTAGTTCGGTGTGGGGGGCTGATCGAGTCGGGGTTCGCCTTTCGCCACTGTCGACTTTTAATTCCATGGGCGAAACTGATCCGTTTGCATTGACCTTGTGGCTGGCGCGTCGTCTCAATAGCCTTAATCTGGCTTACGTTCATTTTATTCGTGGCGATGTATTGGGTGAGTTGAGTGGCGATGTGCTCACCCCCATGCGAAATGAATATCAGGGAACGCTTATCTGCAATCTTCGTTATAGCCCAGATGAGGCAGAGGGGGCTATTGCAGAGGGACAGATCGATGCCGTTGCATTTGGAACTGCGTATATTGCCAATCCAGATTTAGTGGCGCGAATTCAGGCCGGTGGCCCATTCAATGATCCCAACCCCTCTACGTTTTATAAACCCGGTGCGGTGGGGTACACCGACTACCCGACTCTATCTAAAAGGTGAAAAAAAAGAGCAAACCAAATGGGGCATTATAAATGGCTTTCCGTTTAATTTCGATCACCTGGAGTAAAAAAATGACAGATGAAAGATTGTATTCGCACACTGATTGGTTTATAACATTCCCCGTACTCTGAATTAGATTCTCCAAGATTCAGAGATCAATATCACCAAATTGTTCCTTGCCTCCTGTATTTTGTTTTACGCATTGATACATCGCCATCAAAATGACCCGTTGGAAAAATGAGGGTTATCAAATTCTAAGGGACTGTATTCCTAATATTTTACAAGCACGACAAGTAAGGGGTATCTGCCGATGAGCATAGAACACCGGAATTTTGATCTGGCTGCTGAGCATTGGGACGAACGACCGCAGCGAGTCCAATTGGCGCAAGAAATTGCCGATGCTATTTTGCAGCATATTCCGGATGCGGCCTCACTTGATGTGTTGGATTTTGGTTGTGGCACGGGGCTGTTAACCTTGCAGCTCCAACCTTTGGTTCACTCGATAACCGGAGTCGACAGCTCCAGTGGGATGCTCAAAGTCCTCAATGACAAGATAGCCAATCTTAAGCTCGCCAATGCCCGAACTGTTCAATGCAACATTGAACAGGGCGAAATCTTACCCGGTAAATACGACCTCATTGTCAGCAGCATGACCTTTCACCATGTGCGGGAAATCGAACCGTTATTGGGTCAACTCCACCGGGTCTTAGCCCTTGGTGGGCGATTATGCGTTGCGGATCTGGATCAGGAAGGCGGTCGTTTCCACGAAGACAATACGGGTGTGTTTCATTTCGGATTCGACCGTAAACAACTGCAACAGTCGTTTTCTCGGGCAGGGTTCTCTGAAATCAACGTTCATACTGCCACCCAGATCGTCAAACCCGATTCTCAACATAACGCAGCTCGTTTTAGTGTCTTTCTCCTCACCGGTCTAAAAGGGTAATCTTGGTGGCCCGTAAAAAGTCAAAATCCGCCTGTTGCTCAGATCCAAACGCCGTTCTTGGTAATTTTTGCTGCGCTGACGGTGATATCATAGCGGTGAGGATATCGGTCAATGACTGTTTTTAGTCCGTCTGGGCCGCCGAATGCTTTTTATCATCAGATGCGATATCATCTTTGGACGTGCATTTTACCTGGTGGCGACCCTGGAGAATGTATTTGTTCTGATCAGTTCGATCATGGGAACTTTGGTACACAGCTCGGCGTTGGTGGCGTTGTCGTCGGCCAGTTTGGCCCTTCTTGTGCGCGATAACTCACTATAAAACCTCTATTTTCAACTTCGCTTACTTGAAAAAGAGCTACCCCATTTAAAAAAAAGTACAGTATGTTGCATTAACGATCTGAAACATTATGGTATCGCGGAGGTTCTGCTATGGGGGGAATGGTGGTGAAAGTGGAGGGCAGTGAAAAAAAAACTGAGAGCATATATGCAAACGCATCAGAGAATAGCCCGGTGTTTGATCTCACCGCGCCCGAGTGGTACCTCAACCGCGAGCTGAGCTGGCTTGAGTTCAACCGCAGGGTGTTCAACGAGAGCAGGGATGAGCGTAATCCTCTGCTTGAGCGTCTTTTTTTCCTCTCGGTTATCGCTTCCAACCTAGATGAATTTTTCATGAAGCGAATCGGCGGGTTGAAACAGCAGGTTGGTGCTGGATTAAAACTGTTATCCAGTGATGGCCGTACTCCCCAGCAGCAAATTGATGAAAGTTGCGAGATGATCCGCGATCTCTTGGCCCAGCAGCAAAATATGGAGCGGGAACTGCTAGGGCTGCTGGCCAAGAAACAGATCCATCTTCTCCAATACAACGACTTGGAACCCTCTGAGCGCCAACAGATGGCGACCTATTTCCGGAATAATATTTATCCTCTTTTGACCCCTCAGGGAATGGATCCTGCACATCCGTTCCCTTTTATCTCCAACCTGTCGCTCAATCTGCTTGTGGCTACCCGGCACAAGGATGGAGATCATATCTTCCTCAATCGCATCAAGGTCCCAACCACGGGTACTGGCATCTCCCGTTTTATCCAGGTTGCAACCGGCAAACACCGCTATGTACTGTTTGAGGATGTTATTGCCAATAATCTAGAGATTATTTTTCCGGATATGGTCATCGAAAGCTGCGAACTCTTTCGAGTGACCCGTAACGCCATCACCGAGAAATGGCCGGATCAAGCGATAGATCTGTTGTCCATGATTGAAACCGCCCTTCAAGATCGTAAATTTGCTGAAATTGTCCGCCTGGAAGTGGATAACAGGATGAGCCGCCAGCACCGGGGCATGTTAGCCTCTGAATTAGGGATTGATTCACGCGCGGATGTGTTCACCGTTGATGGCATCATGGCCAAGCGGGATCTGATGGAAATTGTCGCCATCGATAAGCCGGAACTGCATTTTCCGCCGCATCAACCTTTGGACCACTACAAGCTCTCCGGAGATTTTCCCAATATTTTTCACTTGATCCGTGAGGAAGGACCGTTTTTATTACAGCATCCCTATGAGTCGTTCAGTTCCTCGGTGGAACGATTTTTACGGGAGGCCAGTATCGATCCCAAGGTCCTGGTAATCAAAATGACCCTGTATCGGACATCGGCCAACTCTCAGATCATTCAGTATCTGCTCGATGCGGCTCGTAACGGTAAACAGGTGGCAGTGGTCGTTGAACTGATGGCCCGTTTTGATGAATCCGCCAACATTCATTGGGCGACCCATTTGGAACAGGCAGGAATCCATGTCACCTACGGCGTCGTTGGCCTAAAGACGCACTCTAAGGTTATTTTTGTGGTGCGTCGCGACTACAGGGGACTCAAGTGCTACGCCCATATCGGCACCGGCAACTATCATGCGGGCACCGCAAGGGCGTACAGCGATCTTGGCTTATTGACCTGTGACAATGATATTGGCAATGATCTCACCGAGTTTTTTAACTTTCTCACTTTGGGATATGCTCCGGCCAGGCATTACAAGAAACTACTCCCCTCCCCAAAAATTCTTAAAAAAACGCTGTTGGAAAATATCAAACGGGAGATCGAGAACCAGACTAAAGGGTATCAGGGAACAATCCAGATGAAAACCAATGCCCTGACCGACCAAGATATCATCGTTGCCCTCTACCAGGCCTCCCAGGCCGGAGTGAAGGTCGATTTGATTGTCCGAGACAGTTGCCTGCTCCGCCCGGGAATTCCAGGGTTGTCCCACAATATCCGTGTCATTTCCGTTGTCGGACGATTCCTTGAGCATGCGCGGGTTTACTATTTTTCAAATAACGGTGAGGAACACTATTTTATTGGTTCAGCTGACATCATGAAACGTAATCTTGATCGACGGGTCGAGGTTATTGCTCCGGTGGAATCACTTGGGCTGCAGAAACAGCTACGGGAGATATTGGACCTACAACTCGCCGATCAACGAGGCGCTTGGGAGATGCAAACCGATGGCAGTTATGTACAGCGTCAACCATCGGGAGGTGCGGAAAAGCGTTCGGCTCAGGAATTGTTGATTGAAAAGAGTGAGAAACGACTCGCCGAAGCCCGGCGAATGTATAAGAAGCAGTACTCAAAGAAGATCGCTAAGAGAAAAAACAAATAAGAGCGAATGGTTGCAATCTTGATGGTGCGGGACGTCTATGGAGAGAAAGCCGACTGTCGAGAAAAATGCTGCGATGCAGTAGATCGAAGTTTTTAAGACGCCATCAAATTTGTTCAAGTTTCCGGATCAATACCGGTGGCAAACCTCTTGTCAGTTCAGGGCTTGGTGGCGAGGAAAACCTCCTCGTATAATTTTCGGTAGCGCTGAAGACTGTTTTGATCAAGCCAGCGTTCATAAGCCTTTCGATACGGCTCACTTGGTCGAATCTGGACAAGAACGGTGTTGATTTTATCGATAACCTCCTTGCCCCATGTGTTTTTGGGGCAAGCAATCGCACAGAACCATCCTTCATAGTTCTGTTGGTTCTCGTTGAGCATAAGGGTGACGATCTGATTGCGGATCCCCATCTGTTCCGCACGATAGACAGCCTCGTCCGGAAGCCCAAGTAAGGCATCCAGACGATCGAGCATCAGCATTTTGAAATAATTTTCCCCCAACTCCTGACCGGAAAAACGGATGAGATTTGCTCGATCTGCATATTTGAGCAGTTCTTTATCCAAGATTTTTCCGTAGGAGCGATCCTTGCTGAACCCTAAACGAAATTTCTCATCACGCAACAAATCCACTAAACTGCAATTATTCCCTTCGCCAAACGCCTTAAGTTTGTCTGCACGAATAATAAGGACAGCCGGCATGGTCAACAGACTGGGGATGGAGAACTGCAAAAATGATTCCCTTTCTGGTGTCCGATAAAGGCCGATACTGCATACCTTGTCGCCTCGCCTGAACATGTCGAAGTGGCGGACCACATTGGTATACAATCGATGATGTTCATACTCGGGGAGGTGAGTCTGGATAAGCCGTTCCACCACATCCCCGTAACCCTGGTCTTTAAACGGACCGGTTTGAATCATGTAAGGCGGCATATTGACTTCCATCCAGGTGATGGAGTCTTTGGCCAAAGAAGGGGTGGAGAAAAGAAGCACGAATAGACAGAAAACCGCAGCGACAATAGATTGCAACTGCGGTTTTCTGTTTCTTAAGTCTGTTGACATGAAAGAAAGCGTGTTCAGGTGAAGGATACTAAGATTTAGTAACGATGTCGTCCACCCCGGTGATCGCGGTCATCTTCGTAATATTCGCGCCGAGGATAGACTCTTTTCGGCGGGTGATGCTCATATTTTTTGTAGTCGTAATACCGAGGAGGTTCAGCGGCACGAGGCGGTCGGTAGGAATGGTGGTGTTGCCTATATCGAGGTGCATAGACATCCTTGTACCAACCATCGTCAATAAAATAGACCGGACGCCCGCAGGCGTTATAGCGGTCACAGTACTTGTACCACCGCTGGGAATGCGCCGGAGGTACCCGTAAGTAGATGGGAGGGTACCAGGTTTTGACCCGGTGGACGACAACTGGCTGCGGATAGATAAGCCGAGGGGCTGAATAGCCACCAATATCAAGGCGTCCATAAAAACCGGGTTCTCCGATACTGATGGATACGCCAGCTTGCGAGGACCCGGCTGTAAGGGCCAGGATGCCGATGGACAACGCTAGTATTGCTTGTGAAATTTTCATGCGGACCTCCTTGCTTGGGCCAATGAAAAGCCAATGACCAGAGAGTCTTCGTGTCTGCAAAAAACAGACAAGACGACTCCCCGACGGATAGCGAGCACTATAAAATATCTCAGGAAAAAGGCGTAGAAGAAAAAAGAGATCCTCGTTTCTTTCTGAATGTGGGGCAATGGTTAAAAAGTTACAACTTCAACTCCTTTGATAAGGGTTTGAAATTCCTGGTTCCACTGTTCACCGCCAAGCGATTCTGCCAGAAGAACGGACAGATGCTTCGGCATAACCCCCAAACCACGATTACGGCCAAGGCCGGAGATGCAGGATGGGCAATTGGTAACGATGCTCTGGCCGACTCCGCTGTTTTCAATATGCGGCATGAGGTTATCGCGTTTGCGCTGCAACATGGCACAGGCAATATCTGGCCGAGAGAGGGCCAGGGTACCTGCTTCAGAACAGCAACCGCCGATGGCTTCGACTTTTCCACCCAACCGGCGAATCATGAGCGGGCCTTCTCCTTGGAGTGAGTCGTGGCAGGGGGCATGATATAAAAAATGCCGACCTTCGTTTTGGCTAAAATTTTCAGGAGCCTGCTCAAGGACAAAATAACCTACATCAACAAGATCACAGCTGAAAATTTCTTCCGCACCCAGTTCATGCAAAGACTCACGACAGGTGCCGCAGCTGATGGCAAGTCCATCGAAATTGATGTAACCAAGCATCTCTCGAATCTGACTGAGGATGATGGTGTCACGCAGGGTCACATCCGAATGCATTTTTTCCTTGGCATTGGCCTTGGCCGGAAACCCGCAACAGAGGTTTGATGGCGGCAGGACGACTCGGGTCCCGGTTTTGAGCAAACTGTAAATCGAGGCTTCGGCAATATCGGCATACAGACGTTCGGAACCACAACCGGGGAAATAAAAAACCGTCTTGCTGATGGCTCCAGGGGGATTAATCAGCAATGCCTCATTGAGTGAACAGGAGGGCAGGGCGGCCCGCAAGGTTTTTTTCGACGGCGGCATCATCGGCGATTTCAGCATGTTCACCAAACGCCACTTCTTGTCGGTCAGCGCCTGGGGCGCTTGCCGCATCATCTCGGCAGCTAACCGTTGGAGGTTAGAGCCCCACTCGACAACAGATTTGCGGAACAGGGCATTGTAGAACCGATTGCGAGTCTTGAGATAGTGAAGCGACATTTTGGTCGGCAGCGGCGAGTGCTTGTAGCCGCGTTCGCTGAGAATCTGTCGTTCCAGGATTGAGACCTGTGCCGTATCGATATCAACCGGACAGGGTTTGAAACATTTACCACACAGCGTGCAGTGATCGGCTATTTCCTCCAAGTTTTTCAATTGGTCGAGCCGGGGGAAATGGGAACGCTGCATGTCGTAGAGTAAGGCCTCTATCAGAGAACCGATGGCCAGGTTCTTGTTGCGAGGGTGGAAAAACAGGCTGCTTCCCGGATAAAAGACGCAACAGTCGGCCTTACACTTACCGCAACGGATGCATTGAGAAATTTTTGAGGCCAGGGTTTCCAGGGAACCATGCTGCAGAATGCGGGCCTCGAGCTCAAGCAGGTTGAAAGAGGGTGTGAAAACCTTGTCGATGATGTCCGGATCAAGCAGTTTGCCGGGATTCATCACCCCTCGCGGATCGATTTCGCGACGATAAACCGAGAGCTCGTCCACCAGCTGAGCATCAAGGAATTTCATTTTGGTGATGCCTATCCCATGTTCACCACTGACCACGCCGCCAAGGGTCACGGCCTTAGCCATCACCTCATCGGCTGTTTCTGCCGCCCGTTGCATCATAGCCCGATCATTGGAAAATACCGGAATATTGACATGGACGTTGCCGTCACCGGCATGCATATGGGTGGCGATGATAATCCGCCGTTTCCGCACATCGTCTACTATTTTCCTGATATTGGCACTAATCCGTTTGTAGCCACGGAACAGTTCTAGGAGATCGGTTTCCATCCGTTTGAGGCTAGCTTCAGCCCGAAGCTCATCAATATCACGCTCTTTCAGCTGGCAAAGTGACTGGGTACAGATTTCATCCGCTTTGGGGATTTTTGCCTCTAACCAGTCAGGATCCTCGATCGGTTCTGCGGTTTGCAGGTAGGTGAGGATTTCATGGATTACGTTTTCTTGGTTGAAGATATCCTCGTCGATGTTGGTGCTGTCGACAAAACGGGCAAATTCAGCCAGGGCGGGCAGAGGGAGAACGATATCTTCGTTGAGCTTGAACGCGTTGGTCCGGGCGGCAATGGCGCCTAGACGTTTGCGGTCGCGCCAGAAGCGGGCGGCCTCATCGGCGTCATTGGCAACAAAAATTTCGGTGTTACCATAGCGATCAAGCAGGCGCAACAAACGATCTTTGCCGCGCAGAATTTGTTCGGTGCTATGGCCCACCATGTCGATCAGCAGCACAGCCTTGGGAGGGGCGCTGCGAGCTGCCTTGAATTTGTAGTTAATGGCGCGAATGTATTCCTCGTCAAAATGCTCCAGGGCCATCAGGGCCTCTTCGCCCTGGTTGGCAAACTGCTCGGAGATTTCGACAATAACCCGACTCGCCTCATCCATATCTGCGCCGAAGAATTCGAGGCAGAAGGTCAGTTTTTTCTCGTAGGCTTTGTAGAGGATAAATTCAGCCGAGGTGATGATACCGTCGGTGCCTTCCTTTTGCACACCTGGCAGACCACCCAGAGCCTTGTTGGTGATGTCCTTCCATAGGCCTTTTTTACGGATTTGATCCCCACGCAGCTCGATGCGTTTGATCAGCTGTTGCTGATCATTAAAGACCTCATACACCACTACGTCTTCAGGCAGGATTTTGCGCATCGGATGGTTGGCCCGGCGGACATGGACCAGACCGGCGCCCGGCATGGCAATGGTATAGGCCAGCAGGTTGTCGATGGCTGTACCCCAGAGCACCGCGGTTTTACCCCCGGCATTTTCCGAGATGTTGCCGCCAATGGTCGAAGCCCAGGCGCTGGTGGGATCGGTGGCAAAAACCAACCCCTGTTTCTCGCAGTACTGCATGGCATCCTGGGTAATAACCCCCGACTCCAGCTTGAGGACCGCCATCTCATGACTGTGGCCATTGTCGTCCTGGAAGAGGCGATGCTCTATACCGTGGATGCGGTTGAGCTTCTCGGTATTGATCATCACGCAGCCGGCGCTCACCGGAACCGCACCACCGGTCAGCCCGGTGCCGCCACCACGGGGGATCACCTTTAGACCAAGTTCGGCGATAGCTTCAAGCAGCGGAGCGATCTGCTCCTCGCTCGCGGGTCGAACCACGGCCACCGGAAGATGAAGGCGCCAGTCGGTGGCATCGGTTGCATGGCTAATCAGGGAGAAAGGATCAAAACAGGCGTTGTCCGCCCCGATAATTGATCCCAACCGTTTGCGGATGGTATTGCGGTTGGCAGCCGCTCCGCTGATCTCTGTATGCAGTTCTTTGTACTTGTCCCGGCACAGATGCACCAAATTGACGACCTTATTGGTTCGTTCGGAGGCGACCTTAACCTTTTTGGCGGTGGATTCGATGATGTCCAGGTCCTTTTTCATGATGTTGAAAAAGGTGAAACGGCGTCGGGGCGAATCGATTAATTCCTGGTAAAGAAAGGGGTTGCGATGGAGGATGAACAGGTCGCCGATGCAACGCATGACCAGACGGGCCGATCGTCCGGTAACCCGCTGACTGCGCAGTTCCTCAAGATCGTCCCACAGTTCGGGGCCAAAAAGGTGATTGATGATCAGCCGATCATCAGCTGAAGTGAAATTGTAGGGTATTTCGCGATAATTGGTAGCTTTCATCTGTCTATCCGTACTTCAATAACTGCGGGAAATAACCTGGAAACCACAACCAGGATTAGGCTTGGTGGGAAGGTTACTGCTCGGTTTGCTCTGTTGGGAATATACGATGTTCTTCTTAGAGAAAACGACTTATGGGCTGTAATAATGAAAAAAGTAAACTTCTCTCGTACCACAACCTGTTTTTTGATGCAAACCTTTCTCCCTATTTTATGTACGCTGGTGCCAAAAGAGGCAAAAGGTTGCCTTGAATCTGTAGATTATCCAATGAAAATAATGGGCTGAGAGAAAATTTTCCGCTGGCTTCTAAGGCATTGTTCGATAAAAAGTAGAATATAGCCCCGACGTGAGGAAAAATATACGTCTTCAAGGTGTTGATTAAAAGGGTGTTGAAAAATATTTGTGAAAACATCGGAAAATTGGAAAGTTAACTGTAAAAAAGCACAGCCGAGTTTGCCTGTTTAATAGGCTGATTCTCTGTGATACAAGGACGAGCGTTTCAGCACCACTTATTAAGTTAAGTGGTGCTGATAACGACTTCGGCATTTAAAGGTTCTTCGTTGAAAAAAAATCGATGAAATTTTTGTCGTGCCTCGCCAGAACCGATAATCGCCATCAAATCTTTTTCGCGGAGTAGGAACTGTGGTCCAGGGTTGGGTTCAAGTTGGTCGTCTCTGAGTATACCAACAACGGAAACACCCGTTTTTTTGCGTATTTCCGATTCACCAATGGATAATTCGCACAGAGTGCATCCCTGACTAAGACTGACCCACTCCAGATCAAACTGTTGTTCCGCTGAGCGAAACTGGGACAGCGTTTGATAGGGTTTGGATTGGCTCATGCTGGAGATAAAGTATTCGCGGCGTAATGTTTCGGTTTGACGCTGAATTTCCGTTACCGGTACATTGAGGGCCAAAAGTACCTGGCGAGCCATCTCCAGGCCTGCCTCCAATTCAGGATAAACCAGGTCGGTGACTCGAAGTTCGCTGAAAAGAGAAAAAAAATCAGGGTCGGATAGACGGGCGACAACGGCAATTTCTGGATTAGATTGTTGTGTATGGATGACAATGGTCTGGGAGACCACGATCCCCGGAATGGTCACCACCAGAAGCCCTGCCTTGGAAATTGCAGCAGCTTCAAGCACTATTTCTTGGGCTGCATCTCCGTAAATAACGGCAAAACCAGCCTTTTTGGCTTGTTCAATGCGACGTTGATCCAGCTCGATGAGTACAAAGGGAAGGCCGAGGCGATGTAGGGTGGTGGCGATCTGCAATCCTACCCGGCCACCCCCGGCAATGACCACATGCCGATCAAGTCCTTGTTCGGGGATATTGAGTGATTCCAACGGCTCTTTTTTAAACCATCTCTTTTTAAACGCATAGAGGCGAGAGGTCTGGGCCGAAATGATTGGAGTGAGGATCATGGTCAGTACCGCCGTGGTTAAAACCAGGTTGTAGAGTTCCTTAGAGATCGATTCGCTGTTCAGACCAATACGAGCAAGTACAAAAGAGAATTCGCCAATCTGAAACAGGCCCAATCCCACGGCGATGGGAATGACGTTTCGGTAGCGAAACAACCAGGCCAGCAGGCTGAAGATCAGGCCTTTGCCGAGGCTGATGATTCCCACCAAGGAGAGAATGGTGCCGATGTGATCCAAGAGAAAGCGTGGATCAAGGAGCATGCCCACCGAGGCAAAAAACAGCAGCCCGAAAATATCCCGCAAGGGAATGATGTCGCTGAGTGCCTGGTGGCCGTAATCGGATTCGTTGAGCACCATTCCGGCGATAAAGGCTCCAAAGGCAAAGGAGAGTCCGACAATGTAGGTCAGATAGCCAATACCAAGGCCAATGGCGACTATGGCGAGAAGAAAGAGTTCCCGCGAACCGAGCCTGGCTATATGACGCATCAGCCAGGGAAGCAGCTTGGTGCCCACGACGAACATGGTCACCAGAAAAAGCGTCGCTTTGATTGAGGCGCTGCCCAGTTGCACCAAACCTGCGGCCGGGTCATTGAGAAGCGGTAACAGGATCAGCATCGGCACCACAGCCAGATCCTGGATAATGAGCATGCCGATCATCACTTTGCTTGACAGCGTCCCCAGCCATCCTTGGTTCATCAGGGTTTTCAAGATGACCATGGTGGAAGAAAGCGATATCAGCGAGCCGAACCAGAGCGAGGCTTTGAAATCCCACCCCATTATTTGGCCGATAAGCAGTCCCAAAGCAAGGGTGAGACCGATCTGCAGTGGCGTGCCGATCAGGGCAATCCATTTGACCGGTTTGAGATCTTTGTGGGAAAATTCCAAGCCCAGGGCAAAGAGGAGCAGGCCAACACCAATCTCGGCCAGTAACTCAATATCGTGCACCTCGGTGATAGTGAGACCTCCGGTATAGGGGCCGAGAACAACACCGGCGAGGATATAGCCGAGGATAAGCGGTTGATGCAGACGTTGCATCAAGAGGCCGCAGAAAAAGGCGGTAACAACCAGTAAAATGATATCAGTGGCAATGCCCATGAAAGGTTCCTGTGAAAACGGTGCAATACCGGTTGAATCTATGCAAAAAGGCGGGTTCGTAAAAAAAACGAGTATACCAAGAGGATAAAAAATGGCGAGGGAAACCGATCGGCGGAACAGGCCCGTAGAGCGGAGTCTCAGAGCAAAATAAGCAGAAAAGCCATGGGAAGCACAATCAGTGGATCGGTAGGCGAATGATAAAGGTGGTTCCTTCTCCGGGCTCAGAGGTGAATCGTATTGATCCTTGATGTTTATCAACGATCACGTTACGGGCAATGGCTAATCCCTGACCCGTACCGACCCCTATTTTTTTGGTGGTGAAAAACGGATCAAACACCTTGTCTTGAATGGCATTGTCAATGCCTGCACCGCTATCGGCGATACGGACCTCAAGCCACCCATTTTCAGCCCGGGTCGACAGGCTAATGGTACCCTTGCTCTTTTTACCGCCTTGTGTTGACTCGTCAATGGCATGAGCAGCGTTAACAATGAGATTGAGAAACACCTGATTAATTTCACCAGGAAGGCAGAGCAAGAGCGGGAGATCCTCAGCAAAATCAGTGGTCGTTTCGGCCACAAATTTCCATGCATTACGGCTTACAGTAAGGGTGTTTTCAAGGGCATGGTTGATATCCATTAACACCTTATCTTCAAGTCCCGGATGGGAAAATTCGCGCATGGCGCGAACAATAGCTGCAACCCGGTTAATGCCATCCATTGATTGTTCAATGGTGTTGGGTACATCCTCGAGGAGAAAGTCTAAGTCTACCGCCTGAGAGAGTTGTCGTGCCTTGGCGACCAAGGGGTGTGTGGATATGGTCCCATCTTGAACGAATACATCTTGCCAGAGCTCAGCAAGGCTAATGATATCCTGGAAACTCTCCGCGAGAAACCTGAGGTTATCGCCGACATATTGAATGGGGGTATTGATTTCGTGGGCAATTCCTGCTGCCAACTGGCCAATAGCTTCCAATTTTTGTGTCTGCTGAAGCTCTCTTTCCAAAAAGAGTTTTTCCGTCACATCCTCACAAAGGACAACCGCCATTTTGTCGTTCTTGTTTTCCTGGGTAAATGGGGTGATAACCAGACGGAAAATTTGTTTTCTGTTGTCGGTTACTCCACGGACCATGAATTCTTGGGATGTTCTCTGTTGAAAAGCCTGACTGATGGTTTGCTGGTTAAACTCTTCTGGCTCGCCAACAAAAATATCCAGCAATTGTACATTTTCTTGATGGATAACGTTCTCCGGAAACCACTGTTCTATTTGTTGATTGAGCTGATGGATAATCAGTTGGGCATCGATCATGAGCACGCCGATACGGAGGTTATCCATAATGGTGCGGATTTTCCTTTCCGACTGGCGCAATGAGGCCTCGATTTGCTTGAGTTCGGTAATGTCGATACCCATCCCGACAAAGCCGGCCAACGCACCTTTGATATCATTGAAGGTTGCTTTGTGCATCAGGGCCGTTTTTTGCGTCCCATCCTCAGACACCTTGACCCGCTCGTAGACCTGTGTGCTGCCTGTTTGCAGCAGCTCCAGATCTTTTTTGTGGAAAAAGCTGGCTAACTCGGGAGGGTGTATATCAAAGGTCGTTTTATTGACAACCGTCCCTCTCTGTACATGAAAAAGCTCTTCATAGGCACGATTGCAGCCTAAATACACACAGTCGGTATTTTTGTAATAAATGGGAACCGGAATAGCATCAAGCAGGTTTTGCAGAAAATGGACCTGTTCATCCAAGTGCTGAGTTTTGGCCGCGACCTCCCGCTCAAGAATTCGATTGGCGAACTGTTCCTGCAACTCAAGTCGATGCAGGCGTAAGGCATTATTTATAGTAAGCAGGATCAAATCTTGGTGATAAGGTTTGAGCAGATACCCATGAGCCCCGAGGTTGAGAGCTGCGTTCGTCTCTAGAGAATTGGGATGTTCACTGGCCACCACTATAGCCACTGCACCATATCTGCATTTGCAGTGCTCGATGATTTCAAGCCCCGGCGAATCGGCAAGATCCAGATCTACCAGCATTAGATCAAAGAGGTGTTCGGTGAGCAGATGGTGGGCGCGAAAGGTATCCTCGGCCTGTCGGCAAAGATATCCTGCTTGGGTGAGGAGAAATATCAGGTTATTGCGAACAGGGGTGTCGCCCTCGATGATCAGAATTGAATCCATGCTCTATCCTTATCCGGCCTCCAATATATGCCCTCGCTACTCCCTCCATTGTAGCGCTGTTTTTAATAAAGTCATAGAAACCCTTTGCGTACAATGTTTCAAAGCCACATGTTTTTTCCGTTTCATTCCTGAAAGGAGCAAGGCGGAGACTGCGTTGAATAATGGAAAGTGGAGGAACACTTTTCGGTTAACCGAGAGTAATAGAAAAGGAAATCCCCAAACCGCCCCCGGAGGAGGTTTGGGGATGAGCTGTTAAAATGAATGTACGTCGTTAGTTAGACCTTGAACTTTCTCACCATGGCCTCCAACTGATCAGCAAGATCGGAGAGGGCCTGGGCACTTACCTGCACCTGGTTCGATCCGTCATTCACTTGGGTCGACTGGAGACTAATCTCACTGACATCCCGTGTAATATCTCCCACAACAACCGAGCTTTGCGCCACATTTTCATTGACTTCGGCAATGCCCATGGAAGCCTGGGCGATGTTGCCGGAAATTTCATTGGTCGCAGCTGACTGTTCTTCAACAGCGGTGGCTATCGCATTGATCACCGTATTGATTTCAAGGATGACCTCGGAAATCTTACCGATATCTTCAATCGTCAGGCTGGTGGTCGACTGCATCTCACTGATCTGGTTTTTAATATCCACAGTGGCCTCAGCTGTTTGTCGAGCCAATTCTTTGATTTCGTTGGCAACGACTGCAAAGCCTTTGCCAGCCTCCCCGGCACGGGCAGCTTCAATGGTGGCATTTAATGCCAAAAGATTAGTCTGCTCGGAGATCTCGGTGATGGTTTCGGTAACCCGTCCGATTTTAATTGCCGATTCGCCCAGTTCGGTCATCTTGCTCGTGGTAGCTTTTGATTGTTTAACTGCTTTATCAGTGATTGTTCGTGCTTTTTCAGCACTCTCGGCGATTTCGTTTACTGTGGCTGTCATCTCTTCGGTAGAGGAGGCAATCATGTTGACATTACTGGTTGACTGCTCCATGGCAGCTGAGACCGATTGGAAATTGGTACTCATTTCCTCAGAGGCTGCCGCCACCGATCCGGATTTGTCCGCAGTGTCTTTGGCTGCAGAGGAGAGTTGCCGGGAAACAGCCGCAAGATCGGTCGAGGACATGGATAGACTGCTAATCCCTGCAACAATTTCTTTAATCATGCTGCCCAGCTGACCGACCATTAGGTTGAGCGAGCTGGCCATCACCCCAATCTCGTCACTTTGGTTGACATCAAGTTTGGTGGTGAAATCACCGTTGGCCATGCTCTGGGCAAAGGCGGCTGTCTTGCGTACGGGGTTGGTGATTGCTCGGGTCAGTAGGAGCGCAAAGGCAATGCCAACAAGGAGCGCGATAGAGGCAATGATCAACATCGTCCGAATAGCGGTTTGACTCGCTTCTTTAAGGGCATTACCCAGTTCGTGTTGATCGCTTACATAGGTGGCGCGAATCAGGGAAACCATTTCCGCAATATCCTGCCCGATTTTGCTCAGCGTCTCGTTGTATACCTCATTTCTGCCGATGGCCGCCTTGGCCATATTATTAAACGCTTCAATGTAGGTTTTGGCGTCGCTGAGAATCTTCTGCGCCCGTTCCTTTTGGACAGGGTCGTTGTCGGCGATTATCTGTGCAAGTATTTGCTGCAATTGACTGTTTTCGTTGGCCACCAGTTCCGCATCATTCGCGGCCACCGTGGCTAAAAATCTTTGAGCGTAAAGCCTGGCAAGGAGCATGTGCTGGTTGGCGGTGGCTGCCTTGGCGACCATGCCGGCGTCATCATCCTGGGTGGCTGAGGTGATGATTTCCGCAAGCGTGGTCTGCATCGAAGGACCAAGATTGCGCAGTACGTTGTTTACAATGCGATCACTTTCTTGAATATCGATAATCAGTTGTTCAAATGCACTCTGATAGCTGTCGATTTCCTGAGCAATTTTGGCTATTTTTGCTGCCCGTTCGGGATTAATAATTCTCATCTTGGCGTCATTAAGCGATGCCTGCAGTTTGCTCATAAATCCCTGGTATTGCTGGCGGCTGCTTTCATTATGGTTGATCATGTACTCTTTGACTTGCAGACGAACTTCAAGCATAAATTCCTGGATTTCGGCTACCATGGTCGAATTGCTGGCCTTTCGGTCATACTCGGTTATACCCGTTGAGGCCTGATTGAGACCACGCCAGGAAAATCCCGCCACAATAAGCAGAAGGATCAGGATAAAAGCAAATCCACCGCCAATCTTTGTTGCCAATTTTACGTTATTCATAGTATTCACCATCTCTTTTGTTATTTTTCACATCTTCTTTGCGTAATATATTGGTCAAATATTCATTCACTTCGTTAAGATTACTTTCCAGGTAGGCTACAAATCGCGGCGAAAGCAGGATGTATCTGTTGATAGGGATGTCATTATAGCGTGGAAGTATGAGAATAATGCGAAAACTCTCATATTCTTGTCGCATGCTGATAAGTTGCTCAAGATCCAAATTCTCTTCGGCAAAGAGTACGAGAAGATCATTGCTGCGCATTGCCAAACTGGCGGGAGAGGTGAATCCTGAGCCAGGAGGGAGGACAACCAATCGCACTGCAAATGGAATTTTCCTCAGATACTCTTCAACTCGATGCAAAGATGTTGAATCTCTGTTTGCATAGAGAAAAATATTCCGCATTTCCTCCTCCCGACGACACGATCATTGAAATTGCATGGTGTATACGGGGTGTCTAGCATTCTGTTTGCCAGTTTTAAGAAAAAAACACCAAAGTGGTTTAAAAGAAAAATCATTTAATATCAGCTTGTTAACAAGAGCGTCTGTAATGGACCTCTGGAGGTGGAAAAGGAGTCCACTATTGTAGACAGAAATGTGTCTATTCTTCTAGACGGTATAAAAAAGAGGATGGATGCATAATCAAACGCTGCATCCTTCAAAATTTTTGTGTGGAGAGAGGCTGTAGAGATTGATCAGCTGGTAAAGGCGGGCGCGGGAGAGACCAGAAATCCGACAGGCTTCCTTGATATTACCTTGGGTAAAGACAAAGAGGTGCTGAAGATAATGTTTTTCCTGTTCTGCCTTATGACTTTTCCAGTCTATGGGGCAGGCCTGGTCTAAAGGTGGGCAGGGGAGAGATGCTTGGTGAGGGGGAGGATCGCTCGTAAAGCCTTTTAACGCTTTGCAGACGCGGATATGCTCGGGAAGATGGTAAGCAAAAAGGGATGGATGATGAATGGCATTGGCAAAAACTTGCTCCAGGGTTTGCTGTAGTTCCCGTACATTCCCTGGCCAATCATAGGCCATGAGGGATTCAAAAAATTCATCGGCGATGCCCTTGGAGCTGATTTTGGATCGATCGCAGAGACGAGCGAGAAAATAACGACTCAACAGCCGGATATCCTCTTTGCGGTCTCGTAAGGGGGGAAGGTGAAGGCTTAGGGAGCGTAACCGGTAGAGGAGATCTGGTCGAAATGACCCGTCGGCGGACTTTTCCGTCAGATCCCGGTTAGTAGCAGCGAGCAGACGAAAATTACTGTGCTCTTCTTTGGTCGCGCCGATGGGACGAAAAGTGCGCTCCTGCAGGACACGGAGAAAGGTCTTTTGGATGCGCTCCGGTAACTCACCTACCTCGTCAAGAAACAGCGTTCCACCGTGGGCCATCTTGATCAATCCTGTCGCTGTGCGATCAGCCCCGGTAAAAGAGCCCTTAACATGACCAAACAGCGTGCTTTCAATCAGATTTTCCGGGAGAGAGGCGCAGTCGACGACCACAAAAGGTTGACCAGTGCGATTGGAATTGTCGTGAATAGCCCGGGCAAAAACTTCCTTACCGGTACCGGTTTCCCCGGTAATCAAGACATTTGCTTCACCGGCAGCCGCCCTTGCCACCTGATCAATACAGGTGTTAATGACCATACTTCGGCCGATAATGGCGTCTCGCTTAAGTGCCACCGGCACCAGTTCTATCTTTTGCTTTTGCTCTCGGTATTCAAGGGCGCGGGTGAGAGGGAGAAGCAGATTTTTCAGTACATGGGGTTTTTCTAGGTAACTCCAGGCGCCTGATTGAATGGCCTTTTTCGCACCGTCGGGATCGCCGGAACCGGTCATGATGATGATTTCCGGGTGAGAGGGGGTGGTCGCAAATTGCGGAAAAGATTCCAGTCCGTTGCCATCAGGCATCTGAACATCGAGAAAGATAACGTCGACGTTGCCTTGTTGGGCAAGATGCCCCGCTTCCCTCAGGGTGTGCGCCGTCCTGACAGAGTGACCTGCCCGTGAAAGATGGGTACTGAGCATCTCACAGAGCATGGTGTCGTCGTCAACGATCAGAATCTCAGCCATTTAGAGGACTTCAACTTGTGGAGATTTACTCTGTCCAATTGTGCATGGATTGGTAACAGAAAACGTAAAATGGTTAAGGTGAGTCTGTACATAATTATAGTTCAAGGCAGATCGAAATTTTCTTCCCTGTCAATCGCGTGGAGTCTGCGGTTGCCTCGTATTGCGCTCTATTAATAAATACTACATTAAAATTTAAGCGTGATGATATCGAGCCAGATAAATTAATCTATGCTTAGATTGCCCTTATGCGACCACAACAAAATCACCTGCTGACAATGAAGATGGTTTATTTTTCAATAGGGCAAACTGTATTGCTGCGCCACTGTTTATTCCATCATAGTCATAGAGTAATGCACCTGTTGTCGTGTTGTATAGAATGTGGTCGTTAATATCTATGGATGCCCCATCTGTTGTCGCTCGAAAAAAATCAGCATTTAGATTTCCAATAGAAAGATTTTTAAAAATAGTTTTATCTAATTGAACCTTGTCAGTCCCTGAAGTGAAGTCAGTTATAGTATCTGTATTTTTTGATTTATTTAGTGAAGTTCGGAAAACAAAGGTATCGCGACCAGACCCACCAGTGAGAGTGTCATTACCATTGCCACCATTGAGGGTGTCATTACCGTTACGCCCCCGCAAAGTGTCCATGCCGAGGTTGCCATTCAAGACATTGTCGCTCTCATTGCCTAAAAGTAGATTGTCTAAAGCGTTACCTGACCCTGAAATCGCTGATTTTCCAGCTAAATAAAGCCCCTCGACATTAGCTGGCAAGGCATACCTAACACTCGAAATAATTATATCACTTCCTTTATTAAAACCTTCAACAACAACGTCGCCGACATTATCGACCTTGTAGGTATCATGACCATTACCACCGATCAATCTGTCCGCCCCGGACTTGCCATCAAGAAGATTGCCAGCATCGTTACCAGTGATGGTATTCGAAAGAGCGTTTCCTAAACCTTCAATATCCGTATTTCCAAGCAAGACAAGATTTTCGCAATGATCCCCTAACGTCCAATCGACCCATGCTCGGACAGTGTCTAAACCCTGGTTAGCGAATTCGACCACAATATCTCGAGTAGAATTAACGATATATGTATCGTTACCTATCCCGCCGCGTAGAGTGTCGTTGCCGAGAGCACCATTTAAAATATCGTTTCCGGCACGGCCGTTTAAAACGTTGCTGGCACTATTTCCTAAAATTTTATTTGCCAAGGCATTACCGGTTCCCCTGACAGCTGTGGTTCCAATCAAGGTAAGTCGTTCAATGTTATTACCCAAAATCCAGTTAACGCTTGATCGGACCGTGTCTAGCCCCTCCTTGGACTCCTCAATAATTATATCGCCGGACGTGTTGGCAATATAGGTATCATTTCCTAGCCCACCTCGCATGATGTCGTTACCTAGGCCACCGTTGAGAGTGTCATTGCCAGATTCACCGTACAATATATCGGTGAGAGATGTTCCAAGAAGAACATCATCCCCTTGGGTCCCCTGGTGGAAGATGTCCAAAGTTCCTTGAGTACCGCCCAAGCCATCGTTGCCGTACAACCAATACAGCGCTAATAGGTCGTATTCTTGGTAGGTGGATTTTATTCCAGCCGTATCTTTATAGGACATGAGTGTATAGTCTGTATTGTCCGTTGAATCCGGTAGAGTAAAGGGGGGTTCAAAAGGATGCTTCAGACCAAGAGCGTGGCCTAACTCATGCAAGAGTGTTTGGTATCCTCCACTGCCAAGCGAAGGATCGATATTGATGTCTTCGAACTCATTGTTGTCCAAAAAAATATTAGAAATGGCGGAATAGTAGGTAATCGTACCGATGGTTGTATAACTCCAAGATGCACTACTTATGCATATTCCACTGATATTTGAGCCACTGATGATGTCACCGTATGCAAAATATAGGTCAGCACTGTCCGCATATTTTGCCTCCTCAAAGTGAATGCCAGTAATGGAGGTAATATAATCAAGTGCGGTTATGGCCGCTGTTTCTTGATCAGAGTTGAATGCCGTTATCCCGTTCACACTGTCACTTGGACCGTTGAGTTCAAAACTGTAATAAAGAGTGGTTCGTTCGGGGGTGAGGTAATTCCAGGCCGGTATCCCTTCAATCAACGCGTCAATAGCGTTAATGCCTGAATAGGAAACGGTGTTGACATCATCGACAGTAGCCAAGATTAAGCTCCTTGTTTTAAGAGTACTCTGCAAGGTAAATCTAACTTCATTAACAAATATAATTGCATCGTTGAAAATGAAGTTGGCAGAAATGCTGAGAGTATATTAGCAGGGGGAACGGTTAGCACCGTTTACCGATTTTTGTTCCTGAGCCATACGGGAAAAAACAGTATTTTTCAATTCGCAGTCAAGATTCACTCGTGAAAAGTCTAAAACCAAAAATTTACGTTTCGTAAATACAGTATGTTGCGAAGATCAGACGTCGATATCGAGATTTTTTTACGAGAACGACAATCAAGGCAATATTGATTTTGTTAACCGAATTGTCCCACCATGAAAATCTTTGTCAAGTAAATGGGTTATGAATTATTTGCTTTTTTGGGGTAGGGGGATCCTTCCAGGAGAACTTCCGGGAGCAGAACCCGAAAGACAGAGCCCTTGTGGGGTTGACTTTGCACGGAGATAGCTCCTCCTAATTTGTTAACGATGCTCCAGGGCAAGGGAAGACTAAAATCACGGCCAATAAATTTTTCCGAATATAAAGGGTCGAAAATACTTGCCATCCAACATTGTCCGGTTAGGAACTTGTATATTTTTTCCGCCTATTCACTCGCTGCCGGTGGCCTTGTTGCCGCCTTACCCGGTGGTATGATCCTGGCGGGTTGGGGCTGAGGAGTTGGCGTGCCTCGTTCTGGATTTGGTGGCGGAGTTGCCGTACTCGGCGGATGGACCCCGCTCGCCATGGTTTTCATGGCAGTAGACCGCCAACAGCAGATAGGTGATTAGCCCAGACAAAATTTGAACCAACATGCTGTTTTTACTCCTGGCAAACAGATGGTAAACATGCAGATGCTTTTTCCACCATCCGAGAAACGTCTCGATATTCCCACTGAAGTTTATACCTAAGCGTGACCTGCTCCGTAGTCAGGTCGAAACGGTCGGTCGCTTATCAGATAGTTCACGCCATCGAGCTCGAAGCCCACGACCCGAACAGGAATCTCGGTCTGCATACCACTGGGAACGCCAAGAATCACTTTGGCAGCGAAAGAGGCGGATGAATTTGCAGTAAGGGGAAGTTTTTCCATGACTGCCATGTGCGTGTTTTCTTTGATTCGGCAGATAAAATGGCGTCCCTCCTTGTGCCATTGATCGAAAGGTTCATGATCCTGGTAGCGGCGATCCATTCCCCCCGTCTGGCTCGGTTGCACCAGGAAATTGACTTGAGGCCGTTCCGCACCGTTCCCGTCCGTCAAGACCAGGTTTAGGGGGATGCCATGGGGCAGGTCAAAATTGAGATGCAACTTGGCCTTGTTGTTTTGAGTCTGATATTCTGCCCAGGTCATTGACAAGACCGAATCGGTAAACGACCCATCAACTGCGACTAGCTCGCCAAGTTCGATGTGCCGCGTAGGATGAATTCCGGCGGCTTGCTTTTGCAACTCACAAAATACATACAAGAATTGCTCGACGCAGCGTTTGTTGACGGTGTCGAAAAAGGTGGAACGTTTGACGCCACCAGCGGGGGCTATCAGATGCCAGGAATATTCATCCTCCTCTAAATTCTGAAGGAGTTCCCTGCCGGAAGAAAATTCGTTCAGATGGTAATAGACCAGGATGTTAAGAATATCGTCGGTTGTCATTGTCAATGGTTTGTTTGATTTCGACCGTAACGGTGGCGTAATCGGGAGTATTTTTTGGGCAGGATCCATGAGTTTATCGTAAGCTGGTGTAGCGTGCCATCGAGAAACAAAGCGGACGCGTTTCATATTATCTCCTTGAAAAAATTGTATTTTTCGAGGAGCGCGAATGATGCTCGCTTCAATGTCAAAGAAAAAATGCCTCAGTTTCAATTTTATGCCGATTTTTTTCGCCAGCAATTTTCTAACTGGACACTGCTGCCATGATCCCGATTTTTATTTTAAATGGCGCGAAAAATTAGCGGAAATCTTATTCAGGGACCTCGTATTTAAAATAATCATGGAGCTACGGCATTTAGCAACAAGATACCCGATGGGTAAACTAGAGGGACTTTTCAGAGTGAGTGATTTAATTGGTAATCCAATATATTTGCTCAATATCCATCAAAAATATTGTGAAAAATTACTGCCACGCTATATTGGTCAACCAATATGTTCACCCAAATGCAAGAGGGGAAACAGAGCACGGGGTAAATTGAATCAGTTTAGCGGTTTAGCGGTTTAGTGAGCATTGGGAACCATTGGTTTGCATTCCAGCGTATTTTCGGTGTTGTCCGAAAACAGGAGGGGCGTATGAGTATTGAAATTTTGATGATGTATCTTGGTGTCGGCGCAATTACCGGCCTGCTCGCCGGTCTGCTCGGAGTTGGGGGTGGGGTGGTTATCGTCCCTATGTTGGTTTTTTGTTTTACTCAACAGGGGGTGGCCCCAGATCAAATGATGCATTTGGCTTTGGGAACCTCGCTGGCCAGTATTGTTTTTACCTCTGTATCAAGCTTTATGTCGCACCATAGGCGAGGAGCGGTTGATTGGTCTATTGTTAAGCGCATTGTCCCGGGTATCTTGGTCGGTACCTTCGGTGGCACCTTCATAGCCTCGCGTCTCTCCGCCGGATTTCTCAAAGGATTTTTTTGTGTCTTCCTTTATACGGTTGCCACGCAGATGTTTTTGAATAAAAAACCGCAGGCAAATCGGAACTTGCCTGCAACTTCCGGCATGTTCGGTGTTGGATCGGTCATTGGTGTGGTCAGTGCTCTGGTCGGCATCGGTGGCGGTTCGCTTTCAGTACCTTTTATGCTGTGGTGTAATGTGAACGCTCATCGCGCCATCGGCACTTCGGCTGCCATTGGATTCCCCATCGCTGTTGCCGGAGCTGTTGGATACATCGTCAATAATCTTCATGGGGCTGACCTGCCACCTTACAGTCTTGGATTTGTGTATCTCCCGGCATTGGTGGGGATTATGGTGGCCTCAGTATGTACTGCTCCCCTAGGAGTGAAATTAGCTCATGCCCTTCCCGTTGACAAACTCAAGCGCATCTTTGCTGTATTTCTCTATGTGGTCGCCACCAGGATGGTGTGGAGCTTGATTCAATGATTGTTCCATCGCTGTCGAAGAAAAGGAACGTGCAAAGATCGGAAAAAAGGAGCACCGTGGATCGCAAAAAAAACGGTGATGCCTGATGAATAGTTAAATTGGTAAACCAATTTGGCGGAGGAAAAGAGCGATGGATGTCGGAAAAAAGGAAGAGAAAAAAAACGTGTATACCGCCATCATCGAACGTATCCATTGTATGATCGTTGACGGGGAATTATCGCCTGGTGACAAGTTGCCGCCGGAACGTAAGCTAGCTGTACGTTTTGGCGTATCACGCAGCCACTTGCGACAAGCATTTCAAGCGTTAACTGAACGAGGAGTGATCGAAAGCCGACAGGGTGATGGTACCTATCTCCTGACCAATTTGGAGAGCGGTCCATCCGTGGATACCATCCTTGAAGCGATCACCGCTCAAAGTGATGTACTCCGTGAGGTCATTGAATTCAGGCAAATGATCGAACCGCAGATAGCGGCCCTCGCGGCCCGGCGTATTGACACCGCTACACTTGATCGTCTGAAAGTGGTGACCTGTGATCAGCAGCGAGCCCTCATAGGAGGCCGTGAGACCACTGATTTAGATGCCGAATTTCACCGGATTCTGGCGGAAAGTGCCAATAATCGAGTGCTGAGCCGGGTGATGGTAACGATTCAGTCAATCATCAATGAGAGTCGTTCCGAATGGTTGCAGAGCTCTGATCGAAGTTTGACTTCAGTGGAAGGGCATCTGCGGATTATTGACGCCCTGGAAGCAGGTGACGCGGACATGGCCTCGCAAGCTATGCAGCAACATATAATGGCTATCGGCCAAGTTATTTTTCGTGAGGAGGATGGCGAGGAATGCGAAATTATCTAAAGATTCAAGGATAATACCACCGTAAAAAATACAATCCGAGGTTTTTTACGGGAACGACAATTTTTAATATTGAGAAAGAGGAGCAGTGGAGGAGCATGAGTCTTGAAATTGTGGCGATGTATCTCGCAGTCGGTGCATTCGCCGGTGTAATCGCTGGGTTGCTTGGCGTGGGAGGGGGGTTGGTCATTGTTCCCATTTTGGCTATTTGTTTTCCGTTACAGGGCATTGATCCTGCGCAGGTGATGCATCTGGCGTTGGGAACGTCGTTAGCCAGTATTATATTCACATCTCTATCAAGTCTGTTGGCGCACAATCGTCGAGGTGCTGTTGATTGGCCCATTTTCCGTCGCATTGTACCAGGGGTTTTACTTGGTACTTTTTGTGGCGCCTTGGTGGCCTCGCACCTTTCGACTGGATTTCTTAAAGGATTTTTTTGTGTCTTCCTCTACACGGCGGCAACCCAGATGTTTTTTGGGAAAAAGCCTAAGGCCTCTCGAGAATTACCGGTAGGTCCCGGTATGTTTGGTGTGGGATCGGTCATTGGTGTCGTTTCAGCTCTTGTTGGTATTGGTGGAGGCTCCTTGTCGGTCCCTTTTTTCATATGGTGTAACGTGACGGCCCATCGGGCTATAGGCACGTCGGCAGCGGTTGGTCTCCCCCTGGCTTTAGCCGGGGCGCTCGGGTACATCCTCAATAATCCCGATGCTAGTGGTTTGCCTCACTATAGTTTGGGTTATATCTATCTGCCAGCACTTGCGGGGATTGTCTGCGCTTCGGTGTGCACTGCACCTTTGGGAGCGAAATTGGCTCATGCCCTGCCTGTGGATAAACTTAAACGTATATTTTCTCTCTTTCTTTATGTCATCGCCACCAAGATGGTGTGGAGTCTGGTTTCGTAAGGGTTTGATTATCTGTTTGTTGAAAGCGCTGCAGGTTCCAGGTTTGGGCTTCAGCGCTTCTTTTGGGGGGAAGAGATGTCCTCTTTGAATGGGTAGACAAAATAACTCTATTTCTTGCCTTACCCTGCCAGGTTGCCTAGCCTACTACCACACTCTTTCCCTGTTGGACTCTAATTGTCGTTCTCTTAAAAAATTTAGAGATCGACGTTCAGATTTTTGTAAATTGCTGTTTTTTGCAACCTGAAATTCCGAGTTGATTTTTTGCGAGGCAATCTATGTTTACAAACAAGGAGGGGGCGTATGCGCTGGTTTTGGCGAATATCATTGGTATTGTTGTTTGGTATCGTTGAGGCCAATGCCGATAACGGTAAGGCCTGTCGACAAGCGGATCTCTATGAGAGTTATGTGCTCGCCATGAACTGGCAACCTGGTTTTTGTGAACATGTACAGGGGAATAGCCATAAACCTGAATGCAGGGATATGGCCAGTAGTACGCTGAACATCGATCACTTGCCCCTACATAGTGCCTGAACGAAAACCATATTTTTTAGCAAAAAGTCTTGCTTGCTTAACGGCGAACCATGCGGAGAGCTTTCTTTCCGAGAGCATTTTTTGTTTCCACCAGTTCGGACATGATAACATTTCTC
>JAQUEZ010000318.1 GCA_028684915.1 Desulfobulbus sp.
AGGCCAGGTCTTCCTCGTTTCCGAGGAGATGGTCTCCCGCCCGACCCTGGAGTTGCTTGATGGGATATCCTTTGTCAAGTCACTGCTCTATCCCGACTATGCCCAGGAAGGCGTCTCCCGTTTATGAATTTCCCGGCCCTGCTCATCGCTGGCACCCACTCGGGCTGCGGCAAGACCACTCTCACCCTTGGTGTGATGGCGGCTTTGGCGCGTCGCGGCTTGGCAGTGCAACCTTTCAAGTGCGGCCCGGATTTCATTGATCCGAGTCTGCACCGGATGGTCACCGGTCGCATCTCGCGCAACCTGGATGTACGCATGTGCGGGGCAGAGTTTGTTCACCGGAGCTTCAACCGCAACGGTATGGGCTGCGACTGCGCGGTGGTCGAAGGCGTGATGGGGCTGTTTGACGGCGGCGAGGGTTCGGCTGCACACTTGGCGAAAACGCTTGGGTTGCCGGTTGTGCTGGTGATCGATGTCCGCTCGGCAGCCGAAAGCGTAGCCGCCGTGGCCCACGGCTTTGCCACCCTGGATCCCGGGCTACGGCTGGCCGGTATCATCTGTAACCGGGTCGGCTCGGACAAGCATCAACAGATGATTACCGAGGCCATAGAGACCCACTGCACCCTGCCGATCATCGGTTTCCTCCCCCGCAACGAGGCGGTATCGATTCCCGCACGTCACCTCGGCCTGCACATGGGCGAGGAGCATCCGCTCAAGGGCGAGGGGCTCGACCAGTTGGTCAGCCTGATCGAGCACAACATTGATCTGGATCGACTGATCAATATTGCCGCTCAACGCGCAGCCTTGGCGGAAGAAGCGATAGTACCTCTGGTGCAACGCGGACCAGCGGTGCGCATCGGAGTGGCGAGGGATGCGGCCTTCTGTTTCTATTACGAGGACAACCTTGACCTGCTTAAAGAAGCCGGGGCCGAGTTGGTCTACTTCAGCCCCTTAACCGAGGCCGAGTTGCCCCCCGCGCTTGACGGACTCTACCTCGGCGGTGGCTATCCGGAACTGTATGCTCCGGCGTTGAGCGGCAATACTACATTGCGGGAGCAAATCCGTGGTTTAGCCGAATCGGGCCGACCGGTGTATGCGGAGTGCGGCGGTTTTATGTATCTCTGCGCCTCGATCACCGATCAGGCCGGGGCCAACTTCCCCATGGTCGGCCTCTACCCCTTCAGCGCCCGGATGCAACCCCGGCTGCGCAGCCTCGGCTACCGTCAGCCCATGGTAGAGCAGGACTGCCTGCTCGCCGCCCGTGGCACGGTGCTGCACGGTCATGAATTTCACTATTCCACCATTGAGAATGCAGCAACCTTCCCCGCAGCCTACCATCTGGCCGACGGACGCAGTGAAGGATTTCTCCACCAGAATTCCCTGGCAGGCTATATTCATCTGCACTGGGGGCGGACGCCTGAAGCTGCGGCCCGCTTTGTCCAGGCCTGCCGCCAACCATCCTGAGAGCAACTATGGTTACCCTGCAACAAATCGCGCCTAAAGAAATCGAGGCGGAAAGTTTTCGCATCATCGAACAGGAACTCGGCACCACCAGTTTTAGCCCGGAAGAGTTTGCTGTAGTCCGCCGCGCCATCCATGCTACCGGTGATTTCAGCTTTGCCGAGAATATCCGTTTTCACCCCCTAGCCATTACCGCTGGCATCAAGGCAATTCAAGCGGGCAAAAACATTCTCATCGACGTCAACATGGGCGCAAGCGGCATCTCCAAAGTCTTGCTCAAACGCTTTGGCGGCAAGGTGATCTGTCGGATTGCGGAAGAACAAACCGTGACCAAGGCCAAGGCCGAGGGCACCACCCGTTCGGATGCGGCCATGACGCTGAGTACCGGCGACAATATCGGCATTGTGGTCGTGGGCAACGCTCCCACCGCCTTGCTCAAGGTGATGAAAATGATCGAGCAAGGCACGTTTGCCCCGGACCTGGTGATCGGCGTGCCGGTGGGATTCGTCAACGCCGCTGAATCCAAGGCGCTGTTGGCTGAAAAAGACTTTCCCTTTATCACCGCTCTGGGCCGCAAGGGGGGCACGCCAGTGGCGGTGGCCATGGTAAACGCCCTGCTGCGCCTGGCCTGAGGAACAGATGCCCCCGACCACCAACAAGCCCCTGCGAAGTGGATTTACCACCGGCGCCTGTGCTGCAGCCGCAGCCAAGGCTGCGGTGGGTTGTCTGCTCGGCAGGGTGGAGGAAGCGGTTGAAATTCCCTTTCCCGACGGTACTCGCCACCGCTTTGCCCTCTGCCGAGTTGGGCGCCTGGAAAAGGAAGGGGCCATGGCCACTGTGGTCAAGGATGCAGGTGATGACCCGGATGTAACCAACGGTGCGGAGATCGGGGCCGAAGTCCACTGGCTTGCAGGACCGGAGCAGGAACCTATACAACTGGTTAACGGACCCGGTGTGGGCCGGGTGACGAAACCCGGTCTACCGGTGGCCGTTGGAGAGCCGGCCATCAACCCTGTGCCGCGAAAAATGATCCAAGAAGCGGTGGATGAGGCCCTGGCCGACTGGGGGAAGAAGGCACCGGCCATTGAAATTAAAATCTTTGTCCGGGACGGCGAGGTGCTGGCAGAAAAAACCCTAAACCGGCGCTTGGGCATAATCGGCGGTTTATCGATCCTCGGGACCACCGGTATTGTTCGCCCTATTTCGGCCAAGGCCTGGACCGACACCATAGAAGCCTCGATGCAGGTTGCGCGGGCAGTGGGCCTCGACGAGGTGATCCTGGCCACCGGGCGCACCTCTGAGGCTGCAGTGCAACGCCAACTCGGCCTCCCTGAAGAGGCACAGGTGATGATGGGCGATTACCTGCACTACGCCCTGGAGGCCGCCGGACGCCACGGCTTTACCCAGATCCACCTGGCTGAAATGTGGGCCAAACTAGTCAAGGCGGCCCTGGCTGTTCCCCAAACCCATGTGCGCAACGGGGCCTTGGAAACCCATCATGCTGCCGATCTGCTGGCAACCTTGGGGTTGGATGCGGCAACGAGCAACCAGTTGCGCCAGGCCAATACCGCCCGTGAAATTTACGAGTACCTGATCAAGAACCAGCGCAGTGATCTCATTGCCGCTGTCAGTCAGCGGGCCAAGGCCCAGGCCGAACAGTGGTCGGGCCTGCCAGTGCGGGTCTACCTGGTGACCTCGGAAAAAGGAGTGGTACATGTCACGGATTGAACTCATCGGGATCAGCGGTCAGTCGCTAAGCAGTGAACAGTGGCCTATTTTACGACGCTGCTCCACCATTGTCACCTCCCGTCGCCACCGCCCGCTGGTAGCGGGGCTACTGCTCCCATTGATCGATATGACGCCGGTGCGCACTATGCTCTCTCGGTTGCGGGAGGCGCTCGAAGACGGCGATGTAGCGGTACTGGCCAGTGGCGATCCCCTCTTTTACGGTATCGGTAGCACCCTGATCGAGCAATTCGGCCCGGATCGCATCCGCATCCACCCGGCCATGTCGGCGGTACAACTCGCCTGTGCCCGCTTTTGTACCTCCTGGGATGATCTCACCCTGATGAGTGTACATGGTCGATCTATCCAGGATATCCCTGGCCGTATTCTCCAACACCCACGCGTGATGCTGTTTACCGACAATCATAACAGCCCGGATGCGATTGCCGCATGCCTGCTCGCCACCCTTCAGGCCTGTGATGACCAGGCCCGTATTGAGGCCCTGCACATTCGAGTCGCGGAAAATCTTGGCCTCTCTGAGGAACGGCTCACCATCGGCAGTCTGAGCGAGATAGCGAATCAACACTTTGCACCGCTGAACATGATGCTGATCGAACAGCCGCAGCAGTCCCGGTCACATATCTGCTTCGGCCTTGGGGACGACGAAATCCAGCACTCCCGGGGCCTAATCACCAAAAGTGAGGTCCGGGCGGCCACCCTGCACCAACTACGTCTACCCGCAGGCGGGGTGCTCTGGGATATCGGCGGCGGTTCGGGCTCCATTTCCCTGGAGGCGGCCCGCCTTTGCCCAGGACTCTCGATCTACACCATTGAGAAAAAGGCCGAGGAGCAAGCCAATATCCAGGCCAACATTCGCACCTTTGGCACCTACACCATGCACCTGATCTGCGGCGAAGCCCCGGAGGCTCTGGCCGACTTACCCACCCCGGATCGCATCTTCATCGGCGGCAGCGGGAAACGCTTGCCCTCCATTCTTGAAGCAGCCGTGGGTCGTTTGCCCACAGGCGGTCGCATCGTGGTCAATGCCGTTCTCGAACAGACCCAAACCACCGCCCTGGCCTGCCTGCAGCAACTGGGCCTGGACGTGGCAAGCAGCACCCTGGCCGTAACCCGCCGCTCCTCAACCGACGGCGAACCCCGTGTGTTCAACCCCATAACCCTTATCACAGGCGACAAATGAGCAGCGAACCTCTCTCAGCTACGACCGGCCACCTTTATCTGGTCGGAGTTGGCCCCGGCGACCCGGAACTGATGACCTACAAGGCGGTGCGAATTCTCAGCGAGGCCAAGATATGGGCGGTGCCCACGGCCAAAGAAAACGGGCTGAGCAGTGCCCAAAAGATTGCGGGCCAGATGGTCCCGGACAACGGGCGCACTATCCTTTCGCTCTGTTTTCCGATGAAAAAAGTCTATCTCGGCCAGGAAACCGATAATCAGTTGCTCACTGCCTGGCGCAAATCAGCCGATGAGGTGATCTACCATCTCGACCGTGGCGAGGATGTCGCCTTCCCCACCCTGGGCGATGCCACCCTCTACTCCACCGCATTCTACCTCTTGGCCATGATCCAGGAACAGCGCCCTGGCGTTTCAGTAACGGTAGTTCCCGGCATTACCGCCATGGCCGCCTGCGCCGCCTCTCAGTCCAGTCCGCTGGCCTTGGGCGATGATGTGCTCGCGGTGGTGCCTGCGGCCTTTGAAGACGATCGTTTACGCGGCATTCTCATGACCCTGGACGCGGTGGTCTTGATGAAGGTGCATAAGCGTATCGATGCCTTAATTGCCTTGCTCGAGGAACTGGGCTTAACCGATTCAGCAGTGTTGATCGAACGCTCAGGGATGCCCGAGGAGCGAGTGTTTACCGATATCCGAGAGGCAAAGGGCCTTACACTGCACTATTTTTCCACCATGGTCATCCGCAAAAAAAAGGTACAGGTATCCAATGGAATCCACGCAATTGCCGCCTGAGTCCGGCCGTCATCCGGTTGTTTTTCTTGGTGCCGGTCCCGGTGACCCGGAACTGATCACCCTCAAGGGCCGCCGCCTACTGGATGAAGCCGATGTGGTGGTCTATGCCGGTAGTCTAGTCAACACCGCCCTGCTCGATGGCATCAAGGCCACCTGCCACGACTCCGCCACCCTTGACCTGGAAACGATCATGGAGTTGCTGGCCCAGGCCTACCGGCGTGGACTGCGGGTGGTACGGCTGCACACCGGCGACCCGGCAATCTACGGTGCCATCCGCGAACAGATGCAGTGGCTCGATGCGCGTTACATTCCCTATACAGTGGTCCCGGGAGTGAGTTCCGCCTTTGCCAGTGCCGCTGCGCTCCAGGTCGAGCTGACCGTACCCGAGGTCACCCAGACGGTGATCTTCACTCGCCAGGCCGGGCGCACTCCGGTCCCGGAACGGGAATCCCTGCGCAACCTGGCCCGTGCCCAGGCGAGTATGTGCATCTTCCTCAGCGTTTCCCTGATCGCCACCGTGGTCGCGGATTTGATTGCAGGCGGGTATCCATCGTCTACACCCATTGCCGTGGTCGAAAAGGCCAGTTGGCCTGAGCAGCAGATCGTTCGCGGCACGCTTGCCGATATTGCCGAGACAATCAAAAATTCACCGATCCGCAAAACGGCAATGATCGTCGTCGGCCCGGCCCTTGCCCAGGAGAGTACTATCGCCTCCAAACTCTACGATGCCGCATTCAGCCACGAGTACCGGTAAGCCCGAGGTGAACGCCGATCCCCAATCCCGATTGGCCGTGCTCGCGCTCAGCCAGGGCGGCTCTCAGCTTGGCCTGAGACTAGCCGCTGATCTTGGCGGGGACTTCTTTGCCTGCAAAGGAAGACTTGCCCAGGTGGTGGGCGAGGTGTGGAAGAATTACAGCGGCATCATCTGTATTATGGCCACCGGGATCGTCGTGCGCACCATAGCCCCGCTGCTTGAAGATAAATACCGCGATCCGGCGATCGTAGTTTGCGATGAGTTGGGCCGGTTTGCAATCTCTCTAATATCCGGTCATCTTGGCGGAGCCAACGCTTTGGCCAAGCAGGTGGCAGAGGCAACTGGCGGCCAGGCCGTGCTCACCACCGCCTCGGATGTGCTCGGCAAAACCGCGCTTGATCTCTGGTGTCGCGACCGTGGCCTGGGTGTGATCGACAAGGAAGGCTTTACCCGCGCCATGGGCCCACTGGTGGATG
>JAQUEZ010000319.1 GCA_028684915.1 Desulfobulbus sp.
GCAGGCAGCGAGCAGGCGGTATTCTCCCATCGGGTTCAACTCAAACAGGGCCACAATCCGTGCGCCGATTATTTCCCGGATCTGCACGGTGATACGCTCGGAACATTTGCCGATATCCGAGGCATAGTTCAGGATATTAACAAGCATATCATTCTGCAGAGTCAGGAGAAGCATATTAGGCTTCATGAGCATCTCGTGTCTGTAGATGTTCTATTGCTAGACGGACATTCTGGTGCAGATTATTGAGCGTGACAGCGAGAACATCCACCGGCATGCCGAAATAGTCTGCAATCTCTTTCAAGGATTTTTCCGGCGCTGGGATGAGTCCGGTGTCCAGGTAGACAAGCCGCCGTTGGCTCTCCCGCATGAACTCACGGGCCAACGACTGGTCAGAGAACCCCAATTCATTGATAAAGACTTCCCGCCAGCGCTCGGTCCATTCGGGAAGAAACAGGAAGACCTTCTGATTACGGAAGGAGCGGTACGTTTCCCACCCCAGAAGGAGTTCACCGCAGTTGACGGCGCTGGTCCGTATACAGTGCGGTCTCCGGGCAGTCTCAAGCATGTGGGCGTGGCAGTCGCCATAGACCAGCAGGCAATCACTATTCGGCCTGACAGCTAAAGCCGCGTCAATGGTTAGGCGTAGTTTTTCAGGATGCATGTGGAGCATGGAATCGAGAAAAACCAGCTCCGCATCCGGGTGTTGCCGCAAGGCAAAGGCCTCGAGTTCCCGGCGCAGGACCGAACAGCAGATGATTGATAGAGTCCTCATGCTGTCTCCGAAACTGCTCGTGCCTTCGTCGAAATAGCCTGGAGCAGGGCAGGCGGAGTGTCGAAAGGCACATCAGCTCCAGAGGTGGCAAAGATGAAACAGGGGTCACCTCTCCTGTCATCGAGAATCTGGGCAACTTTGGAGAGGACAGTGTCCATCGACGTGCGTGACAGTGTAGGACCGTTCAGATTGCCCAGCAGCAGGCGGTCCGGTCCGAGGATCCTCCGGGCCTCGGCTAGGGAATCGCGATGGTCGACAGCATACGCGGCCACATTGGGTAGCGCCAGATAATCGCCAAGGGATGGGACCATCGGATTGCCGCCATGATGGAAAACAATCGGGCCCTTCACCTCAGCCAGTGATCGGGCAAATGCAGGTAAGATCACCTCGTCGATCAGCTGCGGATAGAGGAGCTGCGGATTGGTAAACATTGTTGGCAGAGCGATGAAATTGGCTCCATCCGCCAAGAGAGCATTGGCCAACGCCACGAAATGACAGTGGGCTTTTTCGAGAATGGCTACCGCCTTTTCTGGAGCAAAAAGCAGCGTCTCGATCCACTGGTCAATGCCCATGACCATTGCAGGCAGATCGACAGAAGCCGAGACAACCCCGCAAATCGCCCTGTCGCCCCGATATTTTCCGGCAAGAAGACGGGTACTCTCACGGAGATACAACAGGCTGGAGTGACTGTCGACATCGGGCAATGGCAGGCGGATGAAGTCATCAGCCGAGCGGACTGCCGGTTTTCTGGTGTTAGGCGGATTGTCCGGCAGGAATTTCAGTTCGCCGCCAAAGGCTTCAGCCTCAAGGGTGAGGGCAAAAGGGGAAAAAACGATGTCCGGCCGGCAAAGATCAATCACCGCCTCCTGGCCCTCGAGATAGCGTTCGGGACGGCGATAATATTCACTGAGCGGACAGCCGATCAACCTGGCGCCGTAGAGGCTGAGGGTAAGGGTGAACGGCGGCGATGGCTGCGGTTTTCCCTGCAGGGCGAGCAGCACTCGTTCAAGTGAGGTCATGCTCATCCTCCATGCCGATCAACTGGGCCATCAACCGGGGGGCATCGACAGCACTTGCAACAGTACCGTCGCCCCCCACCTCGACTACCAGTTCAGGCCTCATCTTGAAGACGGCGCCGCCAACCGCCAGCTTGATGCTCCCGGAGAGCCCCCTGTGGTCTATTTCATGACGAACATTGCGGATGTTTTTGGCGGTGGTGAGCATCATGGCCGAAACCCCGATAATTTTCGCCTCGTTGGCCACGGCCGCATCGACAAATTCCTCGGCCCGCACATCGTTACCGAGATCGATTACCCGCCAACCGGCGGTTCTGAGGAAAATTGTCACCAGTTTTCGCCCCAGCGAATGGTAGTCGTCCTCGATATTGCCCATGACCACTGGACCTTTGGTCTGGGGGACAGCCTCTTCAGCCTGAACGGCCTTGAGAAGAACATCCTCGGCAATTTTTCCCGCCATATAGCCGGCCGCAAGACTGATTTTTTCGGCGGCCCAACGTTTGCCGATCTCATTAAGTACGGGCTCTAGAAGTTCAATGATCGTTGCTCGCCAGTGAAACCGACGGGCCCAATCCTCAAGCAGATCCATCGCTTCCTTGCGTTCACCAATGAGGATGAAATCGAGCAATCGTGTTCTGACGACTTCAATGTCCATAGGAGATACCCCATAATGATCGAGAATATTGGCGCAAAGAAAAACAGGGCGTCAAAGTTGAGGCAATTCCTGATTATCTTCCCCTAACCTCTTTTCGAGCCTCACTCCTCCCCACCGATTGATACGTCACCCCAAATATCGTATCCCCCAACCACTTCTTGAAGGAAGGATTATCGCTGAACAACTTGAACAATTCGGTGTGATCGGACAGCAATTCGATCATCACCCGCTGTAAGGCCCGGTCGTGTTCGATACGGGCGTTTTGCTTGTCCGAGTTTTTCATCGCGTTCTGGTAGGCAGTGTCCGCGCGGACCTTGCTGGGGATTTCCTCAGCGATGACCTTGCGGATCTTGTCCCCGTCTTTCCATTCGATATTGCCGAACTGGTCGTTAAAGGCCTGAAGAATGCTGCTGAGCTGCTCCATATCCGCTTCGGGTTTGCGGCCACCACCACCACTGGTAAACGGGTCCAGTGCACCGTCCTTGTCTGCCAGGCCGATGTTCCTGGTGGTCAGCTTTTCAACCCGGTAGCTATCCATGTCGATGGCATCAAGAATGCCCTGCGACAAATCTTCCTCCTTGGGCGCCGGCAGCTTGGGCGCCAGGAAATTGAGGAAGATCGACAGCTTTTCCCACCCTGCATTGGAATACGGCAAAATCGAGGCAAGAAATCCGTAGGTGCGGCCAAAGGCCTTGGCCTTTCCCTTGAAATCGACCTGACCGTCTTCATCCAGATCAGCGGTATAGCTTGCCACGCAGGCATCGAGGATCGGGTCCAACTGGTCGCGATCCGCCCCGCTCAAATATCGGGCCACCAGTTCATCGATCTGTTCCTGGGAATAGACCTGGTAGCCCTCCAAAGCGGCCTGAAGATCATGCAACTTGTCCGGGTCGGTTTCGTTGCTGAGAATAGTGGTGCGGTAATAGGGCTCGAACGATTTCTGGATGATGTCCGAGTCGTTGAAAAAATCGAGCACAAAGGTGTCGTACTTCTGCGGCCGGGCGCGGTTGAGCCGGGAAAGGGTCTGCACCGCCTTGATGCTGGAGAGCTTTTTGTCGACATACATGGTGTGCAGAAGCGGCTCGTCGTAGCCGGTCTGGAATTTGTCGGCCACAATCAGGAAGCGGTAAGGGTCCCCTTGGATATTGTCCGTAATCTGGCTGCTCGGAAACCCGTTCAAGGTGGCCTCGGTCACCTTGACTCCGCCATATTCATGTTCGCCGGAGAAGGCGACGATGGGCAAATAAGGGCTCTTGCGTTCTTTGAGATAGTCCCTGACCGCGTGGAAATACTGGATGGCCCGCTCGATGCCGCCGGTGATGATCATGGCCCGCGCCTTGCCGTCGATCTTCCGTTGGCCAAGCACCTGCTCGTGGAAATGATCTACCATGATCTCGGCCTTCTCCCGGATGGCGTGCTCGTGGGATTCCACGTAACGCCGGAGTTTTTTCCGCGCCTTGTTGGCGTCAAAGAGCGGATCGTCGGTCACGGTCTTGGCCAGACGGTAATAGCTCCCCACCGGGGTATAGTGTTTGAGCACATCGAGGATGAATCCTTCCTCGATGGCCTGTTTCATCGAATAGCTGTGAAAGGGGTGGTGCTGCACCGTGCCGTCGGGCTGCGGGTCGGATTCGCCGAAGATTTCCAGGGTCTTGTTCTTGGGCGTGGCGGTGAAGGCAAAATAGCTGGCGTTGGTCAGCATTTTCCGGCCTTCCATGATGGTGTTGATCTTGTCCTCGACCGTTTCCTCCTCATCTTCTCCGGAGGTTCCCAAGGCCATGTTCATTTTGGCGGCGTTGCGGCCACCCTGGCTGGAATGGGCCTCGTCGATGAGAATGGCAAAGCTGTTGCCGCGATGTTCGTTGCCGATCTCATCGAGAATGACCGGGAATTTCTGCACCGTGGTGATGATGATTTTCTTGCCTGCCTTGAGATAGTCGCGCAGGTCGCCCGAACGTTCAGCATGGCCGACCGTGGCCGAGACCTGGGCGAACTGTTTGATGGTGTCGCGGATCTGCTTGTCCAGGATGCGACGGTCAGTGACCACAATAATGGAATCGTACAGGTCACAGCCTTCTCGCCGCAGACTGATCAATTGATGCGCCAGCCAGGCAATGGAGTTGCTCTTGCCGCTGCCGGCGGAATGCTGAATCAGATACCGCCTGCCGATACCCTGGGCAGCGGCGTTTGCCAGCAGCAACCGCACCACCTGCAACTGGTGGTAACGGGGAAAAACCTGTTTTCGTTTCTTCCTGCCGGTCTTTTCGTCCTTCTCCTCTACCACCTGGGCATAATTTTCCAGGATGTCGGTCAGTCGCTCCTTGGTGAGGATCTCCTTCCACAGGTAATCGGTGGCCAGGCCATGGGGGTTGGGCGGGTTGCCGGCGCCGTCGTTGTATCCCTTATTGAAGGGGAGAAACCAGGATTGCTTGCCCTTGAGATGGGTACACATCCGCACCTCATGGTCGTCCACGGCAAAATGGACCATGCAGCGGCCGAACTGGAAGAGCAGTTCCTTGGGGTCGCGGTCGCGCTTGTACTGTTCAACCGCGTCAGCCACGGTCTGCTTGGTGAGTTTGTTCTTCAGCTCAAAGGTGGCCACGGGCAGGCCATTGATGAAGATGGCCAGGTCAAGGGCCAGCAGGGTTTCGTTGCGACTGTAGCGGAGTTGGCGGCTGACGCTGAAGATGTTGGCCGCGAACCGTTCCGCCGCCTTGGCATTGCCAGGGCTGGGTGCGCCGTAAAAGAGATCGATAGTGGCCGGTCCGTGTTTGATGCCGCCACGCAGCACCTCGATAACACCGCGTTTGGCGATCTCCCCCTGCAACCGATGGAGAAATTGGGTCCGCTTCGGTCCTTCCTGTCCGATGCCGAGGCTTTCCAGTGTGTCGGGCTGGGTGTTAGCGAGGAAGTGCAGCAGCTGGGCCAGGTCAACGGCGTGTTCCCGGTCGTAGTCCTTCGGGTCGCCCTGCACGTATCCGGCTTGAGCGACCAGCGATTGAACAATGAGGCTTTCCAGCCCTTTTTCCGTTGTATCTGTTTTCATATCATCGCCCTGATCGCCTTGTGCAACTGGTGGTTGCACACCTTATTTTCTCCAGCCTGTGGTTGGAGAATTTCTCGCACCGGCGGTGCGAGTTCTGTGACGTGCCTTTTGCCTTGGCGGTAATCACAGGTTGACAGCTCACTCCCCGGCCTTCAGATCCTCATCAGCATCGAGCAGGTCATCGGCATCGGCGGTGTCTTCATCGTGCAGGGGCGAATACTCATTCGTCCCTGCTTCCTCGGCAACCTCTGGTACTTCGATGCCGCGCACATCCACCTGGCCGGTGACCACATCGGCAATCAGGCGGGTGCGGTATTCGCGCATCAGTTCGATTTCGCGTTGGGTGCGGGTGATGGCTTGGTCAATAACCTGTGATTCATCTTGAATATATTTGACAATTACATCCTGCTCTGACCTTGGCGGCAGCAATACTGGATAGCTTTTTACATCATCAAGCGACAAGCCATCTTTTGTTCCGCCATAAAGGTTGACCTGCCCGTGAAACTGTCCAACGTTTGACAATAGAACATATCCAAGCCATCTCGAATTTATGATATTGCTAAGTGGAGAGCAGCGAGCAACATGTTGACTAACATACGCGGTTTCAAATTTATCCGGCACCACGGCTATTGAACCGATATATGCGGTAATTGATACAAGTATGTCTCCTGGTTGCGCAAGAGTTCTCTGTATTTCTGATGTGTTTGGTAAGTTGAGTCGAACCACATTGTCGAATCTCAAATCAAGAGAGGTGCGACATAGGTTGGCAATTCTTATTAACCAGTGCATAAATCACCGAACATTCCGGAGGTGTATTTGAGGATAGGGTGCCGGAAGAATCCCCTGACCTTATCCTTGAGCTGTTGCAGTGATTGCATGATGGATACTACTCGTTCCTGG
>JAQUEZ010000320.1:0-1057 GCA_028684915.1 Desulfobulbus sp.
AACAGCGACTGGGGCTGGCGGCTGCTGGACGATTACCTCGACTACATCGGCAAGTTCTGGCTGGTCAAACCCAAGGCCGCCGATCTCTCCGGCCTGCTCGACCGGCTCCGCCAGCGCGGCGAATAATCCTTTTTCCAGAGCAAAACAATGGTTAAATACTCACTTAACGCATTGGAACGTCACTGGGTGTCAATTGAACAATCCTTTGATGACTCCTACATCGATTGCATTGCTGTCTTTCGTGAAATATTTCAATGTGCTTCTACAGTTAGCTCTGTCCGAACTGGCAAAAAATCACTGGAACAGAATTGCGCGTTCATTCTTATTGCAAAAGTTATGAATCACGCTTCTGCGACACTCGTTCTTCTGAAACGAGGTCTCATTATCGATGCCGTGCTTACTTGTAGGAACGCCATGGAAACCTCAATGCTGATTGAACTTCTCGCTAAGCAACCGTCATTATGCGAAAAGTGGAGCTACGGAGAACAATTCCGTCCCTCTCGCGTCCGCAAGCGGCTTGCAGAGCTTTCTTCCGTTCCAGTTGGGGACCTGATAATTGAAGTGACAGCGGATGAGTACGACGAGGCTCGATTTGCGTATGATTGGATGTCTCGAATATCACACGCAAACGTTGAAAGCATACGCCATGCTGCAAAGCAAAAGGGCGAAAATGACTTCGAACTTAAGATTGGCGGAGGACTATCTCGACCCGAAATTGTCGCAGTTACAATAGTACTTGGAACAAGTTGCCTTAGAGCGTTCGTTACCTGTGCTGCAGTTCACGCTCCAAATTTACTCGACCAAAAGGTGTTCGACGAATTTCAAAAACAGTTGAACTCTGTCAGAGTTAAAACCAATGCCCAACCAAACTGGAAATAACTTGAGTCCTTTGAATCCCCTCGGCCGGCCGGTTATTTCTAATGTTAACAAAGGCGCCCCCATGAAAGAACGTCTCAACAATGTGTTCCAGTTCCTCGACGTGGAACGGAAACTGCCGCCCAAGACCAACATCCTCACCCGCAAAACCGCCTTCCGCGAGATCTACCAGCCGGTGGAC
>JAQUEZ010000320.1:1067-6384 GCA_028684915.1 Desulfobulbus sp.
CGAGTGGAAGTGTCCGGTGCACAATTACATCCCTAACTGGCTGAAACTGCTCTCCGAAGGCAACCTGTTGGCGGCGGCGGAACTCTGCAGCCAGACCAACTCCCTGCCTGAGATCTGCGGCCGGGTCTGCCCCCAGGATCGCCTCTGCGAAGGGGCCTGCACCCTGAACGACGGCTTTGGCGCGGTAACCATCGGCAACATCGAAAAACACATCACCGATCAGGCCCTGGCCCAGGGCTGGAAACCGGACATGAGCGGCGTGGTCTGGAGCGACAAGCGAGTGGCGGTGATCGGGGCCGGACCGGCGGGGCTGGGGTGTGCGGACGTGCTGGTGCGGGCCGGGGTGCGGCCGGTGGTCTTTGACCGCTACCCGGAGATCGGCGGGTTGCTGACCTTCGGCATTCCCGAGTTCAAGCTGGAAAAATCGGTGCTGGCGCGGCGGCGGCAGGTGTTCGCCGCCATGGGGGTGGAATTTCGCCTCGGCGTCGAGATTGGCCGCGACCTCAGCCTGGACCAGTTGCTGAGCGAGTTTGACGCGGTTTTCTTAGGGATGGGAACCTACCAGTTCATGAAGGGCGGCTTTCCCGGCGAGGATGTGCCCGGCGTCCATGACGCCCTGCCCTATCTGATCGGCAACGTCAGCCAGTGCCTCGGCTACGACGGCCTAGCCCCGTTTATCGACGCCGCCGGCAAGCGGGTGGTGGTGCTGGGCGGCGGCGATACCGCCATGGACTGCTGCCGCACCGCAATCCGCCAGGGCGCGGCCAGCGTCACCTGCGCCTACCGCCGCGACGAGGCCAACATGCCCGGCTCAAAGCGGGAGGTGACCAACGCCCGGGAGGAGGGCGTGCAGTTCCTGTTTAACCAGCAGCCAGTGGGGATTTTGGGGGATCATCGGGTGGAGGGGGTGGAACTGGTGACCACCGAGTTGGGCGAGCCGGACGCCAGCGGTCGACGGCGGCCGGTGGTGGTCGCGGGCAGTCAGGTCACGGTGACGGCGGACCTTGTTCTGATTGCCTTTGGTTTTCGCCCCAATCCGCCCGCCTGGCTGGGGGCGCACGGCGTCGCGCTTAACGACCGCGACCGGGTGATCGCCAGCGAATCAGGCGAGTATCCGCTGCAGACCACCAACCCCAAAATTTTTGCCGGCGGCGACATGGTGCGCGGCTCCGACCTGGTGGTCACCGCCGTCTGGCAGGGTCGGCAGGCGGCCAAGGGCATCCTCGCCTATCTGGGGATTGACTGAGCGACAGAAAACGCCTCTTGTTTTCCTGTGCCTGTGCGCGCACGACGGGCCTTGCAGCCGCGCAGACTGCAAGCGCGCACACACCCTGCCGACGTCATTGCCCCCGGAGACATTCCATAGCTTGGAGAAGGCAGAAATTTCCCGCCATTGCTCCACACTCCGAATCGCCTCGACTGCACACTGACCGGATGTCGTGGAATATGCACTCCACTGGGCCATGCCGATTTGGCTGGCGGAACTGAAAAACCGTGTCCACACCGCCCAGCAACGGGTGCCCCTGGCGGTCAACCGCGAACTGACGCCGCTCTACTGGCAGATCGGGCGAGAATTCTGATCCGGCAGGCCGAACAGGGCTGGGGGCCAAAATTATCGAGCGGTTGGCCCTGGATCTGCCAACGCCTTTCCCGAGATGCAAGGCTTTTCGCCCTGTGTTGTGCCCTGTATGCCAATCAGAAAAGAAAAACCCCGCCAATACAACCTTGGCGGGGCGTGGGGCTGGACAGGTGGACCAGCGACGGGCCTACCAATTGTCCTTGCTCAGGACCTGACTCACATCCACACAGCGATTGACCTCCTCAGCGGTCAGCTCCTCTTTCCTTTTGATAAACTTTATCTCCTTGAATTGGCACGCATATTCATTCCCATCCTTGTCCCGAATCCAAACCATTTCCTCATATCCCAAGCCGGTTTTGCCACTTTCGTTGCTCATAACACCCTCCGTGTTTAATTTTGCACTGTGTTGCTCAATAATCGCATAACAACATGCCATCGCATGTTGCCGACCGTGGAAAACATACTTGCACCTTCTTAAAATGATTTCGAAAAATGCGGTTGCAGCCAAAACCAATAAATTAGACACACCCGTAACAACAGTCAATCTGTAGTGCATATCGGCCTGTGTTTATTGCCAGCCAGGCCACCAAAATCGTCTTCCCGTGGCTATCTCCCCTCATGTGGAAGAAGAAATTGGCCGCGAATCTCTTCAAGACGGCTACGGTTCTTGCCAAAATCCGAATAGCCCAGTCGTGAAGCGGAGCGGACGTGGATGACTGCATTCGCTTGGTCCAGCAAAAATTCAACATCATCGACAAACAGGAGTGTGCGCAGTTCAACCCGCAGGTAGTCGGTTAAATCATCCACGACGGTTGCATCGCTCCGCCCTGAGAGCACCTCTTTGAGACGAGCAAAAGCTGCACTGGGCTCACCACTCACTGCCAATGGCGCTATTCGATGGACTTCACTCTCAGTCTGGCTCGAAACACAGTTGGGCGAACTCGGGCACGGGGCGAGCATCCCCTCCCTAACTCCCAAGTTATTGGGACGCTCACCAGCGCAACCGGCCAATCCAAGCAATCCGAGAGCCATACCGACAATCCTCCTTGTCATTTTTTTCATCGTTGGTCTCCTGACCCAGGCAGCGGAAGACACCACTGTCTGTATTTCCATGTTTGCGGGGACTTCCACATATTGCGACACCTTTCATTGTTTTCTCCAGTTCTCCCGCTCCTTGCTCAAGGTTATATTGGACGACGACGCTGCGCGGCTGACGAGCCCCGATCTCAGCAGGCGCGCAACGGACCCCCCTCAGGGAGAAGAGCAAAGCCCCAGCCTTTGGTCAGGGTTTGGGCCGCGTTTACTCGTAGTGCCTCCTAACGCAAACCACATCCCTATTCTTCGTCAAAACAGCGATAGGTGCGCGCTTTGTGAGGGGGCGCGGTGAGCAAGGAAACTTTCAGCAGGATGAGCATGGTCAGGCCCCAGCTCAGACCGATCTGCACCAAACTGTGGATGAGTTCGACGCCAAATGCGGCGGCGCCGAACCTGACCCCAGCCCAATAGGCAAGGCCGCCGGAAACACTCCCCAACAACGCGCCAAGGCAATAGCGGCCGGATAGCCAGCCCAGCGAGTAGTGGAGGGTCATGGCGAACTGGAGCCAGAGGACGAGAATCCAGGCCGGCGGCAGGGCCGGATGGAAACTGCCGAGGGGAAAGTCCAGCACGCCTGTACGGATATGGGCGCCATCGACCACCAGCCCAAGCAGCAGGCCTGTCAGCAACAGCAGGCTTTCGCGAGCTGCATTTCTCACCAGAACCAGGTGCGCCAGCACCAACAGCAGCCCGGCCGCTGTCGCCAGCCACGGATATCCTGCGGCCGCCCCGAGTACGCACACAAACCATCCTGCTTGAAACAAGCCGTAATTGAGCAGCGATGTCCAGGTGTGGCCGCTGAACATTATTGTTGTACTTGCTCCACCGGTTCACCCATCCTGGCCAGCACCAGATGATAATTCCGCACCAGACGGTTGCGGAACCCTGCCTCGCAGTAACTGAAATAGTATTCCCATTTGCGCACGAAGGTCGGTTCAAATCCCAGGTCGAGGATCTCCTGGCGCCTCTTGAGAAAGGCCTCGCGCCACAGTTGCAGCGTGCGGATATAGTGGTGACCAATATCCTCCATCCCGACGATGTTGAGACGGGTTTTGCTGCTCATGGCGGAGACCATTGCCCCGACTGAAGGCAGGTGGCCGCCGGGGAAGATATGTTTGCGGATCCAGTCGGAACCTGCCCGATAAGCGCCGTATTTTTGGTCTGGGATAGTGATGGCTTGGATGACTATCCGTCCGCCGGGAGCGAGCAGCTTATCCAGGGTCGAAAAGTAAACCGGCAAGTGGGGATGGCCGACAGCCTCGAGCATCTCGATGGAGACGATCTTGCTGAAGCTGCCCTCGACATGGCGGTAATCGGTGAGGAGGATCTTGATTTGGTCTGTCAGCCCTTCTTCCTCCACCCGCTGGGTGGCCCAGTCGAATTGCTCGCGGGAAACCGTGATTCCCGTCAGGCGGCATCCGGTCTGCCGAACCGCCTCGAGAGCGAAACCGCCCCAGCCGCAGCCGATCTCAAGCACATGGTCTGCCGGTCCGATGGCAGCCTTGTCGATCACGGCCTGGAACTTGTTAACTTGCGACTGCTCAAGGCTGTCGCTGTGGTCGAGAAAGATGCCGCTTGAGTAAGACATGGTCGGATCAAGAAAAAGGGCATAAAGCTCGTTGCTGAGGTCATAATGCTCGCTGATGTTGCGCTTGCTGCCGGCCGGGGTGTTGTCGCGCCGGAGGTGAAAAAGCAGGTTGAGCAGCCGCCCGGCCAGGGCTGGCCAGATTCGCCGGTCGTTGACCGCCTCCTCTCTGAGGTTGAGGAGGGAGAGCAGGGCAACCAGATCCGGGCTGTTCCAGTCCCCGTCCACATAGGCCTCGCCGAAACCAATATCGGCTGTCAGCATGGCGCGCTGAAAAAACCGATGCTTGACCACGTGCATGGCCACCTGCGGCGAACCGTCGGGTTGACCGAAAATCAGTTGCTCGCCTTCGGGCAGGGTCATGGTCATCTGGCCATGGTCGAGCTGGCTGAAAAAATGGGTCATCACCTTGCGCCCCAGCCGCTCAAGCAGGCTCGGCGGCGACTGGCGCAGGTTCAGGGGTGAGCAGGGGTCAGGCTTGGGGTAGACCTTGAGCCGTTTTTGGAAAAAGAGGCGTCCCGCCTGCCAGAGAATGCGGGGAAAGGTCAGAACTGCCCGCAGCGGATGGAGGCAAACGGTGCGGGCCAGTGTTGGCGGGGTCAATGGTCTGGCCATTCCGCTGAACGAGGCCACCAGTGCCGGTTTGTCCCCATCAAGACAGAAGGTGATCTCCAGCAGCAGGGTGTCGTCCGGCGGGCTGAGGCGAAAGGCGTACCGGCCTTTTCGAGGAAAGAAGGGGGAGACGTGAAAGGCCTTGTCGGTTCCAAAGGTGAGGTCGCCGGACTCGTTCCGGAGAACGTAGAGATGGGTTTCGCCAAAGGTGTTGTTCACCTGGGCGAGGACGCAGAACACCTTGTTCGCCTGATCGTAGCAGTAAAAAAAGCTGACCGGATTGAAGACATAATGGAACTGCCGCAGGGCGGTGACGAGGACGACGCGGGCGGCAGGCTGGTTGATGGCGTTTTCTTCGAGCGCCCGTTGAACCTTGGCGATCAGGGGCGCGTTGCCGGGATACAGGTAATCGCGGTCATGGAGGGCGAGCGGTCGGATTCGGTTAT
>JAQUEZ010000321.1 GCA_028684915.1 Desulfobulbus sp.
CTTGCAAATTTCAGGAGAAATTCTTTCTTGTGGCAACGGTGGGTAATGTGCCACACCTGTCCGGGAATATAATGTCGGTTCGCTCGCGCCATTCTTAGAAGGCCTTTTTTTATGGTAGAAACATGGCCCTAAGGCCATTAACAGGGCCATTTTTGCCATTTAATTATGAAACTTCAAAGAGTTAGCTTGGTCCGACCCCAGGAGCGGTACCATTGAAACTTGGTACCCAACGTGGAACCGCCATCCGTGCGGGCCTGAACAGAGACGGCTCGTGGGCGATGTCCCGGAGGCTTGATGCCCAGACCGGAATGACCAACAAATGGTTGGAGGAGCAGGGGTTATTATCTGTCAAAGAACTGTGGGTGAAGCTTCATTACCCGGCTACGGCCCGGTAATTCTATCGAACCGCCCGGTGCGGACCCGCATGCCGGGTGGTGTGGGGGCTGGGGGAGAAAAACCCCCGGCTACCCGATTATGCGTGTTATTTTTACCAGTGCATTGTTCCATAGATGATAACTACCAGATAAAACAGACATACCAGTAACGCTAAAGCAGCCAGAAAATATCCAATTACTGCAAACACAGGGGGAAGTTTCGTTACGGCTCCCGCTTCCCAGAACCGAGCTCTTTGCTTTAAATATCCTTCTTTGTTGAGCTGTCTGAGAAATGCTTCCTGCTGATCATAAGAATAATTTTGAAATTCGTTATGAAATCGTCTCGATTTCCTGCTCCCAAAGAAGGTGGTGAAACCTAAGGCTAGGAAAATAATCAGTTCAAGCCAGCTTTCCATCGTTTATCCTATTTTGTCTTTGTTCGCATAGCGGTGCCGCCGTTGACCCGCCAGCCCAGTCTTTTCGGGCGGGCGGCGTCTAATGGCGTGTTAGATATCTATGTCAAAAAAAATGGGAATGCAAATACCATGAATGCAGATGCTAAATGGATCGCCAACAAAATTATCGTTATTGGCTTTCCATATTTTTGACTGTGCGCTTGGAAGAATAGCTTGTAGTTGGACCCGATTCGTCCGAAAAGTGCGTCACCCACAAATGCGGTCACTCTCGTATCAATGAGGTTGTTTTTCCTCAAAAAACGCAGCCCATAAATAATTCCACCACCAAATCCGATCGCAAATATTGGCCATATTGTGATGAACATGATAAAGGATGTTTTTTCCATTTGATCCGTATTCTTTCTATCTAACGTCTCAAGGCACCAGCGGCGGAGCGTCAGCGGAGACCGCTGTTGCCGCTGGTTGGATGTCTTACTTGAAGTCGATGAACTGCGACAGAATCGCGTCCACGTGCTTGTACACCTTCTCATTGTCTGGACTCTGTAGGTGGGCTGGATAAGCTGGTGGGTAGTTTTGCCTATGCTTCGCCAAGCGGGAAAGCGCCTTCTTCGCCCTATTTATGTCTTCTTTGTTATTTGATTCTTCAATGGTGTTGTAAATTTTTAGGACTTCTCCGTCTATTCTCAGGTTGAGACTTGTCCGTAGAGAATCATAATCCTTACGGTCTAGTGCCTCGATGTTCGTTTCGAGTGACATCAGTGCAATTCTAGCTTCAGTGAGTGCTGTGATGTTGTAATTCCAAGCGAAGAACTTTAAACCACAGAAAAATCCGCCTCCAAATAGGAAAATCCCACCCATAACACCACAGACTCCAAGGATAATTTTCTTTTTCATTTATTTCCTTCCATCCAACTCGTTATTGACCGGTTTCCCTATATAGGTAATATGTTTGCTATATAGGTAACTTATGACCTTCTGATCCCATTGAAGAAATCTTTCGGGATCCGTGCCTCAAGTTCCGTGCCGCAAACCATGTGAAAGGGGACCATCCAGGGTTTTAGCTGAGGGTCCCAGCGTGCCCGCATCCGTCGCAATTTTTCCCGTAACTCTGTCTCCTCGAATCTGACCTCTATCGGCACCATGTCACTATCTTGCAAGAGAAACATGGGGGTTCCCGGTTTTTCTTCCATGACAAGCTCTACCGTCTTCAGTCGTACTCCGCGAATCACGTCATAGCGATAACGGTCGCAGAGCAGAGCCTTTCCATACCGGGCCAAAAGTCTCTTGGTCCCGTTTTGTCCCGGCTTCAGGTGTGCGTATGATTTCATATGCTTAAGCACGAAAACACCTCATTCCCAGTGGCGTGACCATACACATTGATCCCTCATTCATTTCACCATTAAACGCTCGGATTCTCCTGCGTCCCCAGTCCCGCAAAACAAAAGCCGTCCCCATCAGCACCCTGCTGACGAAAGCGGCTTCTCTCCATGCGCAATGTTTACGGTGACCAACTCCACGGCATCCTCCCGAAACAACTTTTCATTAATCAATGTGGGTTAGATTTTTTTACCGCACCATAACGAAACGTGTCAACAGTTCTAATCTGAAGATGTTGCATGTTTGCGTAACCGGCAGTTCTCTACGATGGCGCTCGGTGCCGTCACTTGGATTTACTCAGATTCTTTGACAAATTCAACGCATTTGGCTATAGTGCTCCTGCGTGTCGGGCGGTAACGGAACTCTCCGCCCGGGCACTGAATCCCGTTTCCTTTTCAAGAGTATGCAAGGGGTTAGGCCGTTTGGCCTGCCCCTTTTCTGTTGTCCGCGCGCAGGCGCATCTACACCATTATTACGGAGCCTTTTTCATGATTCACCTGTCAAACATTTCAAAGCAGCACGGCTCGCAGATTCTCTTTCGCGAGGCCGGATTCCAGATACTGCCGGGAAGCCGCAACGGCCTGGTTGGCCCCAACGGCGCCGGTAAGACCACCATCTTCCGCATCATCACCGGTGAAGAGGACGTGGACAGCGGCGAGATCACCTGCGCCAAAAAGACCACCATCGGCTATTTCTCCCAGGATGTGGGCGAGATGGCCGGCCGTACCGCCCTGGAAGAAGTGATGGCAGGGTCAGCCGAGACCATGCGCCTGGCGGAACAACTGAAAGAGATGGAAGCGGCTATGTGCGAGCCGATGGAGGACGACGCCATGGCTGCTCTGCTGGAGCGCTACGGTGCCGCGCAGGAGGAATTCGAACACCGGGGCGGCTATGATCTAGATACCCGCGCCCAGACCGTGCTGACCGGACTCGGTATCGGCCCGGACCGCTTCGATCTGCCGGTGGAGTCCTTCAGCGGCGGCTGGAAGATGCGCATTGCCCTGGCCCGTATCCTGACCCTCAAGCCTGATGTGCTGCTGCTGGACGAGCCCACCAACCACCTGGACGTGGAGTCGATCGTCTGGTTGGAGGAATGGCTTTCCGGCGAGTTCGACGGTGCGCTGCTGATGACGAGCCACGACCGCGATTTCATGAACCGGGTCGTGACCCGCGTTATCGAGGTGGCCAACAGGACCGTTACTTCCTACAGCGGCAACTACGATTTTTACGAGCGGGAGCGTGACATCCGCCTGGAGCAGTTGCTGGCCAGCCATAAGCGGCAGCAGGAGATGCTGGCGAAGGAGGAGGAGTTCATTGCCCGTTTTGCCGCCCGCGCGTCCCATGCGGCGCAGGTGCAGTCGCGGGTCAAGAAACTGGAGAAGATCGAGCGGATCGAGATTCCTGCCGAAGAGCGGGTGGTGCGTTTCGAATTCAAAGAACCGCCCCGCAGCGGTGACGACGTTGCGGTCTTCGAGGATCTCGCCAAGAGCTGGGCATTGCCCGATGGCGGCAATCACCCGGTTTTCAGCGGCGCATCCGGCATCGTTCGGCGCGGCAGCAAGATCGCCGTGGTCGGCGTCAATGGCGCCGGTAAGTCCACTTTCCTCAAGACTCTGGCCGGTCTGACCGAATCGACCGGCGGCAGTGTCGCCTTGGGCGCCGGGGTGGAGCTCGGCTACTTCAGTCAGCATGCCATGGAAGTGCTGGACCCGAAGAAGACGGTATTCGAAACCGTTCAGGATGCCATGCCGTTGGCGAACATCGGCGTTATCCGCAACCTGTTGGGGGCGTTCCTGTTCTCTGGCGATGCGGTGGACAAGCGGATCGAAAACCTGTCCGGCGGCGAGAAGAGCAGGGTGGTACTGGCGACGCTGCTGGGTAGACCGATCAACTTCCTGGTGCTTGACGAGCCGACCAATCACCTGGATATCCGTTCGCGGGAGATTCTGCTGGATGCCTTGCGGGGCTTCACCGGCACTGTGCTGCTGGTCAGTCATGACCGGCATTTCCTACGCTCGCTGGTGGACCGGGTTTTTGAAATAGACCATGGCGAGATGCGGGTGTTCGAGGGGGATTACAGTTACTACCTGGAAAAGACCCGCAACGTGACGACGGTTGCCGCCTGAGTGGGGAAGGGGTTTGTTGCCGATCTCATTGTCAGCTTCGAGCCTGAAGCGTTCGTGCCACCATTAGCCTGAAAAGCGCTTCCATGCTTTCCTGCACTGCTGGCGAATCGATGATGCCGAGCGCGCGGGCGATTGCCTCGAAAGTCGCCAGGCCTTCGGGGTGGGATTCTTTCCGTATTCCCCAGCCCGTTTTCGCCCCTTCCGGAAGACGCACCATGGTTGCGTGCTCCAGCCCGGGGAGTCGACGGCCCATCCGCGCCGCCTGGCGCCAGTTGCCATCCGGAACAACAAGGTTGACCGGCCTGGGGTCTTCTGCCAGCAAGGCCCGGCTCAGCACCTGTGCCTCCTCACCCGGATAGAGGAGCAGGGTTCGGCGCTGTTCGCTGTCGAGGTCCCGGAAGTCGAGCGGTTGCTCCTGGTGCCCCTGGATACGAAGCTCACTGTTGCAGAGCATGGTGAGGGCCAACGGCCCGGTTGCGGTCGGCTTGACCCATTCGCGGCGGTGCATCACCAGGATGAGCCGCGTGGCCAGATCAAGTCGGGGGATGGCGCTGCAGATACAGAGTTGGCTGTGCAGGCGACATTGAGGACAACGTTCGCTTCGTTTTGATCGGGTACCCATGTATGTACCCTACCACATATCCTGCCGTAGTGATATCGTCGAATAATTTCCATCGTGGCAGTGCGCCATTATCTGGTATAACGTAAGAAACTGACGGGAAACCTGCCATGGTGCATGCGTTCCCGTCAAGTGCCTGCTCCCGGCCGATTGCGGTTGGCACGGCGAGCAGTTCAGAGGCTGCAAAGCCTTATTACCCCGAAGGAGGGGCATATGGAGACTATGGAAAAACTGGAGCTTTGTCGTCAACACACCCTGCGGGTTGCCCGCATTGATAAGCAAGGGGTATGGCTGGAGGCCGGCGACCGGTTGGCGCACCTTCCGCGGCGGGAGGCCCGTGACGTGGCGACCGGCGAGGAGTTGGAGGTGTTTCTCTACCAGGATGTGGCTGGCGAGTTGCAGGCTACATGCCGGCAGCCGCTTGCTCAGGCGGGTGAGTTTGCCATGCTGACGGTCCAATCGGTCGGCCCCCATGGGGCATTTCTTGATTGGGGCCTGGCCAAGGATCTGCTTGCGCCGTTCAGTCTCCAACCCGACCGGATGCAGGTCGGCAGGAGCTACCTGGTTAAGGTCGAACTGGATGAAATGGGTCGTCCTTTCGCCAATGCCCGTATTGATACCTGCCTGGACAGCGAGCGGCCTGATCTGCGAGAAGGTGACCAGGTCGATCTGCTCATCTGGCAGTTCACCGATCTCGGCGCCAAAGTTATCGTCAACCATCGCTTTCCGGCGCTGCTGTACCGGGATGAGTTGCCGCCCGGGGTCGGCGAGGGCGTGCCGCTGATCGGCTATGTGAAGCGGTTGCGCGACGACGGCAAGCTGGATGTGACCTTGCGCAAGGTCGGCGCCGAGGGGGTGGCGGATGCCCGCCAGGTCATCCTTGCCGCACTGGCGGCCCAAGGCGGCAGCTTGCCGCTGCATGATCAGAGTTCGCCGGCGGCCATTCAGCAGGCGCTCGGCATGAGCAAGAAAACCTTTAAAAAGGCGGTGGGTGGACTCTACAAGGACGGCTTGGTGACGCTGACCAACGAGGGGGTCAGCTTGAAAGGGAAGGGCTTGGCAGCTGAGCGCAAAAAATAACGGGCCGGCGGTTCCCGGGTCGAGCAGAATGGCTTGCTATCATGAATAGATGCTTTACTCTATTTCTATGCCGGTTACTACCGCCTGGAGTTCACGGCGTGAAGGGAGCAATGCGATGCAAGAGATAAAGCTGGGTCTGCTTGGTTGCGGGACAGTTGGTACCGGAGTGGTGCGGCTGCTGCAGCATAATTCTTCTGTTATCCAGGAAAAGCTCGGCGCGAAACTGACGCTGAAGAGAATTGCGGTGCGCGATACCAGCAAGGTCCGGGATATTGCCTTGGCGCCCGGGGTCGTGACCGACGATTTCGAGTCGGTTCTTGCTGATCCTGAAATCGCTATTATTGTCGAACTTATCGGCGGGGATTGGCCGGCG
>JAQUEZ010000322.1 GCA_028684915.1 Desulfobulbus sp.
TTATAATACTTTCGGACAGTATTGACGTCGAGCTGCAAATAGTCGGCAACCTGTTGCGCCGTGAATACTTGACCAAGTTCCTGCAAGGTTACATTTTGAGAGGACATTTTTGTTTTTCCGGCAATTTATAGGACCAATTTTATGGCTAGAACCCCGGCAAACGCTGTTGCCGCTTATCAAGGGGTTGTTTCTCTTCACGAGTCGCGGCTTTCATGCGCCGGGCTCGTTCTGTTACTTCCGGCATATAATCAGCACCAAGGGGTTTCGAGCCCATCAGGCCGCGCCGGGGTGTGGTGAAGATTGAGGTTTTCATTTTCAGAAGGGCTTTTGGTTAAGATATTTCAGGCTGTAGATGATCCCGAGGAGATAGTTTTCCATAATTTGGTGCAGGGCATAGAGGGGAATACCTTTTTCTTCCAACAGGGATTCGATTTCGTTAAATTGTCCAGAGCGGAAAGCAAAGAGCACCGCCCCAGGGCGATCATGAGAGCATGAGCGATAGAATGGCAAACCGGTAATCAGCCAATGCAGGTCAACGCCCAGGGGCGCAAGCCGGTCAATGACTTCGGCATCCGGAGAAACCCTGCCGTCTTCATATCGCTGCAGGGTACTCAGGCTGATGCATAATTTTTCAGCCATTGCCTTTTGGTTTAGTTTCAGATCCTTCCTGACCTGGCGAAACCGGTCATGGAATTTGCTGTTTTTTAGAGAGGGGAAGGTCATTCCCTCACCGGGTTTACCTTCAGTTATGACGATCATTGTTCCACCTTGATTGAATTCGATGATTGTTCATTGCACTGAAACCTCAGCGGCAATAATGGCCCGGGCGATTTCCTCGGCGATTGCCGGAATGACGGCATTTCCACAGGCCCGGGCAAGTGCGGCCTCAGACAATCCAGAAAACCAGCCAGGAGGGAATCCGGCAAAAGCTGTCCGCTCTTCGCCGTCAGGGATACGTAGTCCGGACGTTTCCCAAATGTAACAGTCACGGGAATCGTAGCGGTTTCGCTTCGCAGTAAGACACGGAATGACTTGTTTCGAGCCAAGACTCGACGGACAATGCCCCGGAGTGCGTTCGAACTGACGAATGAATCCTGGGAAGCACGGCCAGGCGGTTTTATCTGCTCCGACAATGAAATCTCTGATTCTCTGTTGAGATGTAAACGAAGCGGCATTTGTTCGGATAATAGCTGTTCTGTATCCGAGCAGTTCCAGGCCGGCCGAGAAGTGGCAATCATCTGGTGCAGGAACATTTTCGCGGACCACCCACCGGGGCCGCAGTCTGCCGACCAGGGCAAGGAAGTATCCGGAGAGATCGGGATGGTTGCTGGTGCCGTTGCTTCTGGCTCGAGAGCGGATCGGGCACGGATCACCGCCGACAACGACGGAGACACGACCGGTAACTCCTCGAACAATTGCATCTGTTTCGGTGACGTCATGGTATACCTTCACATTTGGCCAATGCTGTTCAAGCTTCCTGCGAAGAACCCTATTCTTTTCACAGAAGGCTATGGTGTTCATGCCGACTCTTTCCATTCCGAGGGTAAAGCCACCGGCGCCTGAAAAAAGATCAAGGACGTTGAATTTCATCTGGTAGCTCCTTGGTAGTTCATTGCACCGCTTGGGGGGCTCCGCATGCGCCCCCAACGAGGTTGCCTTTCCTGATTGGTATTCAATCCAGGCCGCAGGGTAGTTCACCATGACCTGAGCACTGTCCCCCTGTAGCGCGCTTAATGAGCCGGTGACTTGCGCGGGGTGTTCAGTGGTTACGGGTTTGTCAGGGGACGCATAAAGTGAGATCCGGCGCGCTCCGCCCCCTAGTTTCCTGCTGCGCAGAACTGCCTATAAATCAAGGTGACTCATTATGAAGAGGAAGATCACCCCCAAGGAAAGATAGAGAATCGGAGAAACGATAGCGGTAATCGCCAAACTCATAAGGAGTGAATCCATATCCATTGTTCTATCCCGCGAGCGTTAGCCTGAATTCGTTACGCTTGATCTCCATCTTTTCGATAAACGCCTGTTCATCTTCAAAGAAGCGATGCAAGTCTTCCTCGATCATCTCTTGGCAGAGGTAGACGATTTTATCGATGTCGTCCGGCGCTACTTCCAGGGAGGCACAGACCGACATGAGGATGCCGCGGGCCTGCTTGCGAAGCATTTCAACATCTTTGTGTTTGGCGGGGTGAATGCGGATATAGCCGAAGACACCGGTCCAGACCACGGCCTGGACTTTTTCCCAGAACTCGGAGATTTTAGCCTTGGTCTGGTTGTGGTTACGGTTCACCGCGCTCTCTGTGTGCCTGGTCCATTCGCTGGTGAGATAGGCCCAGAGGGATTTAAGGCTGTTGACCAGGTCGGCAACGGTATCGATCTGATTGCCTTTCAGTTCTGCGACGTTGAATTTCCGTTTACCGTCTATGGGTTCGATGTGGCTTATATCGGCAAATTCACGGAGGCGTGGGCGGCGGATCTGGTATTCGATCCGGGTAACGGGTTCATCATCGTATTTGTCTACGCCCCAAATTTCGGCAAAGACCTGCTGTTTGTTGGTGGCCCGTTTTTTCTTCAGCTCCATAACCTTGTCATAGGCGCGAAACATCATATCGCCGCTGCCGATGGTGATGCCGGAGAACTTGCGGTTGGTATAGTGCGAGTTGAAATCAAGTTCCTCAGGATCAGGATCGGGATCACGCTTAGTGACCTTGAGGCCATCGTATATATCGTCATTGCGGGCCAGGGCGACCCAATTGCAACGGTTTTCAAGCTCAGTGGTTTTGATGTCCACACCAATGAAGTCAGCGGCAAGATGAACTTCGGAGACTCTTTCTTTGAAGACTTCGCCGCCGTGGAGAGCTAGGAAGGTTTTCACCCGTTCGTAGACGGCATAAAAACCAGGCGACCAGCAGGAAAGGGAACCGATTTCCAAGCGGCAGTTGGGTATTTTCTGATCATGGGACCGGCGGTTGAATAGAAGGGTGACGTCTCCGGACTTGATCCGATAGGTGTAATACCGGGTGCCGGTCCTGTAGAGGTTCCAGTCAAAGCCGTGTTCCTTAAAGACCGGGATACAATCTTTCTCGGTGTCCTGGACCACCTTTTTCATGAGATCAAGTATCGGGAGCAGGTCGCTTTCCCGGCCATCCCACTTGACGTGAAACGACACTTTCAAAAAATCTACACACCGTTTAACCCTCAGCCCTGGCAAGTCCGATACTACTGGTAAACCACTTGTTAATCGGGTTTGTGGTCCGGGGCCGAGGGGCGCCGGTTCGGTGGTGCGAACTCTGATCGGGGCAGCATCCCGGTGAACAAAGAGCGGGTACCCATGATCGAAGCGATAATCCTGCAGGGGGAGTTGTTGGAGATAGTCGGGGTAAGGCTCGGTAAAAGTCGGAATGCTGGAGAGGTCGACTTTTAGGCCTTGGATGGCTTCACGGACTTTCTGGGAAAGTGGATCTTGTGAACGGTGAGAACAGTACATGGTTTTACCTCTGGTTAGATTTGCATTGTTGCTCGAGAGCCAGGATCTCTTGAAAAAGTTGGTCTGTTCGAGTCTCGATTTGAGAATAGCGGACAATTCCAAACGCAAAGAGAACGCAGGAAAAAACCACTATAAATAAGAGAATATTGTCTAGAACAGATACATTCGTTTTTGAAGACAATGGGCCCTGAGACGAACGGTTTGAAAGGTCGATCTGTTTTCTCTGCATGACTGCACGGACTTTTTGGGAGAGCGGGTCTTGGGATCGGTAAGAGCGAAGCATTGTTTATCTCCTGGAGGCGTTGGCAATAAAGGGTTTTGAAGATAATTCCAACAAGTTGTTGCGCTAAACATCAATGGAGTTATAGTTAGTTATCCCCCTAGGTTTCTTTGTATATGAGCCCTGATGCCGCGAAGGTTTTTCCTCTCCTGGACCCACCGCACGGTAACGGGGCTTTTCTTTTCCATGGTTCCAAGACTTCCCCAGGCTGTTCAGCCTACTTTCACACCGGCCACAGAGGCCAAATCCTGGATCATCGGTTGCAATGGTTGTTTCTCTGCCGCAGTCAGCGCAGAGGAAATGGTGCAATGCTTTGTTCATCTTCGTCGTGTCCTGGGTACGGGTTTCGCTCGATTTGGTCCTACCCTTGGTTGCCTTCTGGGGGACGAAAAACGGGACGCTGCTTTCTAGGGCTGCTTACCCCGTTTTCCGTTGAGGTAATCCCGGTGATTACCTGCGCCAATCGCGCAGAACAGCAGACAAGGACGGCGCGTCATTCCGGCCGGCGCGGCCCGGTCGGGTTATTACATTGGGGCTTTCTCTGCTGATTTGTTGGATTTAAGCTGGTCCGCTGTTGCTTGCGGAACCAGTGCGTACCAGTGGCCGGAATCGTACCTGACCGGGAAAGGGAACTTCTGCAGGGGGTAGACCATTCCATTGTAGGCCAGGAACACACCCAGGCTGGACCGGGCATAGTCGAGCAGAACCGCTGTTTTGGCTCCTTCCGGCTGCTTGATGGAAAAGAGGGATTCTTGATCGTTAGCGGATTTGAGCACCAGGCCCAAGGCGGTGAGGGTAGCCTTGAAGGAATCGAACAGTGTTTCCTTGTCAGATTGGATTCAATCCAGGTGATCGGCTTGGCTTCATTGCCGGAGAGGATCAGCCCTTTGCCAGTCTGGGAGGTGACGAACTGCGCCACCTCGGAGAGGGGCACGTTGTCAAAGTCCACCGAAAGCGGCAGGTTGGCCGGGATCGGCGGCAACGGGGCCGGTTCAGCCTTGGCTGTTTGCGCCGGTGCGGTCTTCTTCTCCTGGTGGGGAGTGCAACCGGAGATCCCGAAAAGGATGGAACCGGTGATGATCATCGAGGCGAGGAACAGAAGGACATGGAAAAAGGAGCGGTTAAACATGAGTGTCACCGATATGTATCAATATTATTTAATAACTGCAAAGTGGCTATTATTCCGAAAAATCAGCAATTTATGGCTAAATTATCAGCGGGTAACGGGAGCGCTGGCGGTTTTAATTAATTTCCGGCTTGCTCGCATTGGCAATTCCAGATAGAAGAGGTTTTTTTCTGATAAAAAAGCATTGACGGATCATTTATTTGCGATTTTACAAGGGTAATGGAATGAATATTTCCCGTGCCAATATCCGAATTAAATTTAATGCCAAATTATTGATATAAATATCATTGATAAGCCATGCCGCACGCTGAGTTTGACTGGTCAATTGATCCATGATTAGTTTCCTTTACGGTTGGTGAACACGAGTTGGCCGTTTTTATATATGGGGGTGATGCTGGCGAGGTGGGCCACCGGGGCGGGTTCTGTCTTTTTGGCCTGGGTGGTCATAACCTTCTTGGAGCCGAACAAGTCACCAGTGGCCAGGCTCGATTGACTGAAAAGCATGTACAAGGTGAAGGCCAGGACGATAGGGATTGCGAAGAACACCGGGTGTTTCAGCACATTAACGTGCTGCATGATGGAGAGTTCTTTCACGTCGCTAGCTACATAGGATTTGTAGCAGTGAAAGATTTTCTCGTTATAGGTCCAGGTGTTCGTGGCGAGAGGCTTGCCGCCGGTATCGTCGCCGCCGTAGGAATAGCAGAGGTATTTTTTCTTGATGGCACCGCCGAAGAAGTTGACCTTGCGGAAAACATAGGTCCATTCAAGCAAGGAGCGGACAGCGGAATCAACCCGTTCCACGGCCTGGGTGATCAAGACCACGTCAAAGCCATTATGCCGATGGGTTGAGGCCCAGGACGCGAACTGGTTATTCTTGGCAGTCTGCCATTCACGGGAAGAGAACACTTTCTGCACTTCATCCAGGACCACCAGGCAACCGGGCTGTATGTGCATCCAGAAATCAGCCAGCTGGTGCTCTTCAAGGAAATGGAGTTGTTTGCACAAGGCCAGATCGGAAAGGCCGCAATAGCTCTTGATCATCTCCAGGCATGCCGGATCGGACATGCCGTCAATATTGGTAAAGACAACCCGACCCATCTGCAGATTGTCGGTGATTTTCTTCACCGCTTCGTAGGTCTTGCCCGAGCCGGGCGTTCCAGCAAATCCAATGATCATGATTACACCCGAGTAAAGACAGAAGGAATGAGGTTCAAGGTCAGCCGGATCAGGTAGGCAGCGCCGAGGATGGCAAAGCATTGCGGCAGGCCAACGGCATTGATCAGCCATACAAGCTGAGTCGGCAGGTTCGACCAAGCGGCGGCATAGTTAAAGACCACCGAGGAAAGGTTGATTGCACTGATGGTGGTTTCGATCACGGTCAAAAGACCGTCGAAGATGGTAAAGAAGACGAACTGCAGTAGAAGGAGAAATCCGTCCAGAA
>JAQUEZ010000323.1 GCA_028684915.1 Desulfobulbus sp.
GCGGTCATCGTCAGATCCTTGTGACCAAGTATCTTTGCAATCGTTGGAAGCTCGATACCTGCATTCACCAGCCAAGAGGCGCAGCTGTGACGCAACGAGTGTCGGCACGCTGATGAAGCGCATGGGCCTTGAGGCCTTGTATCGAAAGCCGGGAACCAGCAAGAAGCACCCCGGCAACAAGATTTACCCCTATTTGCTGCGCGGCTTGACCATCGACCGAGCCAATCAGGTCTGGGCGCTGGACACGACCTATATTCCGATGGCCAAAGGATTTGTGTACCTTGTGGCCGTTGTTGATTGGGCCAGTCGGAAAGTGTTGACCGCCAAGGTCGCGATCACCCTGGAGGCCTGCCATGCGGTTGATGTGCTGCAGGAAGCGTTCACTCGCCATGGTTCGCCGGAAATCGTCAACACCGATCAAGGCAGCCAATTTACCGCCGCCGAATTCGTCAAAGCGGTTGAAGACAGAGGCTGCCGGATCAGCATGGATGGTCGCGGAGCTTGGCGGGACAATGTTTTTGTTGAACGATTATGGAAATCCGTGAAATATGAATGGGTGTATTTGCATGCTTATGACTCGGTCACCGACGCGAGAGTCTCGATCATGCAGTATCTGAACTAGTACAACAGATCCCGACCCCATTCAAAATTAGAGAAAAGAACCCCAGACGAAGCATATGCCGTGATGTTGCCGACGGTTAAACAGGCAGCCTAACAACAAGCAGAGTCTTCACTTAAAAAATAGAAAAAACTGCCCGAACGAACTGAGCCGCTTCTGTTATCGGAAGATCAACTGTTACGAGCATAACTTCGTGCAGCAGGATTTTTACGATTTGACCGAGGTGCTGGCCGGCATCAAGGGCCGGTTCCTGATGACCATCAACGATACACCCGAGATCCGGGAAATATTTGAGCGGTTCACAATCGAGGAGTTCGAACTGAAATACTCGATGAGCAAGAAGGAAGGAAGCCGATCACAGGTGCGAACGGAGTTATTGATTGGAAATTGATTGTCGTGACAATCAATTTTTAGGTAAGGTAATCAAATATGTGAGGGTATTGAACAGGAGCCCGTTAGGGGCAAAACTTATTGGAACAATCTTGTCAGTCGCAAAAACTTGAGAGATTTTTGGGAAAGATAGACTTCCCGTTGACTGCTCATTTTGATTTTGTTCTCTGATTTTAGTTCTTACTTCCGCCAAATACCAAATCGAAAGGAAGTATACAGATGGAAAGCCATGTTCCATTAGACCGACAATTTTCACCTGTCCCCAACAGTCAAGAAGAAGCGGAAAGTAACGAAATTCTCTCAATTTGGGGCCATGTCGAACCAAAAACTTGGGATGATCTGGACCAAGAAATCCGTTGCGTCATTCTGGCGGAAGCAGGTGCGGGCAAGACTGAAGAGTTGCGACATCGAGCAAGCCTTTTGGCAGGTCAGGGCAAACCATCCTTCTTCATCCGTATCGAAGATATCGAAACCAATTTTTATGAGGCGTTCGAGATCGGTGAGGATACACAATTCCAGACATGGTTGCAATCGACTGAGGAAGCCTGGTTCTTCCTTGATTCTGTCGACGAGGCGCGGCTGGATAATCCGAGAACCTTTGAAATAGCGTTACGCCGTTTTGCCAAAGGCATAAAGGGAGGTGCACACAGGGCGCATATTTATCTTTCCAGTCGCCCCTATGCTTGGCGCCCGAGGGATGATCGAAGATTATTGGATGAAATTCTGTTTCTTGCGGCGCCGCTGGAGGAAGGGCACGATGAAGCCAGTCAGCAATCTGACCCTCTAAGCGCGCTCACAATTTACACCATGCGTCCTTTGGATAAAGAAAGGATTCGGCGCTTCTGCGTGGCTCGTGGAGTGGATAATATTGATCGTCTATTGCTGGAAGTTGAACGGACCAACCTTTGGAGTCTGGCGGAACGTCCATTTGATCTTGAAGGTGTCCTAGCTAAATGGGCTGAGGACAGAGTCCTTGGCGGCCGTTTAGAACTGCTCCGTCATAACATCGACAAGCGGCTACGCGACGACCACAGCTGTAATCGAGCGCAGCGCCAGTCTCTGAATCTCGAGCGTGCAAGAGAAGGTGCGCGTCGTTTGGCCGCGGCCGTTATGCTCAGTGGTCAGGCAGGTCTCAATGTTCCCGATGCTACACCGGTCAAACCCGGCATCGATGCAGAATCCGTTCTTGCTGATTGGGATCCTCAAGATGTACGTGCGCTATTGGAACGAGGGATTTTTAACGACATTATCTATGGAGCCGTGCGGTTTCGGCATCGGGATGTGCGTGAGCTTCTCGTTGCTGAATGGTTCAAAAGTTTGCTGAAGACGGGCAACAGCCGCTATTCTGTTGAAACACTGTTTTTCCGCGAGCAGTATGAGCAAAAAATCATTATCCCCCGGCTTCGATCAGTCTTGCCATGGCTGATCCTGCTTGATGATGAGGTTCGTCGCAAAGCTCTGGAATTACAGCCTGAAATTTCCGTTGAGGGTGGCGATCCTTCCCAGCTGCCATTGTTGGAAAGGCGGCAGATTTTGGCAGACATCGTCCGTCGGATTGTTTCTAACGAGGATGACCGCTCCGCGCGAGACAACAGCGCAATTGCGCGGATCGCGAACTCAGACCTCTCGGCAGACACACTCCAGCTTATCAACGAATACTATAACAATGACGATGCCATCTTCTTTCTCGGGAGGCTGGTCTGGCAAGGAGAAATGGCAACCTGCGTTGCCCCTTTTGTTGCTATAGCGGTGGATAAATCGCGAGGGATTTATGCCCGAATAGCATCTACCCGCGCAGTAATGACTTGTGGCGCTGTCGAGCAGCAACAGAGTTTGTGGAGACAACTTAACGAAGGAGACGAACAGATTCCGCGCAGACTGCTAACTGAGCTGGCTCAAGAAGCAGTGCCAAATAGCGACAACGTCGCCCATCTAGTCATATCTCTTAATAAACTAACGCCTTATAAACGATTCAAGGCTACCGGTTTAGGCCAGTCACTACATGATTTTGTAGAACGCGTGCCTATTGCCGGTGACCAACATGTCATCACTCAACTTCTTGAGGAGCTACATGGCTACCTCGAGAGGCCACCCTATGTCAAGCGAGGAGAGTGCCATGTTTCGGAGGAATACGCCTGGCTACTAAGTCCCGCTATCCATGTGGTGGAAAGATTGGTTAAAGCACGAAGCATTGTGGCGTTAGAAGCGACGGCCCTGTCTATTCTATTGATGGTTCCAGCATTACGTTTTTGGCGGAATGCCGATTTTAGTCAGTATAAAGGCGATTTGCAGGCACTCGTTCCTAATTGGCCAGAACTTAATGATGCTCTCTATTGGGCAAGTATCGAACACGCAAGAATCAATAAATCTGCGAAATCAAACGAGCCGTTGACCGATGACAGGTCTGTTTCCTGGCTTGGTCATTTTGGGAAATTCGACACGGCGAGCCTGCCAAGGCTGCTCGACTACATGCGTTCTCGCGTGCTTCAGGATGACAGACTGGTCGCACTTAGCACAGCGTTTCGAGTCTATACGCGAGCAGAAAAGCCTGAACACATTCTGAGCAGAATGCAAGATGCCGTGGCTAATGATCCTGTCCTGCAGCATCAGTTGGACATTCTGCTCGATCCGCCGGTGTCAGAGACAATGCAGAGGCTCGAAGAAGAACATGTAGAATGTCTACGAAAACGGGAAGAGGAGGAAGAACAAAAACAGCAGGCCCGCGACACGTGGATAGCGGAATTGCGAGCCAATCCAGATCGGGTCCGTAATCCTCCAAATCTGAGTCCGGGGCAATTTACCAACGATCAGTATTGGTTGTTGTATGAAATACAAGGCAGCAGTTTGAAAACGAGTCGCTCTGAAGGCGCAAACTGGCAAGCGCTCATCCCGAATTTCGGTGACGCCGTCGCCCGTGCTTACCGCGATGCAGCTATCAACCATTGGCGGCAGTACACGCCGACTCTGCAATCTGAAGGGGTTAAAAGAGATAACTCCACTCCGTGTTCTTTGATATTCGCTCTAGCCGGACTTGAGATAGAGGCGACTGAGACGGCCGATTTTCCTCACCATCTGACCGAGTCACAGGTACGCCACGCTTTGCGCTATATCACTTGGGAGCTGAATGGATTTCCCAGTTGGTTTGAGCGTATACATCAGGTATGTCCAGCTTTGGTCAATGAGGCAGTTATTCAGGAGTTACTCTGGGAACTTGAAAACACGGGGTCGGATGAGCCGATGCACTATATTCTGCACGATCTGGTCTACTACGCTCCTTGGCTCCATACTTCCATGGCTCCCGTGATGCTGGAGTGGGTCGAGGCCAACCCAACCCGTATCAATACGAACCGACACTATTGCCTGCACATCTTGGTCAATGGCGGAACCGCCCCGGATCGGCTATCGACGTTGGCTAACCGAGAGATAGCTCAAACTAACGACCCAGACAGCATTTCCTGGTGGTACGCGCTTCGCGTCGATAGCGATCCGGATATTGGCATTCCGGAGGTCGAACAGTGGCTGTCCGGTCTCGATGAAGAGACGGCGAGGCACGCCGCCCAGATCTTCATCACAGCGCTAATGGGTGGCGGCCATGTGAGAGATGATGGCCCTCATATCGGCCGTTTTCGCACAGCAGAGCACCTGAAGTCGCTATACGTCCTCATGCACCGATACATTCAGGCTAAAGAGGATATCAGCCGTGCGGATGGAGGCGCGTATTCCCCAGGACTGCGTGATGATGCACAGGATGCACGCAACAGACTGTTTAACCTTCTCGCAGAAATTCCTGGCAAAGCAAGTTATACGGTCATCAAGCAACTGATCCACGAACACCCAGCCCCAGATTATCGTCCCTGGATGGCAAAGCGTGCCTATAAACGAGCAGAAGAGGATGGCGACCTGGAACCTTGGACAGCTGAGCAGGTCTATGCATTTGACAAGTCACAAACGATCACACCCGCAACGCATCGTCAGCTCTTCGACTTGGCCGTGCAACGCCTGCATGATCTGAAGAACTGGCTGGAACGTGGAAACGATAGCCCTTGGCAGACTTGGCAGCGGGCCAATGAAGAAACCGAGATGCGCACGTTGATAGCCGGTTGGCTCAACCAGCAGTGCCGCAGCCAATACACGACTGCGCAAGAACCAGAGCTGGCTAACAGCCAACGCATGGATATCTGGTTACAAAATACAAACGTACATTCACCAGTTCCTATAGAGCTAAAATTGCTCGACAAGAGCTGGACAGGACCAGGTCTTTGCGAGCGGCTGCGAAACCAGTTGGCGGGCGATTATCTGCGAGAGGAAAGTGCCGGTTGTGGTGTGATGTTATTGGTCTCTCAAAGAATTGATCCTAAAAAGCGCTGGATGGTGAACGGCCGGAGAGTTGGGTTGAGTGAACTTGCCAGTGCTATGAAAAATTATTGGCAAGGTATCGCAGGCGAATACCCGGGCATTGAGGCGATAGACGTAATTGTCATCGATTTGACGCAAAGGGGACAAGTCAGTGATTCATGAGCGTATACTTTTCAGTCGCTTACCCATAGCATGGTAACCCACTGCATCAGCAATAAAGTTTAAGTAAACATTCCTCCTGTATTTGATCATCATGTGCACAGTCATAGGCCGGTCAATCTCTTGGTCGCAATCAAGCTGAAAAGCCTTGCTATTTTTTCTCATTCTTTCTGCAAATGTTTCTATGATTACGCGCCAGCTTACAGATGTCATGTGTTCATGCGCCGAGAGTCCGTTCCATTGTTGCGTGGCCGTGGATTATGAATTCACTGTTGAATGAGACTTGGAATTGGCCGGCAATGTTCTGCCGGCGGCTCAAGGAGTGAACTGGCCCAGACTCAGTTGCTCCGAGAACACTTTGGCCAGATTGTTGTCGATGACGTAGATGCAGATCTCCTTGGCGCCCTGGCGGGTGTAGCCAAATTTTTTCTGCAGATTCTTCATCATGAAGCGGACGTCGCCCTGGATTTTTTTATCGTAGGTTTTGAACGACTCCTGGTCGAACTCCTTGACCGCACGGCGGAAGTTTTCGTTCTCAAGGAAGGGGTCGAGCACCTTCTCCTTGAGATTATGGATATAGCGCTCGTGGAGGTGGAGGTAGAGGGCGGTTGCGGTGATGTCTAGGTTGTCGCGGAGGATTTCCTGGGTCAGTGTGGTGCTGGTGTAGGCCTTCTGCACGCTGCTGCGGAAGGCCAGGGCGTCGGAGGAGGCGACCATCAGCCGCGACTCGATCCGCTGGAAAAAGGCCTCGCCAATCTCCAGCCGCTCGCCGGTGAACCGG
>JAQUEZ010000077.1 GCA_028684915.1 Desulfobulbus sp.
CGCGGCGAGGACCGAATTTTTCGACCCAAGACCCCGGCCATGGCGGCAAAAGTGGTGGACCATCGCTGGTCCTTTTCAGAGTTGCTGACCTACCCGACATTATGTCAATGATATGGGGACATCACCGTCGATCGTGACAGGAATGAAAACCTAGCCTGGATCAAACATCGGGTTACTTCTGCCAAACTTTAAGCCTTTAATGCAACGATCAGCAGGATCGTAAAGCGAGCATGCGGATACCGGGATTTTGAATATCTCTACTTGAAAATCAAGCAAGAAGCGTCACCACCTGTTCCGCAACTCTGACAAAGACCCTTATTTTTTAATGGAACCGTCCGTCAAACTGTTATTGTCCCCGGCAAAGCCGGGGGTTTACCCAAGGAAAATTATCTTAGGTGTACATCGATAACATTTCCTTATTAACCTGAGTGTTAACCTGAGTGATAAATTTCACTTCTATCTATATCCTGCAGCTTTGGCGTAAGCCTCAATGGTTGAAAGGTTAGGCGATATCTTTGAGTGAACATTCTCCAAACGGGAAATATTGTTTTTTTTGTGTGTGGAGAACTTCGGCAATTTATTCCTGAGTCAATCCTGCACCTTCCGGATCTTAATCAATTCTTTCCGAAGGGTATACGCTGCCGAAAGTCGGTCGTACTCTTGAGCCACTTCCGGATTAGCCAGGGATTTTTCTTTGAAATCTTTAAAGGTCGGTCTCATTGTTTCACCTCTTTCAACCTAATATGTATGTGACGTCCTACAAGTATCCAGGACCGGATACTATTCTTGGCGGACACGCGGCGCCTGAGGGATCTCAGAAGAAGTCGAGGCTCATGGTATCTCCTGTTTACAACTTACGCAACCGACACATAAAGCTACGACTGGTAGATGTGCCACTGACCTGGCTGCGGATGTCATCCTCAGTCAAACGGTTCAGGTTCGCCTTGGTATCGTAATCGCCCCAGCCCCAGGCCAGACGAACCATGCCCGGACGAACCGTGGTTGAAAGCCTGGCCGTCATCTCAATGGCTCCCTTGGGAGTTTCGATACAAATGCGATCGCCCTCAACAAAACCTTGGGAAATCGCATCCTCGGGATGAATATCCACCACAGCCCCCGCACTGGCCTTAACAAGCGAGGGAATAGTTCGGTACTGGGAGTTGGTGAAACGGATATCGCGGCTGCCGCTTATCCCCAGCACCGGATAGGCTACACTTTGCTCGGTAAAGCTGATCGGATTGGCTCCCAAGCCTTGGGCAAAGGGAACCCCGCAAAAACCAGCCGTTGCCAGACGACTGGAAAAAAACTCAACCTTCCCCGAAGGGGTCTTAAAGGGCTGCTCTCGGTATTTTTCGTAACGCAGTTCCTCAATACGCAGCCCCTTGCCGTTTTTACGTAAGTCAGCCACACACACCCCGGCCGGCTCCAGTTGAAAATCGATGGCCTCTTCAGCAGTCTGCCAGGGAAAATCCTGTTGCAAACCCAGCCGCCGTCCCAGCTCGAAAACGATCTTCCAATCCGGCCAGGAATCGCCCACCGGTGGGATGACCGCGTCTTGGAGAAACATAGGGTTATTGCGGATCGAGGAACGATTGAGCTGGGTCTTTTCAAAACAACTCGATGCCGGCAGGATCACATCGGCAAGTTTGGCGGTTTCGGTCATGAACATATCGATCACCACCAGGGTCTCGAGCTTTGCAAAAGCGGCCCGAGTCCGGCTGGAATCGGCCATGGTCACCAGTGGATTGCCAGACTGGACCACAACCATCTTCAGGGGATAGGGCTTTTCCTCGAGAATCGCATCCACCACGCATCCTTGCACCTGATTACCCCAGGTCTCGCTAAAGGTGTTGAACAAGGAAAAATCACAAGTTATGGGTTTGGCGTCTTCCGGCAGCCGATCGAAAAGTTGAATATTGCGCGCAGGAATCGGTTGGGGCAGGACATCGCCACCGGGCTTGTCGAGATTGCCGGTCAGCGCCCGGAGCATGGCAATAGCCCTCGTGGTATCAAAGACTTCGCGGTGCATATCCAGGCCATTGCCGTCCACAATGGCAGAGGGTTTAATCGTGGCATAGAGACGAACAATCTCGCGGATCTGCTCCGGTTCCAGCCACAGATGCGCCGCCACTGCCTCTACCGGGTATTGCGCTGCCACTTGGCGCAACTCTTCAAACCCAATCGTGTACTTTTCGACGAACTCGGCATCATAGAGATTGTTGCCTATAATCTCGTTGATCATGGCCATGGCCAGCAATCCGTCGTGACCGGGCTTGATTTGCAGCCAGATGTCCGCTTTGCGGGCCAGAGCGGTCTGCACCGGATCGATAACGATCAACTTGGCCCCATGCTCCTTTGCCCAGTGGAAGCCCTCGGCCGCACCCAACGCGGTGTTCCCGTCGTTTTTTCCCCAAACAATGATGCACTTGGCGCCCTTTGCCTCGGGGAAGGCCATGGAACCGTAAACATAACTGTGGGCAAAATCGCGGGCCACGAAACAGATCGAGCCGTTACCGATGGTGTTGGGGCTGCCAAAGGAATTCATCAGCCGGTTGGGATAATCCCAGGGAGCACCCCAGTCGGCTGCCATGCCCCGCAGCCAGGCAATCGATTGCGCGCCATCCTTTTCCTTATGCTGCTGAAAACGGGTGGCGACCAGGCCTAGTGCCTCATCCCATTCGGCCTCGCGAAACCCGGTGCCATCATCTTTTTTAATCAGCGGTTTGCTTATACGTTTTGGCGAGTAGACGATCTCGGCGGCGGCGGCAAGTTTAGCGCAGGAGAGCCGTTTGTCCGGTTCGAGAAAGGATTTGCGCCGGGCACTGATAAGGCGCCCCCCTTCCACCTCGGCCTCGATGGGGCAACAGGAAGAACAGAAACGACAAACAGTATCGATATGCATGATGACCTCGTTAACGGCGGGCATGGACATAACAGCTTCGAATCAGCTCGTAATGATTGCTGTGGGTGCGGATCTTCCACCAAACATGGCCCGGATCCCCGACCTGCCAGGACGGCGCGAGATTTTTTTTACCCTCGCTGAGCAGAGTAGCAACATTAGCCAAGCCTTTACCGGCAAAAGGGCCTTCGGTTTTACCGCCGAGCCAGGCCTCGACCGGGGCCGCTTCGGTGGACCAGGAAAAGGGGTCGGAAAGCATGAACTGCGCGCCTTTGTCCCGAGTCACTCGGTTCATCTCCTCTAAGTGGGCCATTGGCGAAGGCACCTTGTCCACCAGGTTGAGCGAAGAGAAAATGTTAAAGGATTTCCGGCGAAACGGTAGCGCCAGGGCATTGGCCACTACAAATTCCACGCGGTCGCTGCGCCAGTCATCGGGCAGGCGGATCACCGCTTCACGCCTGAGCATACCCTCCTCTTTGAGCGGCACCACCATAGAGCGTTCCCGCATCAACTTACGGGCAGCACGGACAAAAGCCAGGGAGGTGTCGATACCGATAGCAAAATCACATTTCGTGCTCAGTTCAAAAGTAAAGCGGCCAACCGCACCGCCGGCATCCAGGGCAATACCGTTCTGAGGAGCAATCAATCCGGCCCAGGTGGCGTAGGCCTGTGAGGCCTGTTCATCGTCCATCAATTCACTAAAATGACTCCACAAATAGGAGGAGACCACCTCATCGGTCTCGTACTTGTTAGCTGAGCGCTGATCATCGGTGGCCTGCGGGTCAAGCAGGGCTACACCATCGACAATAGGGAACAGAGACGCGCAATGGCTGCATTTTAACGCCCCAGTAAGGATATCACCCTCATGTTGGCTAATGATATCGGCAACAAGCGAGTGTTCCTGGGGTAGGCAGTTAGGACAGATAAGTAAATCGAGGAGTTGTTTTTTCATGGTGCTCCTGAGAAAATGTTGGCGGGAAAAAGCCGATGGTCAGGGAGGTACCAATGAGGTAACCCTGCAATTGGATGAGAATTATTCCCGATCAAACTAATGGCGAGGCATCAACGAGTCAACTTAAAATTGCCCATCAAAGAAAAACCTGTCCTTGAACGCATCCAGAATTTTGCTACAGGACAAACAGTGCCCCCTTTTGAGGCAATATCCAATCCGTTTACAACAAAAGAGGGATACGCTAGAATGGACCGTTTTCCACACAACCTTTTTTTGCGAGTAATCACCTATGAAACGACGTTTACCGGCCGAATGGGAACCCCAGGACGGGATTTTGCTGGCCTGGCCGCATGTCGACAGCGACTGGTGCGACAACCTGGACGCAGTGCAGCAGGTCTTTGTGGCCATTACAATGGCGATCAGCCACTTTGAGGCGGTTTTGATTGTGGCCCCGGACACAAACCTGGTACAGCAACAGTTGGACGAGGCCGGTATTGATCAACGCAGGATTCACCTCGTGCAAGTACCGACCAACGATACCTGGGCCCGAGATTTTGGCCCGATCACGGTGCTGGAGAATGATGCGCCCTTGATCCTTGATTTCGGCTTCAATGCCTGGGGATTAAAATTTGCTGCCGATCTCGATAACCAGATCACCGGTCGCCTGGCAGGCCTTGGCGCCTTTGGTGCCACGCCGGTGAAAATTCCCGGTCTGGTTCTTGAGGGTGGTAGCATTGAAAGCAACGGCGCAGGCACCCTGCTGACCACCAGCGACTGTTTACTCAGCCCCAACCGCAACCCCCACCTTGATCAAAGGGGGATCGAAGAGCTCCTGGCTGATCAGCTCGGCGCCCACCACTTCCTCTGGTTGAATCACGGCTATCTGGCTGGCGATGATACCGACTCGCATATCGATACCTTAGCCCGCCTTTGTCCGAATGACACTATTGCTTATGTTCGTTGCGACGATGCCGAAGACGAACATTATCCGGCACTTGCAGCTATGGAGAGCGAATTACACGATCTGCGAACACCTCAAGGCACACCCTACAAACTGGTAGCCCTTCCCTGGCCCAAACCCTGCTTTGCTCAAGACGGCCACCGAATCCCTGCTACCTATGCCAACTTTCTCGTCATCAACGGAGCGGTCTTGGTGCCCACCTATAACGATCCTCAAGACACGGCAGCCCTCAAAATTTTGACCGATGTTTTTTCCGGAAGAGAGATCATCGGCATCGATTGCCGCCCGCTGATTGCCCAGCATGGCTCGCTACATTGCGTCACCATGCAACTTCCCCGAGGAGTCCTGCCATGAACAGTCTTCGCGTCGGCCTGGTCCAACAGCGCTGCGGCCAAAACCGATCTGAAAACATCGAGAAGAGCATCCAAGGCATTCGCGAGGCCCATGCCCAAGGCGCCCGATTGATCGTCCTGCAGGAATTGCACTGCGGCCTCTACTTCTGCCAGACCGAAGACACCTGCTGTTTTGACCTGGCCGAATCCATCCCTGGCCCGTCCACTGAAACTTTCGGTGGACTTGCCAAAGAGCTTGGCGTAGTGATAGTTACCTCGCTTTTTGAACGACGGGCACCCGGCCTCTACCATAACACCGCTGTAGTGCTGGAGAGCGACGGCACCATTGCCGGGCGCTACCGCAAGATGCATATCCCCGATGATCCCGGCTACTACGAAAAATTCTATTTTACCCCCGGTGATCTCGGTTTTACCCCGATCACCACCTCGCTCGGTCGTCTGGGTGTGCTCGTCTGCTGGGATCAGTGGTATCCAGAAGCAGCTCGTCTCATGGCTATGGCCGGAGCCGAGATGCTGATTTATCCCACAGCTATCGGCTATGATCCGAGTGACCCCCTCGAGGAGCAGACCCGCCAACGCGAGGCCTGGGTCACCATCCAGCGCAGTCATGCCGTGGCCAACGGCATCCCGGTGATCAGTGTCAACCGGGTCGGCTTTGAACCCGACCCCAGCAATGTCGGTTCCGGAGCCCAGTTTTGGGGGAATAGCTTTGTCGCCGGTTGCCAGGGGGAATTGTTGGCCGTTGGCGACACCAAAGAGGAACAGGTGCTGGTGGTTGAGTTGGATCGCCAGCGCAGTGAGGATGTCCGTCGCATCTGGCCGTACCTGCGAGACCGCCGCATCGATGCCTACGAAGAGCTAGTCCTGCGTTACCGGGATTGATCCCAAAATTTCACCCAAGGAGCGCTGATGAATGGTATCCTCCTGGCCATGGTAAGTATGGCCTTTGTCTTTGCCGGCTGGCGGCAACTGTTCTGGGCACCAGTAGCTGGTGGGGGTTCGGCGCCCATGGAGTTGCTTTCCAAGGCGATGATCGAGGCTGCAGGAAGTGCGGTCACCCTGGCAATCGGCCTGGTGGGAGTGATGACCCTGTTTATGGGGTTAATGAAGGTAGCCGAGGCCGGTGGCATGTTGCGCATCATTGCCCGTCTAATCCGCCCGCTGATGGTCCGCCTCTTCCCGGAGGTACCAGCCGAACACCCGGCCATGGGAGCGATGATCCTCAACCTCTCGGCCAACGCCTTGGGGCTTGGCAACGCGGCCACGCCCTTTGGTATCCGTGCCATGCAGGAACTGGATAAACTCAACAGTCGGCCGGGAACAGCCACCAATGCCATGGTCCTCTTCTTGGCGATCAACACCTCGTCGGTAACCCTGCTGCCTACCGGGGTGATTGCCCTACGGGCAGCTGCAGGCTCGATCGACCCGGCGGCAATCCTACCGACCACCCTCTGTGCCACCATAGGCTCGACCACAATAGCCATCCTGGCAGCCAAACTCTACTGCCGCTGGTCTCCTGCCCCGCCGCAGCTAGAGACGCCTCCTTTGCCAGGCATTACCTCAGGGGGAGATGCTGCTCTCGCTCCGGCCGAATGCCCCTACCCGCTTTGGGTGAGCCTGGCGGCCCTCGCTTGCCTCGTTGCACTGGTCCCCTTGGCCATACTCTACGGCCAGGCAGTCTCGCCCTGGATCATTCCCGGCCTGATGGTCTTTTTCCTCGGCTTCGGTGCTTTACGCAAAGTCCCGGTCTATGAAACTATGGTCGAGGGCGGGCGCGAAGGTTTTCAGGTAGCGCTCCGCATCATCCCATATATGGTGGTCATCCTGGTGGCAGTGGCCATGCTACGAGCCAGTGGCGCGCTTGACCTCATGGTGGGAGCACTCGGCCGCTTCACCACACCTCTGGGGCTGCCGGCAGAAGCACTGCCCATGGCCTTGCTGCGTCCCCTCTCCGGATCCGGTGCTTATGCGGTGCTGGCCTCTTTGATCAAAGATCCGGCCATTGGTCCGGATAGCTACACCGGCATGGTCATCTCAACCCTGCAAGGCTCCACCGAAACCACCTTTTACGTCTTGGCTGTCTATTTCGGTGCAGTCCAGATCAAACGTATCCGCCACGCCATGGCTGCTGCTCTCACTGCCGATCTGGCCGGAATCATCTGTGCCGTTGTGGCCTGCCTGGTTCTTTTCGGCAGATAAAAAAAAGGGCTGCAACCCGTTAGCTGCAGCCCCTTTCCAAACTGTTCCAATCAGAAATACGTTTACAACAAGCTCACCTTGCCATCATCCAGATCGTATTTGGCAGCAACAATGGTCAATTTTTTCGCCTCGACCAGGTGCCTCAGCATAGCTGATTCTTTGGTGAGATTGTCGGCTACGGCTTTGGCGTTTGACTCGATAACACACTCGACAAAACCTTTTTTCTGCGTTTCCGCACAATTTTTATCATCCTTGCACAGTGCGCAGTCATGTGCTGCCTGTTCAACGCTAGGTTTGATTTCCTTAACGATAGCATCGATATTGGGACTACCGGTGCTCTTCTCGCCAGTTTCAACCGCTGCCGTCACAGCACCGCAACGCTCATGCCCAAGCACCATCATCAATGGCGACCCCAAATGCTCGGCCGCGTATTCTATGCTCCCCAGAACAATCGGATCAGGGACATTACCTGCCACCCGAATCACGAAAATCTCGCCCAACCCTTTATCAAAAATCAGTTCAGGAGGTACCCGGGAATCCGAACAGGTGAGAATAATAGCGTAAGGTTTCTGTGATTTCGCCAGGGCGGCGCGTGTCGCGGCATTAGCCTGTGTCTGGTTGGTGAGTTTGTCGGCCACATAATGAGTATTACCCTCCATCAATTTCTGCAAAGCTCCATCAGCGGTCATCATTGCCCCTGCCCCACTGGCTAAAGAAGAACCACAAAGCATCCACGTCAGAGTCACGACAGCCATCGTCAAACCAATACCCCTGATTTTGATTACCCTCATTTTCCGCCTCCCTGTATTAGAAATGTTTTTCACACGACCAATCCAACCGAATTGCCTCGATTCAAATCAACGGCCCTATTCACCTCATTGCCAAAAGTCCAATCCTCTCACCTTGCTGCTATAAAGTACTCTATTGTAACACAACCTAAGTAATCGACAAGAAATCCGACTCAAGGCAACAGTGACATACCATCAATATTTTCACCCCAGCTCACTCCCAGGAGAATGAATCGTTCTTCTTACTCTGAATGCTCTGGATCAGGGATTAAACATGCATTCTCATCGTAAATAGCAGTTTTTGCCTCCTCGGAACTGATTTTATGTTTTCCAAGGTTACCTCTTAACCACTCACGCCCTTTGCACAAAAACAAATACCTGTAATTTCGTAATTATAGTTGACTGTCCAGGTGTTTTATGGTATTAATTAAAATATATATTATTCAATCAAAAGGAAATCATGCAAGAAACCAGTGAACTGACCGAACGCGAACAAGAAATATTACACCGGATGGGATTTTATGAGGATATAGCTTTGCGCCAGCTTATGATCGAACTGCGCCACAAGAGTGGTATAGAGTCGCGCGAAGTTTTTGGCGCCATGGATTTTGCCAAAAACCAAGGCCTTGATGTAAAGTTTTATCTTGGTTCGCTTCGGGAGCGTGTACAAACCACTACCTCACGCCAATTAACACCTATCAGGGTGAGAGGTAAGTTTATCGCATAGCACAAAAAGCCGAATTGATCGCCTTATCTTAAAATTTGCGGTTGTCCCAATAGAGGCGGCCGCTTTTTTGTTTCGTCAAATGAGTCATGTACCACCGGCAGAGCCGATGGTTTACCTGTTTATTATTATGCCAGTGCTCACCTTCGTGGCACACAGTCGTCCGCAAACCGCGTCAGGTATACCTCTCCCGATTACCATAGCTTATCCTTCCTTTAAAACAAAAGATCAATCACATAATGCAGGTTGATATTTGCCAGGATTATGCTAATCGGCCAGCCCTGTGACGATCCTTCTTGGTCACATCACGATCAGCTCACGCAACGATTTGAGGACGCCGTGGGGGTTTCGTCCAGGCCTAAATCCATACAAGCACTCTAGAAAATCCGCCTCGAACTCCGATTCCAGTATCCGTGCTACTGCCCTCTGCAGCAGGCGGTATATGACCGTTGGAATTCCAAGCGATCTCCTACCTACCTTGCCCGGTCCTTTCGGGATTTCCACGCGGCGCACCGGCGGAGCCCGATAGATTCCTTGCTTCAAGCGTTCGCACAGATCACGGACCCGTTCATCCAAGTCTTGTTCAAACTCCTTCGTTGTTTCACCATCCACGCCACTCACGCCACGTTGGTTTATCTGCCGCCAGGTCTCCTTCAGAAACTCCGGCGTAAGCAAATGCGCCAATGAGGTGCATTGAAGCTTTGGGTTTGTCTTTGCTTTTTCAACGATCTGATCCAGTTGCAGTGACATCCGTATCCTACCTCTGAGTGCAGGGAATGTTTCCCTAGAACAGAACAACTCGGTGCAAGCCTTCCTCGGTAAAGGCGAACTCTCGGTGAACGATACCATCCTCAAACACCACACAGAACTGACCAGGTATCAGGCTTTGCGCTCTTTTGCAGGCTTGCCCTTCCGTATGGCCGATTCAGGTTCGCTTTCGCTATGGACAGTACACTTCCTATCGCTTCCTTTAGACCCTGCCGTTACCAGCAACGCCCTTGCGATTCGGATTGTCTTCTTCCTGGTTTGCCCGCCATGCCGGGCAAACAAAAAAAGCCGGCTCCCCCGGAAGGGAAGACGGCTTATTACTCAGCAATGAAAGAGTTTATGGCTTCAGCCTGTCTGGCCGCAGCACTTTTTAAATTTTTTGCCGGAACCACAGGGACAGGATGCATTACGGCCGATCTTATCCTCAGCTCGCTGGATCGGCTTACGATCGACCGCTGAGGCCGGCTCCGAACCACTGAGCCGCTTCATCTCCGCCATCTCTCGCTCACGCTGCTCGCGACGCTCCTCTTCCAAACGGGCAAGTTCATCATCCTGGACTAACTGTATCCGCATCAGATTGGCAATGGTGTGCTGTTTGACCGCCTCAATCATAGTGGCAAAGAGTTCATACCCCTCACGCTTATACTCGAGCAGCGGATTTTTCTGGCCATAGCCACGCAAACCGATGCCCTCTTTGAGGTGATCCATCTGTAGCAGATGCTCCTTCCATAGCCCGTCCACAATCTGCAACATAACCATCCGCTCCAACTGGCGCATCTGCTCGGAGCCGTTTCGCTCCTCCTGGATGGCATAGGCCTGCTGGACCGACTCTTGCAGTTTTTCGATAAAGCCGGCATGAGAAAGTTCGTTGCGCTCTTCTTCATCCCAGTCAGGTTTGAAATTGAAGTACTGAGCGACTCGTTCTTCAATGGTCTCCCACTCCCACTCCTCAGCACTGACCCGGTTGGGGGCGAGTTCGCCGGCCACCTGCTCGACCAGATCTCCAATAAAATCATCGATGGCAGGGCGGATATTATCTCCCTCCAGCACTTCGCGACGCTGGGTGTAGACCACTTCACGCTGCTTGTTCATGACGTCATCATACTCGAGCAGGTGCTTACGAATATCAAAGTTATGCCCTTCCACTTTGCGCTGGGCATTCTCAATAGCGCGGGTGACCATGGAGTGCTCAATGGGTTCGTCTTCTTCCATACCCAGTTTATCCATGATCGAACTGAGACGGTCGGAACCAAAGATGCGCAACAGATCGTCTTCCAGCGAGAGGTAAAAACGGGATGACCCCGGATCTCCCTGGCGTCCGGATCGACCGCGCAACTGGTTGTCGATACGACGGCTCTCATGGCGGCCAGTGCCAAGAATGTGCAGGCCCCCAAGTTCACGGACGCCTTCGCCCAGCTTGATGTCGGTACCCCGACCAGCCATGTTGGTAGCAATGGTTACCCTGCCCCGCTGGCCGGCCTGGGCAATGATTTCTGCCTCGCGATCATGCTGTTTGGCATTGAGTACATCATGGGCAATGCCTTCTTTGGTCAACATTTTCGAGATTTTCTCGGAAACATCGATGGAGATGGTTCCTACAAGGATAGGCTGCCCTTTTTCATTGAGATCCTTGATCTCTTGTACAATGTTGCGGTACTTGGCCACCTGATTTTTATAGATCAGATCGGCAAAGTCTTTGCGGATCATCTTCTGGTGGGTGGGAATCGTGATGACATCAAGATTATAAATCTTTTTAAACTCCGGAGCCTCGGTATCGGCGGTACCGGTCATACCCGCGAGTTTGTCATACATCCGGAAATAATTCTGGAAGGTGATCGAGGCAAGGGTCTGGTTTTCCTTCTCGATTTTGACTCCTTCCTTGGCTTCCAAGGCCTGATGAAGCCCATCTGAATAGCGGCGGCCTTCCATGGTCCGACCGGTGAATTCGTCGACAATAACCACCGCTCCGTTACGCACAATATAATCAACGTCATTCTGAAAGATAATATGCGCTTTGAGTGCCTGGTTAACGTGGTGCAGGTGATTAATGTTGCGTGGATCGTATAGATTATCCAGTTCAAGCAGTTCTTCGGCCAGGGCCACGCCGTCATCGGTGAGCATCACCTGGCGCGCCTTCTCATCCTTGGTATAGTGTTCCTCAAGCTTGAAGTGACGCATGATCCCGTTGACTTTCTGGTAGAGGTCGGTGGTCTGCTCTGCCGGGCCGGAGATGATCAGCGGCGTACGTGCCTCATCAATCAGAATGGAGTCCACCTCGTCGACAATGGCATAGTTAAACCCGCGCTGACAGTAATCATCCAAGGAAAACTTCATGTTATCGCGCAGGTAGTCAAACCCGAACTCGTTGTTGGTACCGTAGGTGATATCGGCTGCGTAGGCCTCGCGCCGCTGTTCATCGTTCATATCGTGAAGGATGGCGCCCGTGGTCATCCCGAGAAAGTGATAGACCTTGCTCATCCATTCAAGGTCGCGATGAGCCAGGTAATCGTTGACCGTGACCACGTGTACCCCTTTGCCGGAAAGGGCATTGAGGTAGATCGGAGCCGTTGAGGTCAGCGTTTTCCCCTCACCGGTTTTCATTTCCGCGATCTTTCCCTGATGAAGAACGATACCACCGATAAGTTGGACGTCATAATGGCGCTCACCCAGTACACGTCTGGCCGCTTCGCGGACAACGGCAAAGGCCTCGGGCAGCAGGTCGTCTAGCGTTTCCCCTTGGGCATACCGCTCTTTGAACTCTGCGGTCTTGGCCTTGATTTCGTCGTCGGTCAGCTGCTCAATCGTGGGTTCCAGGGCAGTGATCGTTTTCACAATCCGCCGGTACTGCTTAATCATTCTGTCGTTTTTACTGCCGAAAATCTTTGCCAGAATTTTTCCGAGCATCGTCTATCTCCATCGGAGCCAACTGGCCTCCGGGATTGAAATAAGAATTGTTGGACCGTAAATCAGGAAGCTGAATTGAGCTTTGTGGTGCGGATCAGGGCATCCTCATCACAATCCGGAAATTTGGAGCAATGAATGCAATCACTCCAGATTTTGTGGGGCAGTTCCTGCTTATCACGATCGACAAAACCGAATTTACGAAAAAAGGCGGCCTGGTAGGTCAACACAAACACCTGCGATATCTCCAGGCTTTTTGCCTCGTCCAGACAGGATTCCACCAACATGGCCCCCACACCACACTTCTGCCGTTCCTCGGCCACAGCCAGGGTACGAATCTCCGCCAGATCATCCCAGCAGATATGCAGGGCACAGATACCTAAAATAGCCCCAGCCTCGTCATAAACCACAAAATCACGCAGGTGGTCGTAAAGCGAGCTGATCGAACGGGGAAGCATCAAACCTTTTCCCGCAAAAACGGTGAGTAAGGCGTGGATTGCTCGAACATCTCCCATCCGTGCCGGTCGGATTCGCCCAACCATGTTTTGTACTTTGTTATCAGACATACATTCGCTCTCTTCTTCCATCACCCGATGGAGAACTTACTCTTCAACATGCTCATCGGCCACCGGTTCGAACTGATGGATTCCGGCCAAGGGATCAACCGCGACCAGCCTGCGATAGAGTTGCCAATTGCCCACTCCACTCGTCAGACCGATAAGAAATAACAGCAGTGATTTCGGGCCGACCCCAGGTTGCAACAACAGCAACAGTGCCAGACCTATACCTGTTCCGTATACGCACCCATTGGCTAAGTGAAGATTGCCGGAGGACCATTGGGATAACTGCCTGGCAAGTAATGAAATTCCGGGGCGAGCCAAGACGAAAAAACAAACGTAGGAACAGAGTAAAAGCGGAACAAAACCGTAAACGGCCCAGGTAATTATGATTTTGTAAAACTCAGGGTCCTGGGCAATCAACTCATAACGGATGAGAATAAAGGCGATCAGGGTCAGGAGATGGGCAAGAAAAAACAGTACAACCGGCACAACCGCTGGAACATACCAGCATACTCGGCTAGAGAGGTGGTGACGGAGTCCCTGTCTAAGGGCTGCAACAATTGAAACCTGCTTCCGTTTCGGGGGGCGCTTTCTTCGTATACCATTCATTGCCGAACAAACATTGAGTCCAGGTGGATCTAATTTACCGGGGCGGACCGTCTGGTTCGGCTATCCGAGCCGGAGGTGACTGTTGCACAGCGGCCTGAGAAGCCATCCGAGAATCCCGTTGAGGAAAAAGAATGGTCTGACCGGCCCAGATTCCTAACACAAACATCCAAAAAAACAAACAAAAACAAACCAGTATCAGGCTAAGCATACCTCGCCAGCCCAACTCGATACGAAAGGCTTTGGCCTTCCTCGGCTTGGCGGCATCCCCTGACGCTGCTGCCGTCGCCGCGCCTTTGCGTGTAAACAGTCTCATAGCGTTTCAGGCAAGCCTGGCGGTAGAGTTGTCTTGGGCAGGGACAAGATGTTGCCGATACCCGCCGTATTTGGTAAGTCTTCCCGCTGGAAAAGCAAGCAATAATTGTCGTTCTCGTCAAAAGTCAAAATCCGAGAAGTGACGCATCGTACCGAGCGTCTGTTACCAAGCTCGAAACATCGTTCTTGAACGTTTTCAGGCCAACAACACAATACAAAAGAGTACCTGCAGCCGAGGGCTACATGCTCTCCGGTGCGTTCAAACCGATCAACTCTAAGCCATTGCGCAATACACGTTTCACCGCGCCACAGAGGTAGAGTCGGACTGCGCTGAGCTCCGCATCCTCGGTGAGCACTTTGTGCTTATTGTAGTAGCCATGGAATTGTCCGGCCAGTTCCATCAGATAAAAAATCACCCGATGCGGAGCAAGATCAGCAGCGGCTCCTGCAACCAGTTGCGGATAATCGGCCAGGGTTTTGAGCAACGCGTATTCTTCCGGTTCAAACAACCGCTGCAAATACTCGCCAGCGCCTTCACTGGAGACCGATTGTTCCTTGGCCTGACGCTCGATACTGCACAGGCGGGCATGAGCGTACTGGACGTAAAAAACCGGATTTTCCTGGCTCTGCTTCTTGGCCAAATCAAGATCGAATTCGATCAGGTTATCAGGCTTACGCATCAAGAAGAAGAAACGCAGGGCATCCGGGCCCACCTCGTCCACCAACTCATCTACGGTAACAAAGGTGGCCTTACGAGTCGACATCTTCACCTGCTTACCGTCTCTGAGTAGGGTGACAAACTGGTAAAGGACCACGGTGATACGGCTGTCGTCGCAACCGAGCGCACGAATTCCGGCAAGGACATCGGGCACGGTGGCAATGTGATCAGAGCCAAAAACGTTGATCATCCAGTCGTAGCCGCGTTTGAACTTATCCAGATGATAGGCAATATCCGGCAGGCGGTAGGTTGGCTCGCCGGTACTCTTGATGATAACCCGATCCTGTTCCAGGCCAAGCTCCGATGTCTTAAACCAGGTAGCTCCCTCTTTTTCATACACCAGATTTTTAGCCTTCAGCTCATCGACCACCTGATAGATGCGACCATCCTCATAGAGCGTGTGTTCGTTGAAATAGGTGTCAAAACCGATCCCAATCCGTTTTAGAGTGGAGTCGATGTCGGCAAAGATGGCCTGCTGCGCCCGATCCTTGAACACACTGATCTCGGCCTCTTGAAAAGAATCACCGCCCTCGTCGATCATTGATTGTGCGATATCGTAAATATAATCGCCCTGATACCCGTCTTCGGGAAAGGTGTTGGCTAGGCCGAGCCGCTCCTGATACCTGGCTCTGGTCGATTCGCCCAATACCCGCATCTGTCGACCGGCATCGTTGAAGTAGTATTCGCGCTGCACTGCATAACCGGCAGCTGCCAGCACCCGGGCAATGGCATCGCCAAGCACTGCATTGCGGCCGTGGCCGACACTGAGCGGTCCGGTGGGGTTGGCGCTGACAAACTCCACCAGCACCTTTTTTCCCGCACCTGCGTGTGAAAAACCAAATTCGTGATCCTGCTTATAAATGGGGGCAAGGACGGTGGCCCAGATATCTTTGGCAAGAAAAAGATTGATAAAACCGGGACCAGCAACCTCAACCCGTTCGATCATCGGCTGCTTTTGGAGAAGGCCTATCATCTGCATCGCTAACTCGCGGGGCTTGCATTTATCAAGACCTGCGGTCACCAGGGCAAAGTTGGTGGAAAAATCGCCCTGCCCTTCACGCTTGGGCACTTCGATGGCATAACGACCGGTAGCGGCGGCGCTCCATAATCCCTGGGCAACACCTTCCTGAAAACAGCTGTCAACAATCTCTTTAATGTGTGATTTTATCATGGGCTTAAAACTGCGGTCCTTGGACCGACTACTTATCAAGAGTGATGGCCTCGTAAATCCCTAAAAAATCGCAACACAATACATAGAGAAAAACTGCGGGTACGAAGCAGAAAACGTCGCCTTCATCATGTGTACATGACGAAAACAACGACAATTGGCTCAGGCGTGAAATCAGTCCACCAGTTCACGATCATTGAGGTTGCCGAACAAACAAAGCACCTCGTAACTGATGGTTTCCATCCAGGTTGCAATATCATCGGCGGTAATCTCCGCCTCGCCTTGTCGGCCAAGCAACACCACCTCGTCACCAGGCTGCACCAGGCCTAACCCGGTGACATCGACCAGGGTCAGGTTCATAGAAATCCTGCCGACAACCGGTGCACGCTGACCGTTGACCAGTACAGATGCCCGGTTGGTGAGAATGCGCAGGTAGCCATCCTCGTATCCTACCGGAAGTACGGCGATGGTGGCGGGATGACTTGTGGTATGCAGGTGACCGTAGCCAAGGCCTTTGCCCGCCGGGACCTCGCGCACCTGAAGCACACGGGTGGCAAAGCGCATGGCTGGCTGCAACAGGGGCGGCGCGGCGGTTGCCCGCCCCTCTAGGCCGTCTGGATAATAGCCATAAAGGGCTATCCCAGGGCGCACCATGTCGAGCCGAGCGTCGGCAACATAAAATAATCCGCCGGAATTGGCAAGATGGAGACAGCATTTGCCAGGAATCAGGTGACTAAGCTGGGCCGTGGTCTGCTTAAAGACTGCAAGTACTTCCTCTGAGTTGGCGGATCGGCGATCATCGGCCAAAGGAAAATGAGCCATAACCCCGCCTAGTTGGAGGTGTTTCTGCTCTCGCACTGCCTGGACCAGATCAACAAAATCATCGGGAAGCACTCCCTGGCGCCCCATGCCTGCATCAAGCTTGATGTGCACCTCAAGGGGCGTATCCCGTTTTGCAGCCAGGAGTGCGAGTTCCGCCAAGACCTGTCGATCAGCGACCACAGGGGTCAGGTTCGCCTCAACCAGTGCCGACAGGGTCTGGGGAATGACCCCAGCCAGAACCAAAATCGGTAGAGTTATACCTGCATCACGCAGGCGGATACCCTCTACAACCTCGGCCACGCCAAAGGCAGCAGCCCCCTCATCGGCAAATATACGGGCACAGTCGACCTGTCCGTGGCCGTATCCGTCGGATTTGATCAGGGGCATGATCGCCGCCCCTTGCGCCAATCGACGACAGAGACGGAAGTTGTGAATAAGCGCCGATCGACTGACAGTAACACGATTTAGAGATCTCATGCAGCCTTCTCAATGTGCGTTGCGTAGAGAGTACCACTGGGCCCAGCCAAGACGGCTGGAGAAACAAAGCGCCCAACCGATGGCACAATACAACATACCTACCAACTGGCCCGGATGCCCCACTCGGCGAATAACGATACCGGCAGTCATCATCATGACCACCATCAGCCAACTTTTCCAGGAGTAAAGAGCGCCCAAGCAGGTGTTGTCCTTGAAATGAACAATTCGCTCGATGGATTTGCGGACGACCTTATCAAGGATCAGCATCGATTTCAGAGTTCCGAGCGAAAACGAGAGGGCAAGTAACCAGTAATGCTGCTCTGTCTTGATCCAGTTATAGCCGCGATACATCAAAAGGCAACCAACGGCTGTCCAGAGAAAAGGGGCGGCAAAGAGGTGTACCGATCTTGGGACGCCCGGCTTAACCCATTGGCTGAATTTTCGTGCAGTCATCAATTGCTTTCCGTAACAGAGCACCTTAAAACAAGTGAAGCCCACCCCCGTACAGGGATGGGCTTGCAAACCACAACCGAATGTTCTGAAAAAATCAGATCTCGGTAACGGTGATGGCTCCCTCAGGGCAAACCTCGACACAGGTCTCGCAACCAAGGCACTCGTCGGAATTAACCGGCTCAGCCTTGCCATCCTGCATCTCGAAAACCTGAGCGGGGCAAGCGTTTACACACTCTTCATCACCAGAACATTTGTCTTTATCAACAACGATTTCCCACATGGCACAACCTCCAAATGAATGATTTAAAAACTCGAAACACGATGTTGTTACAACCTCGGGTACAAGGCAAAACAATACGTAAGAATCGATTTTCTTTATAAGACAGGCCATTCTTTGTCAAGTTAAAAGATCGACGGCCCGGTAGCGGTATTTGGGGGGTGACCCGCCTGGAATGATCCATAATCAACCCCATGCACTCCGCCCTCCAACCCGCCGACAAGCACCTGCTCTTTTTTCATTTGCACCTGTGAAAATCAAGGGTAAAAAGAGGCGGCATTTATGTTTGTTGATGGCGTCGTAAAAACTTTGATTTCCTGCGTCGCAGCTTTTCCCCGACACTTGACCTTTGCACCGAGAGAAAAGCGCCTCCTTGTACAGCTTTGTTTTTACCGAATCATTTCTTAAAGTGTGATGGATTGTTTGCCCGTCCATCATTATTTGCAAAGGAGATTTTCCATGGCAAAAAAAATCGAGAAAAAGAAAGCACACGGCTACGGCCCGGAAAAAGGCGAGCTGGCTATGATTGAAGGAATAATTGAAGGCAGTCCGGATGCTGTTGGCGTGGCGGTTATCCGTCTTGACTGCGGCTGCCGCAAGATGGCGGCTGTTGATAAACACGGTGATCCGGCCAGTAAGATCATCATGTACCGTGACAACGCCGAGTCGATCTGCGATTTATGCAAGGAAGATAACGGCAGTTTTATGCGGGTAGAAAAACAGTTTATCAAGTGGAATACCCCTGAGCCGGACGTCCACACCAAAGAAATGATCATCGGCAAGGTCCTGGGGAACGATCAATAACCCCTTGTAAAGATAGCACAGCCTGCGGGGTTGCCCAACCGATGGATGATGGCTAAGGTAGGCGCTGACACAGCACTTTTTTACGTGTAGTCGTCTTTTTCCTGGCCGAGTCGGCGGGTTTACCTGGAGTAACCTGCTTCCCGTTGTCCTTCTCCCCCTGTTGTCGTCCATGCTTCCCAAATACCCAGAATCATGTGAGTTGACCCTTGTGCACCGTTCCCTGCTGCACCCGATGTTTCGGGAGCTTCGCGACGGTATTTCCGAGTTCACCTTCGCCAATATCTACCTGTTCAGAAAGGCCCATAGCTATCGCCTTACCCGTCTGGCCGACGGTACAATCGCCCTGCTCGGGCAGGATAACGGCCAACCGTTTTTCATGCTGCCCTTTGGCCTGCCGGAAAGTGGCCTCTTGGCCCAGCTCTTTCAAAATCACGCTCTACTGAAAGCCGCTTCTAAGGAGCAGGCATCCCGACTTGCCGAGCTTGGCTACCGGGTGCTTGAGGATCGGGATAACTTTGATTATCTCTACCGGCGGCAGGATTTAGCCGTACTCGGCGGTCGCTACTACCACAAAAAACGCAATCTGATCAAAGCATTTGTCTCCAACCATACCTATGCGGCTCGGCCACTTCGTGAGGAGTACATTGCCGATGCCGTACAAGTTTTGGATGATTGGCGTGCCGGTAACGAGCAGGCCGGTGATTATGACGCCGCCCGCGAGGCTCTGGAGCAGGTCGATACTCTGCAGCTCTGCGGCGGGATCTACTACGTGGAAGATCGGCCCGTGGCCTATGCCTTGGGTGAAGAACTGAGCGGCATGGCCACTTACCTGATTCATTTTGAAAAGGCGGTTTCCGGGTATAAAGGGCTGTACCAATTTATCAACCAGTCTTTTGCCTCAGTCCTGCCGGAGGATTACGAGACCATCAATCGGGAACAGGATATGGGCGACCAGGGGTTGCGCCAGGCAAAACTCAGCTATAAGCCAACAGGGTTTATCGAAAAATTCAAGATTTACCCCAAAGATGCCAGCCTACAGCCGACTTTTGCCCGTGCCGAGGAAACCATCGAAACCTGAACAGGAATCAGGCCTCGCACCCCGCCGTATGTGCCTGGTTCCACTCTTCGCCTTTACCTCTCGACGAATCCATCATGTTTGATCTCAGCGCTCTTGTTCTGTTCATCTCCACCTCCCTCCTCCTAGCCTTGGCTCCGGGACCGGATAATATCTTTGTCCTCACCCAGGCGGCAATGAAGGGCAGACTCGTTGGCCTGGTGGTCACCCTTGGATTGTGCACGGGATTGATCGTGCACACCGCAGCTGTGGCACTTGGCGTAGCGGCCATTTTTCAGGCCTCGGCCACTGCCTTTAATCTGCTCAAATTTGCTGGCGCAGCCTACCTGGTATATCTGGCCTGGGGAGCCTTTCATGCCGGGGCCGAATCGATTGAGGATAAAAGCGGACGGGAAATGAGCCTGTTCCGCTACTATGTTCGCGGCATCATCATGAACGTCACCAATCCCAAGGTGTCGATCTTCTTCCTTGCCTTCCTCCCTCAGTTCACCCGGCCGGAACGCGGTCATTTGCCGCTGCAGATGTTGACTCTCGGTGGACTATTCATCCTCTCCACCTTGCTTGTCTTCGGCAGCATCAGTTTACTCGCCGCTCTCCTTGGCGCATGGCTGCGACGATCCGACTGGGCGCAACAGTGGCTCAATCGGGCCGCCGGGACTATCTTTGCCGGACTGGCGCTCAAACTGGCGACTGCCAGCAGGTGAGCCCCTAAAACGCCTATCACGGCCAAAAAGTCCACCTATTCCGCCGTTTTTCCAGAGGCCACAGGTTCGATCTTCCTTTGAAATACTTCTTGAAAAAGCTGATTTTCTCGACTTAAGTCAGCGATTCAGAATTCACAGTGCTCTGGACCCACGTATTACCTAATTGGGGGTGTTATGCAGGAAGAGAAACGGCAACTTTTGCGGAAAATCGGAAGTGAAGACGGCAAAATCACTGTCCTCACCGGAGCCGGAATTTCCGCAGAGAGCGGAATTCCTACCTTTCGCGGCCCTGAAGGCTATTGGACAATAGGCTCCAAAGTGTATCAGCCTCAAGAGATGGCCACCTTCCACATGTTCTGTCAGATGCCCGATGAAGTCTGGAAATGGTACCTCTACCGCATGGGCGTCTGCGGTGCAGCTGATCCCAACCCCGGCCATCTTGCCCTGGTGGCGCTGGAAAAATATTACGGCGACCGGTTCACCCTTATCACCCAGAATGTCGACGGACTCCATCTCCGGGCCGGCAATTCCCTTGCACGAACCTACCAAATCCACGGCAATGTCTTTTTCATGCGCTGTTCCTTGGAGTGCAGCGAAGCCATCTACCCTCTTCCCGAGAGCGTACGTCCCAAAAGCAAGGAGGAGAAACTCACCGAAGCGGATCATAAATCCCTGCGCTGCCCGCTCTGCGGTGCCCGCACCCGGCCACATATTCTCCTTTTCGACGAGAGCTACAACGAACACCACTACCACTTTTACAGTTCTCTGGCCACAGCCAGGCAAACCGCCCTACTGTTGATTGTCGGCACAGCCGGTGCCACCAACCTACCCAACCAGGTGGCACGCGAGGTTTACCGCAACGACGGGATTATCGTTGATATCAATATCGAACCGAACACCTTCTCCCAGTTGGCCCAGGGAACTCCGCACGGCTTTTTTATCCAGGAATCAAGTGCTACCGCGCTCCCCACTTTGCTTGAGATCATGACCGGTCAAACGGTGTAAATTTTACGGTTCGGCCTCCTTCTTGGGGCCTCAACAAACGGATTCCCTCTCAAATTGCCTTACGCTTTTACCCAGGCAAATTCTGCCTAAGAGGCAAAACAGGGTTGGATGTCCATTGATCTGCTTTCTACAGGGCCTTTCTTTCGCTCAGAGTTGACCTGACTAGAAATGCTCCTTACAGTGAGGAGATTATTTGCCCCACGGAGTGTAGCTATGAATATTCAAGGATTACGCAAAGAATACGTTAACCCTGTCTTGAACCGGGCCATGCTCGCAGACGACCCCTACGACCAATTCGAGCGTTGGTTTCAAGAGGCCTGCAGTGCCGAATTGCCCGAACCCAATGCCATGACCTTGGCTACGGTTGGCAGCGACGGCCAACCGACTCTACGCACGGTGCTGTTGAAGTTCTATGACCGGGAAGGTTTTGTCTTTTTTACCAATTATGGCAGCCGCAAATCTCATGAAATTGAAATAAATCATAAAGTGGCCCTACTCTTCCCCTGGGTTAAGCTCGCTCGCCAGGTTTCGGTTACCGGTACGGCCCAAAAGATCAGCGCTGCGGAATCGGCCAGATATTTTGCGACTCGTCCCCGGGAAAGTCAATTGGGCGCCTGGATATCCAAGCAGAGTTCGGTACTCAGTTCACGCCAAATATTGATGATGGAACTGGAAAAAATCAAAAATAAGTTTCTCAAAGGTGAGATTCCCCTTCCCGATTTCTGGGGAGGCTACCGGGTTCGTCCCCAGTCGGTTGAGTTCTGGCAGGGCCAGACAAGCCGTCTCCACGACCGTTTTCTCTATCGTCAAAACGAGGATGGCCTCTGGTCCATCGAACGCCTGGCACCTTGAGCATCACCGCTTACCGCTGTCGCACCATCCCCCTCTCTTTTTACTTGTCGACCCGATAACCTTTTCCCAGGATTTTCGTTTATGCGCCTTCTGTTCGTTCTGCCCCTGCTGTTCTCCTTGGCCGCCCCGTTGCATGCCGAATCGCAGCCAGTAGCATCTGAGACGCAATCCCCCCCACCGCTCCTTCTTGCTCCGCCTGTGGCAAAACCTGCGGCTCAAGCACCGGCCTGGCTGCCTCAGAAGCAGAAACCAACGGTTGCCCCGGCTTTACTCATTACTCCGGAAAAGAAGGATCCCCCTAAAACAATCAAGGAGGCGGTTCCTGCTCCATCGGGCAATACGGACAAAAACTTGCCCAAGGTGCACCAGGCTGTAAAAAGTAACGGCAATGCCAAAATAGCCCGCAAGCCGGCCGCTGCCCCTGAAGTAAAAAACAATAAAAATGGGACGGGTGAAGAGGCAGATCAGATTAAGATTGAATCGGTTCTCACTAAGGAACTGGAAAAACAGGATCGGGCGCAGAGAACCGGCGACACGCTGCAGATGCTCACCTCCCTGATGGAGTTGCAAAAAACCCTGAAACAACAAATTGCAGCGACCACCAAAAAACTGAAAAGCAGCCGTTCAGAATCGGAGAAGCAAAGTCTTCAGGAAGAAATTGTCCAGTTGGACAAGCAACTTAACGAGACGAGCATTGATTTTGAACGATTAGCCACCGGTGTTGACTCGGCAGTCTTTTCCGATAAGCAGGACTCTAGTTTTAGCTGGAAGCAAGAGTTGTCCACTCTGGTTGAACCCAGCATCAAGCAACTCAAGCAACTCACTGCCAAGGCGCGGCAGAAATCGGAACTTAAGGATACCATCGGTATCTACCAAAAACAGTCGACCGTCGCCCATAAGGCGGTGGATCATATCGACTATCTGGTCGAGCAGACCAAAGACGGCAAAATTAAAGCCTACTTAAGTGAGCTGTTGCCGGCCTGGCAGAACATGGAAAAACGAATCGACGGGAAACTCGATTTAGCCAGACGGGAACTGATGCAACTGGAGGCCAATGATGTTTCCATCTTTCAGAGCACCGGTCGATCCATCCGTGATTTTTTCCGCGACCGCGGTTGGTTTCTCCTCATCGCCTTAAGCGTTTTTATCGGTATTCTGCTTGGTATTCGATTACTTGCGCGCCTGTTGTTCCGCTTTCTCCCAGGTGCCCGCAAAGAAAATCGACCGGCTCATATTCGTTTCCTTGCGGTCTTTTTTCAATTTTTTTCTGTTATTGCCGCTATTTCTGGGCTTATTGCCGCCCTTTATCTGGCCGAAGACTGGTTTTTGCTCAGTGCCGCCATTGTCCTCATGCTTGGGCTAGTCTGGACCATCCGTCAGACCCTCCCCAAGATGTGGCAGCAGGCACGTTTGATGCTCAATATGGGGTCGATTCGGGAGGGTGAACGGGTTATCTACCAGAATGTGCCCTGGAAGGTCGAGGCAATCAATGTGTTTTGCAAGCTGTACAACCCGACCATGGGGCGTCATCTGCGGGTTCCGATTGAAAACATGATCGGCTTGGTTTCCCGTCCCTTTGAGCCCAATGAGCCCTGGTTTCCCTGCCAAAAGGGTGATTGGGTTGCCATTGACGGTAGATTCAATGCCAAGGTGGTGAGTCTTTCTCACGAACTGGTGGAGGTCGTGGAGCTTGGCGGACGAAAGACTCTTTTCCCCACCGCTGATTTCCTCAGCCTGTCACCGGCAAATCTTTCCACCAATTTTTTCATTCGGGTGGTCTTTGGTCTCTCCTATGATCTGCAAAAAGAGATCACCACCACGGTGCTGGTCAAACTCAACGCTTACATCCAACAGAAATTTGAGGAAAATGGTTTTGCTGAAGATTGCCTGAGTCTTTCAGTGGACTTTCTTCAAGCCGGCGCTTCTTCCCTTGATGTGGTTATCTTTGCCAACATGAAAGGCGACCAAGCTCCATCGATCGGCAAAATCGAGCGCTCCATTTCCCGCTGGTGCGTTGAATGTTGCAATCAGAACAACTGGGAGATTCCTTTCCCGCAAATGACGGTCCACCTGCCCGGTCACAGCAAATAAAAAGGATCCATGCTCAGCGAAGAAATAGTACAACAACTGGTGAAGATCGCCGGCGAGGACAACGTCTCCTGTCGCACTGTCGACCGGATCACCCACTCTTTTGACGCCACCCAGCGCCAATGCCTGCCTGATGTGGTGGTCCATGCGCGGAGTACCGAGGAGATCAGCCGCATTGTCCGCCTGGCCGACCGGGAGAAAATCCCCCTTCTACCCCGCGGAGCGGGCAGCGGCTTTACCGGCGGCAGCCTGCCGATCCACGGGGGGATTGTCCTTGTTCTCACCCAAATGAACCGCATCCTCGAAATCGATACCGATAACCTGATTGCCGTGGTCGAGCCCGGCGTGGTTACCGGAGATCTACAACGGGAGGTGGAACAACTCGGACTTTTTTATCCCCCGGATCCGGCATCCAAGGATTTTTCCACCCTTGGCGGCAATATTGCCGAATGTGCGGGGGGACCGCGCTGCGTTAAATACGGCGTCACCCGTGACTATGTGCTCGGGCTGACAGTTGTCACCCCCAAGGGCGACATCATTCAGACTGGTGGTCGAACCATGAAAAACGTGGTCGGCTACGATCTGACCCGGCTTTTTGTCGGTGCAGAAGGGACACTTGGCGTGGTCACCCAGATCATCCTTCGGCTGCTCCCCAAACCCGAAGCCCGCAAAACCATGCTGGTCGCCTTTGCCTCAATTGAAGGGGCTGCAGAGGGGGTTTCAACTATTATTCGCGGCAAGATCATCCCCACCACCTTGGAATTCATGGATGGATCGGCCATTTCTTGCGTGCGTAAGGCTACCCCGCTTGACCTACCTGAGGCCTGTCAGGCAGTGTTGATCATCGAGGTGGACGGGGCCAAAGACCAGTTGGATGGCCAAGTTGCGCGCATTCTCGAATTGATCAGCTCCCTGGGGATTCTGGAAACCAGGATTGCGGAAACGCCCGAAGAATCGGAGGCTATCTGGAAAGTTCGGCGTGCAGTCAGCCCCAGCCTGCGCAACCTCAACCCCAATAAATTCAATGAGGACATCGTTGTCCCCAGATCGCGTGTGCCGGAGATGATCCGTGCCTTGGAAAAGATTTCAGCCCACTACCAGGTACCAATCGTCAACTTCGGCCACGCCGGTGACGGCAATATCCACGTCAATGTCATGGTCGACCTCAAGGAACCCGGCATGGAGGAGAAAGTTGAGAAGGTACTCAAGGAAATCTTCAAAACCGCGGTGTCGTTAAACGGTTCGGTCAGTGGTGAACACGGGATCGGCACCGCCAAAGCCCCTTACATCGGCATAGAATTGAGCCCGGAGACCCTGGCTACCATGCGTGCCATTAAACAGGCGCTTGACCCCAACAACATCATGAATCCTGGAAAAATATTTCCCCAAATCTGCGCACGGGAAATTTCCCCATCTTTGGATACACCTGCAGTATGAGTCATCAGAAACAACTTAAAGAGTACCGCGAAATACTTGCCCAATGCGTCCGTTGCGGCGCCTGTCAGGCCCACTGCCCTGTCTACCGTGAAACCGGGCGCGAGGGTTCGGTGGCCAGAGGAAAAATTGTTCTTGCCGCAGCGGTCTTAGCCGGTGAGGCGGAGCTTGATGATCGACTTCGCGAGGAGATCAGTCTCTGCCTGCTCTGCGGCTCCTGTGTGGCCAAATGTCCCAACAAGGTCCCCACCGACGCTATTGTCGGGGCCCTGAGACGCCGGATCACCGATGAACATGGCCTCTCCTCCGTCGGTAAAAAGGTGGCAGCGCTAACCGGTTCCAAATCGCTCATCAAAACCCTGCTCAAGGGGGCAGACT
>JAQUEZ010000005.1 GCA_028684915.1 Desulfobulbus sp.
CTTTGGAGGCAGAATAGTTGGCCTGGCCGGCAAAGCCGAGATGCCCCATGGGCGAGGTGACAAAAAGAATGCGACCGAACTTCTGTTTCATCATCAACGGCACTGCAAATTTGCAGGTGGTGTAGCCGCCGGTGAGATTGACATCGATCACACGACGCCAGTCCTCCTCCTTCATCATCGGCAGAACGGCATCACGACGAATCCCGGCATTGTTGACCAGGATATCAAGGGTCTCCCATCGTTCTTCCAGTTCGGCAAAAAAGCTCGACACGGCCTGAAAATCGCTGACATCAAGCTGTTGCAGAAAAAGACGGTCGCCGTGCTGGGCGCAGTCTTGCCGCATGGCCTCAGCTGCCGCCTGATTGCCGGCGAAAAGTCCGACCACCGTCGCGCCCTTGGCCAGTAGCGCCACGGTAATCGCGCGGCCGATACCGCGGGTAGCCCCGGTGATCACAGCCTTTTTCCCTTCAAATTCGAGCATGTTTTTTCCCTTAGAGTTGCTTTTGCAGAACCATTGTCGTCAACCGGGTACGCTTCTCAACTCCTTATATAGCCATCCACATCATTGGCCACGATCACCCCGTAGTTAATCGCTCCCAGCCAACCGCTCATGATGATCCCCACCGAACCAACATGAAACAGGCCAGCAATTTCCTTGTGCAGGGAACGGGAAATATCCAGCCCCTCAAACTTGGTGCCAAAGGAAGTGCCCTTGGTGTGCAGGGTATAACGGTGGAAGGTCCGGGGTGTGGCTGATTCAATGGTGTCGATCTTGTCACGAACACCGGGGATGTAGCGATCCAGGTCGACCAGGCAGCGCTCGATCATCGCCTCTTTGGCCGCACGGTAGTCAGCCTTATCAAGCCCGGCCCAGTCATCAAAGTTGGCGTTCATTGAGGCCACGATGGTGTAATCCGGCTTCGCCTCCGGGCGAGTCCTGGGATAGTACAACGAAAAGGTACGACTTTTTGTGTCCACACGCCGCATCTCCTCGGAGGAAAATGCTTCTGCGGTCGAGGTAAAGAGCAGATCACCGATATCGTCGATCACCTCTCCATTGCGGATACCGAAGTAGACCTGACAACTGGAGTTGTTGACCTCAACCTTGCTGAAACGACCAAGAAAATCGGGTGTAAACTGCTCCCAACCAACCAGGCGATCTATGGTGTTGGTGATGCCGGCATTGGAAATCACCGCCTTCGCCTTGATGGCGCGGCCCTTAACCACCACACCGGTGGTTATCCCATTCTCGACGATGACCCGGTCAACCCGGGCACCGGTACAGATATCCACGCCCTTGTCCAGCAGTTCGCGGCTCATCATCCCGATCAGTTTGTCGGTGCCGCCTTCAAAGGTGAACACACCCCGGTTCATGAAATTGGAAAAGACGATCCCATAGGTGATGGCCGGCTCATCTAGAGTGGAGCCATTGGCGTAGGTGATCGGCTCCATCAAGAGCCGGTGGACATCGGTGCGACCGGGAAAAAATTGATCGAACAGCTCCCGGGTGGTCAGAGACTGGTCGTCGTAAAAATTCATTCCATCCACGGTGGCAAAAAAATCTTCGACCACCTGCTGTTTGATCCCAAAGTGCACCTGAAGGATACGGATGAAATCCTCTTTACTGAAAGTGGTGGTGAGTGAAAACTGCGGATTGTCGAAGACGATATTTTTCAGCTGAACAATGGAATCACGAATGGCCTTGCCCCAGTATTTTTTGCAGGTTTTGACCATGCCATAGGGAAAGCCGTGCAAGGAGACGTCGAAGATATGGCCGCCGCGTTTGAACCAGGTAGCCAGTCCGCCGAGCTGGATATGGTGCTCCAGCAGGAGCACGGAATGACCGGCTGCTGCCAACCGGTTGGCGCTGGTGAGTCCGCCGAGGCCGGAACCAACAACAACAACGTCATACTGCGATTGCAGGGAATCCAAAGGCGTGAAATGCATTGTTCTCCATGGGTCTTTGTACTGATCGTGAAGGCACCGCGTACCACCACCCCGCAAAAAAAGGTGGACGCAATCTCAGCGTAGAATGTGCTGATTGACCACCGTTATGCCGCTGAGCATGGCCCCGACAATGCCGAGATACCCCTGGTCGGTTCCGGCAACAAAGAGATTGGGCCATGGGGTCCGACCATCCTTGATTTTACGGCTGCTGCCGTATACCGCCCCCTCTGCCTTACGGGTAAAGCGCTCAATGGTGACCGGGGTAAAACTGTCCTGATATACAATGGACGGCTGATAATTCCCAATAATTTCCTCACTGGCCTTGGTGGCCATGCGGGTAAAACGCTGCTTTTGGTTCACATAGTCTGCAGGCGTAAGCCCTTTCCACAGCGGATAGCTGGCAGGGTTGGTCACTCGTATCTGCCCGGTCTCGCAGGCCGGGAGCCCGGAGAAGTGTTCGGGAAAACAAATGACCCCCCAGGAGGTATCGAGGAAATCATCCGGCCGCCGGTACTGCAATGCGGATCGGGTGTTATAAAAAATAATCGTTTGCTCCCATCCCAGTGCTGCGATTTTATCCGCCGGGAGTACGGAGATGGTCTCCATGAAACTCATCCGGCCGCTGTATGCATGCGGATCGGCGGACCATCCGGAGAGGCGAATGGTCTCGGGAACCCCGGCGGTGGAAAGGACGGTATCGGCTTCGAGCACCTCACCGTTTTCCAGACAAACTCCGCTCACCTTGCCCTCCCGGGTGGTGATCCGGGCGGCCGGAGAGTGGTACCGTAGCTCTCCACCGAAGTCGCGGTACTGGTCCACCAGCAGCGCAAGAAATTCGCGCATGGTGGTATCGGGTCGGAAAAAGCCCTCTTCAAACACGGCCCGAAACATGATCACAAACTGACCGAGGTCCATGTCCTGCTCCTCGGCATTGCCGTACACCATCAGCGGCAAAAGCAGCATTTCCTCAAGTGCAGGTTCTTGGAGCTGCGTATGCAAAAAACTGCGCGCTGAACGCCACGGCACTACCGCAAAGGGATCATAGGCGGCAATGTGTTCTTTCAACCGGCAAAATGCATCAATTCGGGCGGGAAAACAACAGGCAATCTCCGCCTCCAGTACCGCAGGATCGTTGGTGAAACGTAAGTGGCGCTCCGGAAAACGGATTTCAGAGGCAATCTGTTCATGAAAATTGAACTGTTTACGGGAGAGGTGCAATTGGCGAAACAGTCGGTTGAGCGGGGCATGCTTGTCGCGTGGGGCGGCGCAGTTGGTCATCGCGTGCAGTCCGGTTTCAAACAACCGGCCCTGCCGTGTATAGAAGGAGTTGAGTCCGCCGGGCAACCCATGCTGCTCGAGAATCAGCGTTTTATATCCAAAGCGGGCAGCACGGATTCCTGCCGCTAATCCGGACAGTCCGCCGCCAATGATGATGAGCTGATACGCAGCCATGAGTGAATGGGAAGAAAAAGCGCTCCACCGATGTACTCTTCGGTGAAGCGCTGAGAGAGAATCAGGCGTCTTGCAGTTTCGGTTCCAGGTAGTTGACGCAGCTGGTCAGGGTCGCCAGTTGCGGGTACTCCTCTTCCGGAATCTGTAGTTTGTAGCGCTTACGCAGCTCCATAACAATGTCGAGAAAGTCCATGGAGTCGAGATCAAGCTGATCGCGCAGAGGCGCATCGGCATCGAGGTTGTCAAAATCGGCTTCTTCATCAATATCGGCTATGATTTCAAGGATTACATCCTTGATTTCGTCACGGGTCATACTTCGTTTCCTTTATATAATAAAAATAATAGTCGTCGTTTGGCTGGGGAGAAAGCTGTGAGAAATACCACAGATACCCTTAGTTCGCCACAAATCTCTCTACAATCACCACCGAATTTATCCCCAGCATACCAAAAGAATTATTAAGGATGGCATCAACCTGGGGGAGCTGTTGGGCAGTGTTGGCGACCAGTCCGGGGAGCGCACAATCCGGATCGAGGTTGTCAATATTGATGGTCGGATGAACCATATTGTCGGTGAACGAGGGTAGGTTACCCGCCAACTCCAATACTCCGGCCGCGCCCATGGCATGACCGATGCTCGATTTGGTGTTGTTTATCCAGGTGTTGGTACAGCCGGCAAAGGTGTCGCGGATGGCATTACACTCCTCCACATCTCCCTGCTTGGTGCCGGTGGCATGGGCGTTGAGGATGGTGATTTGCTCGGGTTTGAGTCTGGCACGATTGAGAGCGGCCTCCATACACTGTTTCTGCCGTGGCCCGTAGGGGAGGACAAAATCACGCGCATCGGAGTTCATCGCATACCCGGTGATCTCACCATAAATTTTGGCACCGCGATCCAGCGCCCGATCGAGTCGCTCCAGAGTGAACAGACAGCCGCCTTCGGAAATGACAATGCCATTGCGGTCCATATCAAAAGGACGACTTGCCTTGGTTGGGTCTGTATGCTCGGCTAAGGCACCCTGAGAGCGGAAGGAGGCAAAGATGCCAAAAGAGCCCACGCACTCGGAAAGACCACCACAGAGCGCCAGGTCAACTTCTCCCAGGCGCAGCATCTGCACACCCTGAATCAAGGCGGCATTGCCTGCGGCACAGGCGGCACCGATGGCATAATGGGGCCCGGTGATCCCGAGATTCATGGTAATCTCCCCGGCAGGATTGTTGATCACAGTGCGGGGGTTATGGTGATGGGTCCAGTAGTTGACATCATAGTCGTACTGGCTAATGTTGTAGACTTCGTTTTCGGTCTCAACCGTGCCGTGCTCGGTCAAACCGATATAAACACCGGTGTTGGCTCGATCATAGGTGGTGAAATCAATGCCTGCATCCACCAAGGCCTCGTTGGCGCAGTAAACACCGATGCAGCCCGCACGGGTACCGCGGCTGTTTTCCCGCTTCTTACGGTAGCGGGTTTCGGCAAAACTGCAAAGACCGGCAGGATGGACACCCATATAACGCAGATCAAGCGTGGAGATGCCGCTCTTTCCCGCAAGGAGATTGGCGCGAAATCCTTCCAGATTGGAGGCGCCGGGCGCGGCCAGGCCAACCCCGGTGATGACAATGCGTTGCTGTTCCGAAAGTGTATTCATGATTGTCGTTCTCGTAAAAAGCCACGAGAACGACATTTCGTGCTTCGTAACTTACTGTTAATGTGATACATGATGATCGGTTTTTTTATTGTTTACGAGGTCATCAGGATATGGACGAAGGCTTCAAATGCCCCCGAGCCCCTTGATGATACTCGCGACACTGCCGATCGCCTCGTCGAGTTTGTCGGGCATGGAACCACCGGCCTGAGCCATATCAGGACGTCCGCCCCCCTTACCGCCGACAATGGTGGCCACCCGGCTAACCAAATCACCGGCCTTGATCCGACCTGTCAGATCCTTGCTCACCATGGCCAAAAGAGCAGCCTTGCCGTCATACTCACCCCCGAGAACAATGATACCGCTGGCCAGTTTATCCCGGACCTTATCGCCGATTTCCCGTAGGGTCTTGGGCGAATCAAGCGGCACCCGGCTGGCGATAACCTGCATCCCGTCAATATCGACGGCAGCAGCCAGCAGCTGATCCAGGTCGGACAACGCCATGGAGGCATTGAGATTGGCGATCTGACGCTCCAGTTCCTTCTGCCGTTTGAGCAAGCCCTGGATCTTATCGACCGCACCTTCGATGGGCCCGGAGATGACCGAGCTGATAGCTGTGGCCTGACGGGCCAGCTCCTGAACCCAGTGCACTGCCCCGACCCCGGTAACGGCCTCGATACGGCGCACACCGGCGGCAATACCGGTTTCCACGACTATTTTAAAAAAACCGATGTCTCCGGTTCGACCGGCGTGGGTTCCACCGCAGAGTTCCTTACTGAATTCCCCGATACGAACCACCCGCACCTCTTCGCCGTACTTCTCACCAAAAAGGGCGGTAGCCCCTTCAGCAATAGCCTGTTCACGGCCAAGCAGCGTGGTGTCAACCGCCACATTGCGGCGGATCTCGACGTTAACCAGCTGTTCAATGGTACAAATTTCACCATGGGTCAGGGGAGAAAAATGGGTAAAGTCGAACCGCAAGCGGTTGTGATCAACTGCAGAACCTGCCTGCTTGACATGATCGCCCAATACCTTTTTCATCGCCGCCTGCAACAGGTGGGTGGCGGTGTGGTTGCGAGCGGTGTCATTGCGTCGCTCGGCCACCTGCAACTCTACCCGGGTGCCAACCTTCAACTCGCCCTGGGCAAGCTGCCCCTCATGGAGAATAATCCCATTGATGGGGGCAAAGGTCTTGCTGACGACAAAACGCCCCTCGGGCCAGACGATCTCGCCTTGATCGCCGACCTGACCGCCGGATTCGGCATAGAACGGAGTCTGGGCACAAAAGATGCGCAGCTTCTCCCCGACCTGTGCAGATTCAATGAGCTGGCCGGATGGGCCAACGATGCCATCAACGGTCGACACGCCCTGAGTCGTTCCATAACCGATAAACTCGGCTCTTTTGCCCTGGTTACCTAGTTCGATAATCCCGGCTTCAAGGTGATCGACATCACCTCCCTTCCAGGATTTACGCGACTGTTGCCGCTGTTGCTCCATAGCCTTGGCAAAGCCTGGCTCGTCAAAGGCAATCCCTTTCTCAATGGCAATATCGCGAACGATGTCCACCGGGAAACCATAGGTATCGTAGAGCTTGAAGATAAAATCGCCAGCAATGACCGCCTCATCACCAGCCTCTTTCTTCAACCGCCGAATCTCCTGATCCAGTTTATTTAACCCATGGTCCAAGGTTTCACTGAAACGCTGTTCTTCGTTGGTAACCACCTTCGCCAAAAGTTCGCGGGTATCGGCCAGATGCGGATAGGCCTCAACCATCTGCTCGGTGACCAGCGCGCACACGCCCGGGAAGAATGAACTCAGGCCAAGAGCGCGGCCATAGCGAATCGCCCGGCGCATGATACGGCGCAGCACGTAACCACGCCCTTCATTGGAGGGCAGCACGCCGTCGGCCACGAGGAAGGCGGTGGCACGGGCATGATCGGCAATAACCCGCATAGAAACGTCATCGGCCTTGTCGTCTTGATATTTTTTGCCGGCCAGGCCTGCCACATAGTCGATGATCGGGGTAAAAAGATCGCAATCAAAGTTATTGAATTTGCCCTGCAAAACAGCAGCTACCCGCTCCAGGCCCATGCCGGTATCGATGGAGGGCTTGGGCAGTGGCGTCATGGTTCCGTGTTCATCGCGGTAGAACTGCATGAACACCAGATTCCAAAGTTCGAGAAAGCGGTCACAATCGCAGCCCAGGACACAGTCGGGCCGACCGCAACCGACCTCGGCCCCCTGATCGATGTGAATCTCGGAGCAGGGACCGCAGGGACCGGTATCCCCCATGGCCCAAAAGTTATCCTTCTCGCCCATGCGCACAATCCGCCCCTTGGGCAGATCTTCAACCTGCTCCCAGAGGGCATACGCCTCGTCATCGTCATTATAAACCGAGACCCAGAGCTTATTGGGGTCGATGCCAAGTTTTTTGGTCAAAAATTCCCAGGCAAAAGCAATGGCATCCTTCTTGAAATAATCGCCAAAGGAAAAGTTGCCCAGCATTTCGAAAAAGGTGTGGTGACGGGCCGTGTAACCGACGTTTTCCAAATCGTTGTGTTTTCCCCCGGCACGGACACTACTCTGCGCCGTGGTTGCTCGGACATAGGGCCGAGTTTCCTCACCCATGAACACCTTTTTAAACTGGACCATGCCCGAGTTGGTGAACAGCAACGTGGGATCGTCGTGGGGGACGAGGGAGGAGGCGGCGACCCGGGTATGGCCTTTGCTCTCAAAAAAATCCAGAAAACTTTTGCGAATGTCGTTACCGGTCATTGTGTTGTAATGGCGTGAGTTAATGTCATTCTCATGCAAAGCCCCGAAAACGATGTTTCGCGCTTCGCAACCTTTGCTTTGAGATACAGATTTCCGTTGTTTGTTTTTTCAAGGCCATCACGATCAAAGAGATGGCTCAATAAAAACACAGCTATACAAGGTGTAGTCTTTTCCACAGTGCGAAGTCATACGTAAGGTATGCCGAGTATCGGGAAAAAAGCTGCAACGTAGGAGATCGATTTTTTTTTTCGACGCTCTCATCTTTGCCGAGGACTCCCCACATCGAAAGGGAGGACTGTTTAGCCAGACCCGGGAGCCACGGGCCAGAACCGATGATGAGGCAAACGGCTATTCCCTTCTCCCCGCAAAGCTCTCCATGATACCATGAAATCAAATGTTGCAAAGAAAAAATGACACAGTGAAGCCCGCAAACAAAACAGGCGGGATGCAAAGCACCCCGCCTGTTGGTGATGGATCAGCCGTAGAGGCCAAGACCGCCACGACGCTCACGTCAGATAAAACAATCAGCCCATCTGTTTTTTGGCCTCAACCAACTGATCAACAACCGAAGGATCAGCCAAGGTGGAGGTATCACCGAAATCCTTAAAGTCGTTGGCTGCGATCTTACGCAGAATCCGGCGCATGATCTTGCCGGAACGGGTCTTCGGTAGGCCCGGAGCCCATTGAATCACGTCAGGCGAGGCGATCGGCCCGATCTCCTTACGCACATGCTGACGCAGCTCGGCGCGCAACTCTTCGGTCTCTTCAGCCCAAGACATCAGGGTGACATAGGCAAAAATAGCCTGCCCTTTGATCGGATGCGGCATACCAACGGCTGCAGCCTCGGCAACCGCCTCATGGGCAACCAGAGCGGACTCAATTTCCGCAGTCCCCAGACGATGGCCGGAAACATTAATAACGTCATCCAAACGGCCCATAATCCAGAAATAACCGTCCTCATCCTTACGCGCCCCGTCTTCCGGATCATAGATATCCGCATAACGGTTGAAATAGGCTTTCTTGTAACGCTCCGGATTGCCGAAAACGCCACGGAGCATGCCCGGCCAGGGTTTGCGGATAACCAGATGTCCGCCTTCGTTGGGGCTGGCCTCCTGACCCTCTTCGTTGAAGATAGCCGCATCGATACCCGGAAGTGGCAGGGTCGCAGAACCCGGCTTGAGCGGGGTGACGTACGGCAGGGCCGAAATCATGATACCACCGGTTTCAGTCTGCCACCAGGTGTCAACGATGGGCAACTTCTCCTTGCCGACATTGATGTGGTACCACATCCAGGCCTCTGGGTTGATCGGCTCACCAACCGACCCGAGGATTCGCAGACTGGACATATCCCATTTTTTAGTCGGCTCAACGCCTTCGCGCATCAACGCACGGATGGCAGTCGGTGCGGTATAAAAAATATTGACCTTGAATTTCTCGACAATTTTCCAGAACCGATCTGGCCCCGGATAGGAGGGCACGCCTTCAAACATCACCGTGGTGCCACCCAGACCGAGAGGTCCATAAAGGATGTAACTATGGCCGGTAATCCAACCAAGATCGGCGGTGCACCAGTAGACATCGTCATCCTTGAGATCAAAAACCCACTGAGTGGTGTGCATGGCGTAGGTCAAATAGCCACCAGTGGTGTGAACAACACCCTTGGGTTTCCCAGTGGAACCGGAGGTATAGAGGATAAAGAGCATGTCCTCGCTATCCATCGACTCGGGCTCACAGACCGAGGTGATATCCAGTCCATTGACCTCTTTGTGCCACCAGCAGTCACGCCCTTCCTGCATCTCGACCTCAATGCCGGCACGGCGAACAACAATACAGCTCTCCACACTGGGGCAGGTCAGCAGAGCCTCGTCGGCATTGGGCTTGAGCGGAATAGCCTTGCCGCCACGGAGTACGGCATCAGCGGTAATCAGCACCTTGGCGTGACAGTCCTCAATACGACTCTGCAGGGCCACGGCGGAAAAACCACCAAAGACCACCGAATGGACCGCCCCCAGACGAGCACAAGCCAAAAGCGAGATGGCAAGCTCCGGCACCATGGGCAGGTAAATGGCTACCCGGTCCCCTTTCTTGACGCCTTTCTTCCTGAGGACATTGGCAAAACGGCAGACCTCGTCGTGCAGCATCTGATAGGTATAGACACGCACGTCCTCTTCGGGCTCTCCCTGCCAGATGATAGCAGCTTTGTTGCGCCGACCATCGGTGAGATGGCGATCCAGACAGTTTACCGAGATATTGAGTTTGCCGCCAAGGAACCATTTCACCTCGGGGATAGAAAGGTCGCATTCAAGCACTGTGTCCCATTTCTTGTCCCAGGTGACCAATTCTTCAGCCCGCTCGGCCCAGAATCCTTCCGGATCTTTCATGGAGTGGGCATAGGCCTTTTTGTACTCCTCCATCGATTTAACCCAGGCCTGGTCACGGCCGTCTTTCGGTGGTTGAAATACCTTTCCTTCGGCCAACAAACTGGTGATCTTATCTTCCATTGCACTCATAATACTTCCCCCTCCACAAAAAAACCGCTTGTTCCAAAAAGTTCATCCCTTGAGAGCGGCATACGTAACTCAACCGGAATGAACACCTTCTTCAAGTCTCCCGCCACAGCGAGCAGGTAGCAACGAGAGGGCACCTCGCCCCTAGTCCCGTCTCAAAGCCACTTTGCTTACCCGGCAAGACTCCTGACTAAAATATGTACAGGAGATTTTGAAAAAAAGAAAACCTTTAGCAAAAAAAATCGACGACAAAAACGCATTTTTTGCAAAAAATACTCAATACCGGAAAAATTCGCACTATCCCATCAACTAAACCGAGCAAACTCTTCAATTTCTCTATAATTTTCACTTATTTCCAGGGGACAGCCCGGCTTCATTTGCACAAATCGCCCAACCGAGATAGCCGTCTCCGTTTTCACCTAATATTTGCCCTTTGACAGAAAAGCAGGGGGTGCTTAATTATTTCATTAAATTATTAAGCAGCTAGGGGTTCCAATGGAAAAAAAGGACATCAACGCCATTGCATCACTGTTAAAATCAATGGCACACCCTATTCGGCTGGAGATTCTCTGCTGTCTGCGGGGAGGAGAATTGACGGTTGCTGATTTGCAGGCCACGGTACAGACAACCGACGGCAACCTCTCCCAGCATTTAGCCGTGCTCCGTAATCAGGGAATCATCACTTGTCGGCGGGAAGCCAACTTCATCTACAATCAGATCAACGACAACAGGGTCCTGACTTTGATGAACAGCCTCCAGGCGATATACTGCCCGGCCCTTCCAAAGGATAACCATTGATGGACTCGTAAAAAATCAGATATACAAGGAGTCGCGCTTTTTTCGGCGCAAAAGCGTACATATAATATTTCACGCTATGACGCAGTAGATCAAAGGTATAACGACGCAATCACTCTTACATTGCCGCAGCTCAAACAGGAGGCCACCATGATCATCACCGATTGGATTCACGTTATTGCCGGTTCTTTTATTCTCCTCAGCCTGGCCTTGGGTGTGGACAGCTCCCCCCTCTTTGTCAGCCGCTACTGGTTGTTTTTCACCGCCTTTGTCGGCGCCAACCTGCTCCAATTCGGCTTCAGTAAATTCTGCCCGCTGGGAATCATCCTCAAAAAATTGGGGGTAGCCGAAAGCCGCTGATTCCCCGTCGTCAGGGCCACAGCAGAAGATCAGATCCTCTCGCTCCGGCGGGACCACAGACGAGGAATGCACACCCCCCCAACGATACAGAGGCCAATAATCAGGTACCAGGGGAGGCTGCCTATACTGAGCCTAAAGGCCTGATCCTCTAACTGACTGGCGGCCCAATCGACGTGAACCACCTTCTGTGCTTCACGAAAATGCTGAACCAGCGTCGCAAAGACTAGGCCGATAAAACCGTAGGCCGCATTAAAAGCAAGCCCCTTAAAACTGAGCACCGTGGCCCGTTGATGTGACGGCGTCAAGGTATTGAGATAATGGCTGGTGAAAAAACTGGTCAGCATCAGGCCGATAAAGACCGCCACCATGGGTAGAATCCCCACATAAGGCAGGAACAGTGCCAGCAAAAAGAGCACAGCCACCATGGCGACTGCAAGTATGCCCGCATTTTTCCCCGGCGAAAAACGTTCACTCATCCAGCGGGCCAACCGGGGCACGAAGAGCCCTACGACTGCCACCAGAGAACCCAGTAGGCCAAAACTAGCCTCGGGCAAACCAATCAGCCGGTAGTATTTACTGGTCAGGGTGACAATCATCCGTAGGGTATGGTCAAAGGTCATAGCAAAGAGAATTACGGCCAAAGCCATGGGTGTTTGCAAAATCCACCTGCCTGCCTGCAGGGTCAATCGGGAAAGTTCCCACAGACCAACTTTATCGGCATCAACTGCACGCCGCGCCTTTCCCGGTTCCTCCATGCGCAGGGTTGTAAACAGCGCCAACAGGGCAAAAACCAGGGTCAGGTAAAGGGGAAAACGCATAGAGACCTGTTGCGTGATCTCCCAAGTATATCCAAACCAAGCCGCGACCCTGTTAATCAAACCGGGATCGTAGACTGCTGCCCCCACCGTCATTGCAACAATATAGCCCAGGTTTTGGGCCCGCATCTGCACATCCAGCACCCGCGGCCACTGTTTTTCCATGCCATGAATAACCAGAGTATCGTAGGCCAAGGCCTCGTCAGCACCACTGGCCATGGCCTCGGCCAGACCACTCAGTATGCGGTTGACGAAAAAGGCGACAAAGACCCAGCGTGGATGAGCCAAGGGCACAAAGGCAAGCACCGATATCTCAGCAACCATCAACAGCGAGGTGGCCACTAGCAGTTGTTTGCGCCCCAACAGATCCGCCAATGCCCCAGAAGGCACTTCGGCAAGAACGATGGTCACCGCCCAAACTGTATTCAACAGGGCAAATTGCTCGAGGCTGAGGCCGAAATCAAGAAAGAGGATGGTGAACACCGGATAATAAAACCGGGCATTAAAAAACACCCGGAAAAGAACAAACCAGCGAATATTGGCCAGGTCAAAAATCCCGGTCAAGGCTTGGTCCGAGTCAGTTTCTTTTTTTTTCTCAAGATCGGGCACGATCCCTCCTTTAAACCCCAACACCCCAAAGGACAGCAACACCAAGGGGCCCGTCGATGGAGACGGGGCAGAATCTCATTTTTTTGAACCTCAAATGAACCAATGAAGGGCTTTCGGCAAAGCTGCAGGCTTGGAAATGCGTGGACTATTGCTGAATTTTTTTCTATTATTCTTAGCAATCATGCATATCTAGTGGATGTTTTTTCTCCGGCACCCGGAGGCCCCTGCAACCACCCAACACTCATCCCAAAGCATCTAGCCCGGTGTTGCCGCCATAATTTGCAGCGGTGGGATCAGCCATGACCATACGAACCAAAATTTTTTCCAGCTATACACTGTTTCTTCTCTTACCGCTATTAGCGGCGCTGGGAGTCGGTGGCTACGTTGGTGCGTGCAAAGAGCGACAGGCGCTGGAGCAACAGGCCATTGCCTCCGTTGCCGCACTCCAGCAAAACACACGGACTGCCGCCGATGCCGCCATGACGCAGGCACTGCGTACTAGCGCTGAAAACAGTCGGCTCATTCTTCAGTCGCTCTACCAAAAAAGCCGTTCCGGCTCCCTCTCCCCGGACAAGGCTCAGTGGTTGGCCCAAGAGGCCTTGATCGCACAGTTGAGTGACGCAGCAAACAGTTTACTGTGCATCGACAAACAAGGTTTGATTCTGGTGCATCCCAACAAGGTCCTGCTCCGCACCCATCTGGACAGCGAGCTGCTCCTCCGATTACGCTCCGCCAGCAACGGTGGCATCATTCACCCGCTGATCGAGGGCCAACAACCCGCCGTGTACAGCAAAGCCGAGTTCCCCCCTTGGGGGTGGACCATTGTCGCCTTCTGGTCCACGGAGAAATTCCCCCGCCTGTTACAACTCGATCAGCTTTCCCAGACCATGGCATCCTTCATCTGCGGATCGCTTTCCTGCCAACCCTTTGTTGTTGATTCCGAAGCAGCCTTTTGGCCTCCTCCCCCCACGGGAGTGCCCGGTGGCTTGCCCCAAGAACGTTGGACAGCTCTAGGTCGAGAACTGATTGGCCAGCAGCAGGGTTCCATGAACTGGAATCCCAATCCCAATGACCCACTGGGCAAGCGTAGCCTCTTTTTCGCTCCCACGCCCGAGCTCCATCTCGTGAGCGGGGTGGCGATTCCGACCAGCGAACTTACCCGCCCCATGACTCGGTTTTACCAGCTCTGCGGGCTCATCCTTTTTCCCGGCGCCCTCCTCTTGCTTGGCCTGAGTTATCTGCTCGCCCGACGCATAAGTCGCCCCTTGCAGGATCTGGTCACCCTACTCGAGCAACCAGAACAGCATCACTTCGACCAAGAATGCCGCACTCTAGCCTCTGAAGAATGCATGCGCATCGTTACCTCCTGTCGCCAAATGCTCAACTCCCTCAACAATCAGCAGCGAATGCTTAGAGAGGAACAGGAGACCAACGCGTCTATCCAGCAGCAACTGCACCAGGAAATTACCATTCGGCAGGAAGCGGAACACAAACTCCAGGCCGAAAACAGCACCCGCAGAAGTGCGGAAAAATACCTTCTGCTCTTTAAAAACATTTTCGACAATGCCATTGAAGGTATCTATATCACCGACCCGAAAGGCCGCATCCTCACCACCAACAACTCCTTTTCCCGCATAACCGGCTATCCGGCTTCAGAAGTCATCGGCCAACACCCTGCCCTGCTCGCCTCCACACCCCAGGTGGAAAGCACCTTTGTGGCCATATGGAAGAACCTACCACAGGCCAATTCCTGGTCTGGGGAGATCTGGAACCGCAAGAAGGATGGCTCAATCTACCCGCAATGGCTCTCTGTGAGCGTCATCCGTAATGAAGAGCAGGAAATAACCCACTACTTTGCTTTTTTTCATGACATCACCGAGCTTAAACGCAAAGAAAAACAGATTTCCATCCTTGCCTACAGCGACGCACTGACCAAACTCCCCAACCGGACCGCCCTGGAACACCGCCTAACCAAGGCCATCGCCCGAGCAGGCCGCGAAAACCGGATCTTAGCCATTTTCTTCATCGACCTGGATAACTTTAAAAATATCAACGATTCCATGGGCCATGACAAAGGAGACCAGGTGCTGATCGAAGTGGCGGACCGGCTCTCCGCCACCATCCGTAGCGAGGACACCCTCTCACGCCTTGGTGGCGACGAATTTATATTACTCAGCGAAAGCATTGATAACGAAAACGCGGTCTACAACCTGGCCAGCCGCATCCTGGCTTCGCTCAAGCAACCAATCCGCCTCCACCCGAACACGATTTACGTCAACGCCAGTATCGGTATCTCCATCTATCCCAATGACGGCCGCAGCTCCCAGGAACTGATCAAAAATGCCGACATGGCCATGTACAAGGCCAAGAGCGAGGGGAAAAACAAGTTCGTCATGTTCACCCAGGAGATGAACGAAAAGCTGCTCAACCGGATTCGGATCGAAAATGCGATTCGCAGTGGCCTGAAGCAACACGAATTCACCGTATTTTACCAACCAAAAATCAACTTGGTCAACGAGAGGCCGACCTCCTTTGAGGCCCTGGTCCGCTGGCGGAAAAACAACACCATCATCACCCCGGACCAGTTTATCCCCATTGCCGAAGAATCGGGACTGATTGATGAGATGAGCTTGTATGTCCTTGATGAGGTCTGTATATTCCTCAGCAAAATACAGGCACACAATCTCCAGCGCCTGCCGATCAGCGTCAACATGTCGCCTAGGACTTTCAACCAGAAGAATATCGTCGAAACCATCGACACCATTCTCGGCGCACATCGAATCAATCACCAGCTGATCGAATTTGAGATTACAGAAACCACCGCCATGAAGGACGTACAGCACTCCCTGGAAACCATGCACCGCTTTCGCGAACGCGGTATCCGCTTTTCCATCGACGATTTCGGCACCGGCTATTCCTCACTGAGCTACCTCAGTGAGATGCCGGTCTCGACCCTGAAAATCGACAAGCGTTTTATCCATACCGGAGATCTCAACAGCCGCAGCATCGTCTCCACCATCACCGCCATGTCCAAGCAGATGCAACTCAACGTGGTGGCCGAAGGCGTGGAGACCAAAGACCAACTGCATTGGTTGCGCCAGATCGGCTGCAACGAAGTTCAAGGCTTTTATTTTGCCAGGCCCATGCCGGACAAGGATACACTCCACTACATGCATATTGCCGCCGATGCTGCTGCTGCTGAGGACGAAGCCATCGCCCCTCCCGCACTGCCCCACTGAATTCCCATGCCTATTCCCGAGCCCGCCCCTACCCTTTCCCAGGTAATAGTCTGCCCCAGCTGCAGCCTGATCCTGCAGCCGCCTCGCCTGCAACCTAATCAGGTGGCCATCTGTCCGCGCTGTTCCCGGCAAATCCATCGGTATAAACGCCACCCGATCCAGAAAGGTTTGGCGTTAAGCCTCACCGGTCTACTGCTCTACCTGCCAGCTAATCTGCTGCCACTCTTGACCTTTTCCGTGCTTGGCATCAACAGTCGCAGCTCAATTCTTGAGGCCTGCGCACACATGTTTGCAAGCGGGCAGTATTTTGTCGGCACGATCGTGGTGCTGACCACGCTGGTCTTTCCGCTCCTCCTCTTGACCTCGCTTCTTCTGGTAACAGTCGGATTGACGAGAGGTCGCCGAAGCCCATTCATACCGCCCCTGTTCCGTGCCTATCACCACTTGGGCGAGTGGTCCATGACCGATGTTTTTTTGGTCGGGGTATTGATCACCATCATCAAGATGTCGCATATGGCCTCGGTCTCGCTCAACGCCGGTTTTTTCTGCCTTGTCGGCCTGGTGATGACCACGGTGGCCGCACAGACGGCGATTGATCCGCAACTATTCTGGTCGATGATGGAGGAGATTCCGCACCAACCAGCCGTTTTGCCGCAGTCTACCGACCCGACCGATTACCTCCTCTGCCACGATTGCCACAAGCTGTTGCCTGCCGACTACCGGCAGACCTCTGGCCGGAGCCACTGCCCCCGCTGCGGCCATATTTTGCACCAACGCAAACAGAACAGCATTACCCGCACTTGGGCCTTGCTGCTGACCGCCGTCGTCCTCACCGTGCCAGCCAACCTGCTGCCGATTATGGAGGTCGATTACTTCGGGGTTCCGGATCGGTCCACCATCATGGATGGAATCATTTACTTTTTCAAAGAGGGCTCCTACGGTATTGGCCTAGTGATATTTATTGCTTCGATCCTGGTGCCACTGTTCAAGGTTATCGGATTGGTGATCATCCTCTTCTCCATCCACTTTCGCTGGCGCAGCTCGCTCAGGCACAAGGCGGTGATGTTTCGCTTCATCGAATTCATCGGCCGCTGGTCCATGCTGGACATCTTCGTCATCACCCTGCTTTGTTCCTTGGCACAGTTCGGCTTTCTCTCGTCAATCTCTGCCGCACCTGCCTCTTACTACTTCACCGGGGTGGTTCTTTCGACCATGTTCGCCGCCCTCAGTTTTGACCCCCGCCTCCTCTGGGATGCGGCCAGAGCCGCTGAAACCAAGTAACTCCTATGGAAAAACCCATTATCCGCAAGCATCGCAGCCTCTCTCCTATCTGGATCCTGCCTCTAGTGGCCCTCTGTATCGGCGGCTGGCTCCTCTACACCGGCATGCGCGACGCCGGTATCGACATCACCGTCCATTTTGAAGACGCCACCGGTATCAATCCTGGCAAGACCAAGGTTATCGTCCGCGGCATTCCTGTGGGTACGGTGAAAAAACTCAACATCGACCCAGGAATGAAGGGCGTGAGCCTGATTATCACCATGGACAGCCAGATGCGTGAAGCCTTGGTAAGCGATACCACCTTCTGGATCGTCAAGCCCGAGGTTTCCGCAGGCAAGATCAGTGGCCTAGACACCTTGTTCGGTGGCTCCTACATCGGCATGCGCCAGGGAAAATCCACCTCCTATACCGAACATTTTAAAGGCCTGCCCGAACAACCTTCAATCGACAACACCAGTCCCGGTCTGCATATCACCCTGGAAACAAACACGCTCTATTCTCTCCAACGTGGTTCCAACATCTACACCAAAAATATGCAGATCGGTTATATCGAGGATTACCTCCTTCAGGAAAACGGCAAAATCCTCCTCAGAGCCTTTATCGAGGCCCGTTTTACCCGCCTGATCCACAAGGGAACCCGCTTCTGGAATGCCAGCGGCCTCAGTCTCACCGGTGATGTGCAGAGTGGTCTGACCGTCAATGTCGAGTCGCTGGCCTCACTGATCTACGGCGGGCTTAGCTGTGAAACACCGGCATCGCTTGTGCAAAGCCCGCTGGCCGAGAACGGGGCGATGTTTTCGTTGTATAAGGATTTTGAGGACGCGGAATATGGCATTCCGGCCAAACTGCAGTTGGCCTCGGGCGAGGGGATTGTTGCCAGCAAGACCAAGGTCATGTACCGAGGCCTCAAGGCTGGCGTGGTGAAACAGATCGACATCAACGACGATGCACTCCACACCGTCACCGCAGTACTCCTGCTTGATCCAAGGGCTGAACCGGCCCTACGGGAGACCACCCGATTCTGGACGGTCCGTCCCCAGGTGCAGATTACCGGAGTAAAAAACCTGGAAACCCTGCTCACCGGCCCCTACATCACCTTTGAGATCGGCAGCGGCGATAGGCGGGAGACCTTTATTGAAGAGCCCGGCCCCATGCCCAACCCGGTCACTCGCCCTGGGACCTCCTTAACCCTGGTTGCCCCGGAGAGCGGTGGCTTGAACGTAGGTGCGCCGGTGCTCTTCAAGGAAATCACCGTGGGCGAAGTTACCGGGGTTGCCTTGGCGCCGAAAGGGGAAAAAGTCCTGGTGAAGATCACCGTCTTTGCGCCCCATGATACGCTGATCAATAAAAAAAGCGTTTTCTGGAAGACCGGCGGCTTTAAAGTGGATGCGAGCCTGAGTCGAATCAAGGTGGAACTGGGCTCGCTCCAGTCGCTGCTGGCTGGAGGAATCGCCTTTATGACCCCATCGGCCAAGACTGCACCAGCGGTTGCCGCGGCGGGGGACCGTTTTCTTCTCTACCCGTCCTACGGCGAGGCGATTAAAACGATTCCCGAGATGGAGTTGCAGGGCCTACGACTGCACCTTGTTACCTCCCAGGCGCCCCGTCTCAGCGTTGGCGCACCGCTTCTGTTCAACAACATCCCGGTGGGAGAAGTGCTGGGCTTTGACCTGGCGCGTAATCGTCGGGATACAGTTATCCACATACTCATCCAGGAGCAGTACCGGGACCTGATCAATAAAACGTCGCGCTTTTACACCGTCTCCCCGGTGAAACTCAAGGCCTCGCTTCAGGGAGTCAATCTGGAGACCGCGCCCTTTGATGCCCTGATCAACGGCGGCATTTCCTTTTTCACCGCAGGCCAGGGGAGCGCGGTGCATTCAGAACAGAATTTTCCCCTCTATGCCTCAGCCCAGGAGGCGGAGAACGCCGATGCCCTGCGACTACACCTGCACTTCAAAAGCGGCGAAGGCATCAGCACATCCACCGAGATCCGCTATCAGGGAATCAAGGTCGGTCGTTTGTCTGCGCTCCAGCTTGATCCGGCAAGCAGCGAAGTCCGCGCAGAGGCCTGTGTCGACCCTGCCATGGCCACCTTGTTCCGGCGCAATTCCCGCCTACGCCTGATCCGCCCTGAGGCCAACATCACCGGGATCAAACATGTGGAAACCCTCTTAAGCGGTGCCTATATCGATCTGCAGCAAGGCCTGGGAGCCCAGATCACAGAGTTTACCGTGCTGCCGCTTGCCGAGGATACCACCCAGCCCAAGTCCGGGCTGAACCTTATATTGGAGACCAGCAGTCTTGGTTCGCTCAAAAAGGGCAATCCCATCTACTACCGCCAGATCAGGGTGGGACAGATCATCGACTACCAACTCTCGCCCACGGCGCAGGAGGTTTGGCTCAAAGTCAATATCGAGGAACCTTTCTCGCGGCTGATCTACACCGGCACCCGTTTTTGGAACGCCAGCGGTATTAAGGTCAGCGGCGGCGTCCTCAGCGGCATGACCGTGCGCGCCGAATCAGTTGAATCGCTGTTGGTCGGCGGGATTGGCCTGGCCACTCCCGAAGGCACCGAAATGGGACCACCGGCCTATCCGGGCCAACATTTCAAGGTGAGTGAAACCATTGACGAGACCTGGCTCAAATGGCACCCCCAAATACCTCTGGAAACAAAAGCTGCCGCCCCTCCCACAGTGAGCAAGAAGCGATGAACACCTTACGCCTCACCGATTTGCTCTTTGACCTCGATGGCACCCTGACCGACCCCAAGCCGGGGATCACCCGCTGTATCCAGTATGCCCTTTCCGAACTAGGCGTGGATGCGCCGAAGGCCGATGATCTGGAGTGGTGCATCGGCCCTCCGCTCGTCCAGTCCTTTGCCCGGCTTTTGCCAAGCGATGATTCCGAGCAGATTGGCCAGGCGGTGCTCCTGTACCGGGAGCGCTTTGCCGAGGTCGGCCTGTATGAAAACCGGGTCTACGACGGCGTCCCAGAAGCACTCCAGACACTACAGGAAGGAGGATACCGCCTTTTCCTCGCCACCTCTAAACCGCGAGTTTTCGCCAAGCGGATTCTTGACCATTTCGGTTTACACCCATTTTTCACAAAAACCTTTGGCAGCGAGCTCGATGGTCAACTCACCGACAAGCCCTCTCTGGTACGCCACATCCTTGCGCAGACCGGAGGCAACCCCACGCAAACCATGATTATCGGTGATCGCAAGTATGACCTGCTTGGCGGTCGGGCCAATGCCATCCACGCCGCTGCAGTTACCTATGGCTACGGCAGCGAGGAGGAGTTGCGCCGGGCCGGTGCCGATATGTATTTCCACTCACCGCAACAGATCAGCACCGATTTGTTGCAGTGTTATCAGGCCTAAACACGTAGCCACCCACCCTCTCCCCCGCCATTCACCCAGGAAATACCTTTCACATTTGCACAAAATCCGTCATCCGCCTTTTGCCCTGTGACCATTCATGCTTATAATGGCACCTATCCATTTTTTTTTCGGGACCGCTTCTAAGGAGGATTGCACATGGCCGGACAACAGCACAGTTTTGGTTTCACCACCCGTCAACTTCATGCCGGACAAACGGCTGATCCCACCACCGGCAGCAGGGCTCTGCCCCTGTACCAGACCACCTCCTACCGCTTTCACAGTTGCGAGCATGCCGCCAACCTCTTTGCGCTCAAAGAATTCGGTAATATCTACACCCGGATCATGAATCCGACCACAGATGTGCTTGAACAACGGGTCGCCTCCCTCGAAGGGGGACTGGCCGGGTTAGCAGCCAGCAGCGGTCACGGTGCCCAGACCCTGGCCTTTTTCACCCTTTGCCAAGCCGGTGACCATATCGTCTCCAGCAACAGCCTTTATGGCGGCACCTACAACCAGTTGCGCTACACCCTGCCCCGGCTGGGAATCGAGGTCAGCTTTGCCGATCCGAGTGATCCGGATTCCTTTGCCCGTGCCATCCGTCCTAACACCAAACTGATCTACGGTGAAACTCTGGGTAACCCAGGTCTGATCGTTTTTCCCTTTGAGGAGGTCCGCGCCATTGCCAATGCACACAATATCCCCCTGATGATCGACAACACCGTGGCCACGCCCTTTCTCTGCCGGCCCCTCGAATGGGGGGCCAACATCGTCAGCCATAGCACCACCAAATTCCTCAACGGTCACGGAACCTGCCTCGGCGGCATCCTCATCGATGGCGGAAACTTTAATTGGACCTCGGGCCGATTTGCCAACTTCACCGATCCCGACCCCTCCTACCACGGTCTGGTCTATGCCAGCCTCGGCGAACCGGCCTTCATCCTCAAGGCCCGGGTGCAGATGCTTCGCGACTTGGGCGTCTCGGCCTCGCCCTTCAACAGCTGGCTTACCGTGCAGGGCATTGAGACCCTCAGCCTACGCATGCAGCGCCATGTGACCAACGCTACGGCTGTGGCCGAATTTCTCCTGGGACATAAGCAGGTCGACTGGGTGAGTTATCCCGGCCTGAGCAATCATCCAAGCCACGAACGAGCCTTGAAATATCTGCCTCATGGTGCAGGCGCTATTCTCACCTTCGGTATCAAGGGCGGACGGGAGGCGGGGCAGCATTTCATTGACCAGCTACAGCTCTTCAGCCATGTGGCCAACATCGGTGATGCCAAGAGTCTGGCCATTCATCCGGCCAGCACGACCCACAGCCAGTTAAGCGAGGAAGAGATGCGTGGTGCCGGGGTAACGCCGGATATGGTGCGGTTGAGTATCGGTCTGGAAGATGCGGAGGATCTGTTCTGGGATCTGGATCAGGCCCTAACAGCCTGATCCAGAGAAAACACAGAAAATTTATTGCAGGGTTGACTGGCCGGAAGAGGTGTCAATGCAATCGGAGGAAACCTGGCAGCTGTCGCTGCTGCCGGGGATGTTCAGCGGATCGGACTGCCCACGAACGTCCACTGGCGGCGTAGTGAGATAGCTGAGAATCGCCGCCTCGCCCTGACGAATCATGAGTCCTTCCGGGGTCTTGGTCATCAACACCGGAATTTCGTTAATCCCGAGCGAACTAAGCAGGGCCTTATTAAGGGCAATTGAATGGGCTGGACGATAGCTCACCTGGGGCACGTCAATGGCGTCCACCTTATCAATCGGGTTAAAGGAAACCGTGGCTTTGGTATTGGTTTTCAGGGCCGCGATCACCTTTTCACAGTGGAGGCAGGTCGAGGAAAAGAACAGATAATGTTCCGGTGACTTGAGCACGCCCAACCTTTGCGCAAAAACCCCGGCGGTAAAAGCCTGCCTTCCCGGGAGACTCTTGCTGACATCCAGACTAGCAAAAGAGAGCGTGGCGGCGGCGCAGATAAGAACGCCAGCCACCATCTGGCGGACGCCCAACAACAGATTCAACAACACCACGAAAAGAAAAATCCCGATGCAGTAGCTGCAGAAGGTCTGGGCCACCAGATACTGAAAACTCACCAGTACACCCTCTGCCGCCAATCCGGCAAGGAGGATGTTTTTGATCAAGCTGGGTACACGCCGCTGCTCGCCCCGAGCTGCATGCAGCCCCCAATAAACCATCTGAAAAAAGAGCAACCCCACCACATTGATGACCAGGGGGGAAACCCGGGTCAACTTTTCCACCACCTTGCACCCGTCATTCAAGCAGAGAGGTGCACCTTGATAAAAAGTATAACCGATCTGCCCTGCAATCAGCAGGCTGGCCACCAAGGCCAAGAACTGCCCCAACTGCAGGATTGTATTTTTTCGTTTTAACATGGGATCCCGGTCGTTGACTCATCTGAAGGCTTGGCCCCAGAGCCACGATACACGTGTCTGGGCCACGCATGAAAGCGTCTATAATGAACCATTCTCCAACCGGTGTCAACTCTGGCAACAAAAGGAACGCTACAGCAACGAATTGGTCGCCTCTTTCGCCCGTCTCAACAGGGACTCGGCCTGGTAGGAACTACGGACAAAGGGGGCAGAGGCCACCGCACCGAACCCTAAGGCCAACGCCTCCTGTTCAAGCTCGGCAAATTCCTCGGGCGGCAGATATCGCACCACCGGGAGATGGTTCTGAGAAGGCTGCAGATACTGCCCGATGGTGAGGATATCGCATTCAACCCGTCGCAGATCCGCCATCAATTGCTGCAGTTCTTCCCTGCGCTCTCCCAGTCCCACCATAATGCCACACTTGGTCACCATCTCCGGGACAATCCGCTTACTCTGCCGCAGCACTTCTAGGCTCTGTGCATATCCTGCCTGGGGCCGCACTGTGGCATAGAGGGAAGCCACGGTTTCCAAGTTGTGATTGAGCACCTCGGGACGCGCTGCCAGCACGGTGGTCAACGCTTCGGTGTTTCCCTGGAAATCAGGGATCAGCACCTCGACCAGCGTCTGCGGATTCCATTCGCGGAGAGCGGCAATGGTCGCGGCAAAATGAGCGGCTCCACCGTCGCCAAGATCGTCCCGGGTAACCGAGGTAATCACGCAATAGCTAAGCTCCATGGTCCGCACCGCCTCGGCCACCCGGCGGGGTTCATCGGGATCGGGCTGGCCTTGCGGACCGTGTCCCACTGCGCAGAAACGGCAGTTACGGCTGCAACGATCCCCAAGAATCATAAAGGTGGCTGCCCCCTTGCCGAAACATTCAAACTGGTTGGGGCACATCGCTTCCTGGCAGACAGTACTCAGACATTGATCCTTGATCAGGTGCCGGATACGTTCATACTGTGGTCCGGAGGGCAATTTTCGCTTCAGCCAACGGGGCTTGGGTTGATGGGTCATGCAGCAGGCGATCCTTGGAGAATGGAGGAGAGGTACGCGTTATCCAGGGTTTGCAGAGTGCACTCAAAAAGCGCTTCCAGATGATACCGAAGTCGGTTTTTAACAGCGACCATAGAACAGCCGGATCCCCCCTCGCGTAAAAGCGAAGTCATCCCCACCCCGGTGAGACCACAGGGATTGATCCAGGAGAAAGGGCCTAAATCGGGCGCCACATTAAGGGCCAGACCATGGAAGGCCACACCATGACGAATGGCTATGCCGATACTGCCCAGCTTGTTGTTCTCTACCCAGACCCCGTGATTTCGGGGGTCACGGTTGGCGACAACGCCGCAGTCAGCCGCCAGCCGGAGCATCAGCTCCTCGAGCAGGCAGACATAATCACCCACCCGCAGATGGCGTTTTTTCAGGCTGATAATCGGATAGAGCACCAACTGTCCCGGACCGTGGTAGGTGATCTCGCCGCCGCGCTCTATCGACACGAGATCGATGCCGCGCTCGGCAAGAAAGGACTCGCGCACCCCGAGATGACCACGGCTGGCGTGACGTCCCAGGGTGAACACCGACGGATGCTCGACGCAGAGAAACAGGTCCTGGTCGACTGTTCCCCGATGTCGGGCCGCTGCCAGTTGAACCTGGAGCGCATGCACCTCTGCGTAACGCTGCAACCCCAGGTCAACGAATCCGGCGGGGTGGGACATCGTCCTTAGTTCTCAGCCAGGGGCAGGCCGATCAGGCAGGGACAACGCGCCGCCTGGACCTCATCAAGCCGCCGCACCTTGGTTATCTGCGGGGCCTGACGCAACAGTTCGGGCTGTTCCTTGGCCTCCTCGACGATAGCCTTGAGCGCAGCAATGAACTGATCGATATCCTCTTTGCACTCGGTCTCGGTGGGCTCGATCATCATCGCCCCATGGACCACCAGGGGAAAATAGATGGTCGGCGGATGATAGCCGTAGTCGATCAACCGTTTGGCCATATCCAAGGTGCTGATCTTATCCGCCTGCTGATTGAGATCGGAAAAAACGCACTCGTGCATGCAGGGCCGGTCATAGGGCAAATGGAGCACATCTTTGAGCTGCTCTTTGATGTAGTTGGCATTGAGAACCGCCAACCGACTGGCTTGTTTCAATCCGGCCTCGCCCATGGTGAGGATATAACTGTAGGCGCGAACCAGCACCCCGAAGTTGCCGTGAAAGGCATGGACCCGACCCACAGAAAGGGGCAGACTTTCATCCAAACGGTATGTATCGTCCTCGCAGACCACCCGTGGCACAGGCAAGAAGGGTTCAAGTTCACGGGTAACACACACGGGTCCGGCACCGGGGCCACCGCCACCGTGCGGGGTGGAAAAGGTCTTGTGCAGGTTAAGGTGGAGCACGTCGACGCCGCAGGCTTTGGCATCAATCACCCCTAGGACCGCGTTCATGTTGGCGCCGTCTCCATAGACCAGGCCGCCCTTGGCGTGGACGATGGCAGCGATCTCGCGGATCCGCTCCTCAAAGAGCCCCAGGGTATTGGGATTGGTGAGCATGATCCCGGCGGTGTCCTCGTCCATCAAGGAGGCGACCAGGGCCGGATCAAGCATGCCCTGTGCATCGGACTTGACCGGGATGGCCTTGTAACCACAGAGAGCGGCGGAGGCCGGGTTGGTCCCATGGGCCGTATCCGGAATCAGGATCTTGTGCCGCTGTCCACCACGGCTGCGGTGATAGGCATGAAAAATCAGCATGCCGGTCAGCTCGCCATGGGCGCCGGCTGCCGGCTGCAAGGAGACCGCGTCCAGACCGGTGATCGCTGCCAGATGCTGCTGCAGTTCGTAAAGCAGTTGCAAGGTTCCCTGGCAGAGTGCATCCTCCAGCATGGGATGGGCAGAGGCAATGGCCGGGGTTGCAGCCTGGCGCTCGTTGGTTTTGGGATTGTACTTCATGGTGCAGGAGCCAAGCGGATACATGCCGCTATCGACCCCGAAGTTCCACTGGGAAAGCCGGGTGTAGTGCCGCACCACATCAACCTCGCTCAAATCGGGAAAATCTACTCCCGCGCCCATAAGCGTTTCATCCAAAGAGGCCAGAGGGACATCACTCTCCGGAATCGACATCCCGATCCGCCCCTTTTTCCCCTTCTCCCACAACAACGGCTCGTTCAGGATCAGGCCACCGGTTCCCAGGGCTGCGCCCTTGGTCAGTTGTTCACTCATGCTCCCACCTCCGCCACAATGGCGTCCATGGTTTCTTTATCGATCGTTTCGGTGACGCAGAACAGATAGGCTCCGCTCAACTGCGGATAGAGGCCGCCCAATTCCAGGCCGGCAACAATGCCTTGAGCGAGTAACCGCTGACGGGCAGCTGCAAAATCGCCCGAAAAGCGGAGCACAAACTCGTTGAAGCTCGGTCCTGAAAAGACCAGACCGGCCCCGGTTTGGATGAGGCTCTTTTTGAAATACTCGCTCTTATCAAAGTTGACCCGGGCCAGCTGCCCTATCCCGGTACCACCAAGGGACGCCATGTACATAGCGGCGGTCAGAGCACAGATCCCCTGATTGGAGCAAATGTTCGAGGTGGCCTTTTCGCGGCGGATATGCTGCTCGCGGGTGGCAAGTGTCAACACGTATCCCCGCCGCCCGTCAAGATCCTTGGTTTCGCCGACCAACCGTCCGGGCAGGTTGCGGGTATAGGGTTCCTTGCAGCCGAACATCCCCAGGCCAGGCCCACCAAAGGAGGGCGCGATGCCGAAACTCTGTCCCTCGCCACAGACGATATCCGCTCCACAAAGACCGGGACTTTTCACCAACCCATAGGCCAAGGGTTCGGAAAAACAGGCCACAAACAGGGCTCCACAGGCATGGATAGTGGTCCCGGCCTGCTGCAGATCCTCAATCACCCCAAAAAAGTTGGGCGACTGCAGGGCCACTGCGGCAAAGTCGCTTTCCTCTCCCAGGCCACGCAGATCGGTGCGCCCGTCCTCAAGGAAGTCGAGTTCGACAATCTCAAACCCGGCTGGCTGCAGATAGGCCCGAACCACGGCCCGGTAATGGGGATGAATCGCCTTGGACACGGCCACCCGTTTCTTCTTCTTGGCGATGCGCAGCCCCATCAAAAGGGCCTCGGCCAGGGCAGAGGCGCCATCGTACATCGAGGCGTTGACCACATCCACCCCAAGCAAACGGGCGGTCAGAGTCTGATACTCAAAAATACCCTGCAGGGTGCCCTGGGCCATCTCCGGCTGATAGGGGGTGTAGGCGGTAAGAAACTCGGAACGGCTGGCCAGGGCGCGTACGGTCTCGGGGATATAATGGCGATAGCTGCCAGCCCCGATCAGTACCTTGTCACCCTCATCAACCCGCATGGTAGCGGCCAGGGCGCGCATATGGTCGTTGAGCTGCCACTCACTCTTGGGCTGGGGCAGGTTCCAGGACGCAGTCATCCGGCATTCCGCGGGCACCGAATCAAACAGCCCGTCCAGGCTCTCTGTTCCGACGACCGCAAGCATGTCGTTGATTTCTTCGGGGGTATGAGGCAGGTAGCGCATAGGTTATCCTTGAAGCATCTCGAGGTAGGCAGCAGCCTTATGCAACTGCGCAAACTCACTCGGATCGCTGGGTTTGATTTCAATGATCCAGGCCTCGTAAGGATCCTGGTTGATCAGCTCCGGGCTATCGGTGAGCGCGGAGTTAATCGCGACCACCTCGCCGGACATGGGCATGTACAACTCGGAGACCGCCTTGACCGATTCCAGGGTGCCGAATTCATCGCCCTTGGCAAAGCTGTCGCCAACGGGTGGCAATTCAACAAAAACAATATCGCCCAACTGATCCTGGGCATAATCGCTGACACCGATGCGTACCGTCTCCCCGGTGATCCGGGCCCACTCGTGATCATCGGTGTAGCCGAGATCCGAAGGTAATTGCAATTCGTCGAGTTCTTTCATTTCTTTCTCTCCTGTCTTATGGAATGGGGAATTTTGATTCTGTCTGCAGGGCCGAATCGGTGACGATCCCTGCTCGCCCTAAGCTTTCGATTTATCCAGCGAGAGCACGCGCACCCCGGAACCCAACCGGGAGCCGACATATCTCCGGATAAAAGTGAGATAGGCGTTGCCGCCGTTCGTCCGCCTCAGGATCGATCGGTAGATTGCGGCCAGGACCTTTACCAGATCGTCCTCGGCGACATCTTTCAAATCGAGGGCAATGACTTGCCGCATCTCGGCAAACATCGTCGCGAGCGCATCATCCTCGACGGAGGGACTGCAATCTTTGAAATGATGCACATCGAGCAGCAACTCGATCAATCGCATGGCAGTGTTGTCGGTGTATGCACCTTTGCCCTGCACATCGAATGTACAGAGGGCGGATTCAATCACTCTGGAAATTTCCTCAAGCACGATGGAATGGGAGAGTTCCGAGGTTTCAAAATAGGGTACGCTGCGATAATTTTTTTTTGCCGGCCCACTACTTAAGAACGAACAGGTGGCACAGATCTCGGAGCTGCGCGTTTCGCCGCAGCACTGGCTGCACACCATTCCACCCTTCAAACATTTTCTTTTTCCTTTACGAGCCGAACAGATCGAACAGGTAGCCACGGTCTCTCCTTGATACCAAATGGGTGAAAGGTTTATTCCCGATTGAGCATGGTCTGCATGGGTTTGCGGGCGGTGCGGTCCGGCCGGATGTCGTCGCGGATCTCCACCTTGAGTTTCCGTTTGCCGTCAGTGAGCATGACCTCACTGCCAACGGGTAATTTAGTGTTCAAACGAACAAAGCCACAGCAGAGTCCGCGCGGAGTAAAGGGCTCAGGCCTTCCTTGGTCCGCTGGGGTGGCCAGGCTCATAATTTTCCGCTCCACCCGATCAATAGCCATATCGGTGGTGCAGGTGAGGATGGTACCGATAGTGGCCCCTTCAAGGTTGGTGACCCTGGCATTGCCGCTGACGGTTATCTTGCGCGGATCATAACCGGCAAAGGCTTGGGTGACCGGAGGATTCTGCTCGGCAAGTACTGCTGCTAGCCCCAGACACTCTTTGGTGAAACCACGCCCGGTCCCATTCCAAGGGAGTACGAACAACCAGGGGTTTTCGGCAAAGAGCCAAGGGCCGATATCCTGATGGGAGAGCGGCAAACCGGCACCGGCGCGCAGTGAATCGCGCGCGGCCAGACCGCAGGCAATCAACCCGTCGTGACCGCCTGCCTCCAACAGGAGCGCCCATAACCGCTGCAGATGATCAGGAGCGATAAAGAGCTCAAAACCAAACTCACCGGTATAGCCGGTGCGGGAAACCATCAAAGGCGTACCATCCAGCAGACTCACCGTGGCCCCTGGAAGTTCCTCAGGGGCAAAGCTCCCTTTGAAGGAAAAATACACCATCTTTTCAAAGACCTGGTCCGGATTCTTCAATACCCGGCTGAGGATAGTCGTGGCCTTGGGCCCCTGAATGTCCATCTTGCCCACCCGGTCGGTATGATCCTCAATCTCTGCCTCGCTGCCAAAACGGTTCTGCTCCCGCAAATGACTGGCTATCGGCCCGCCCATGGAAGCATTGACCACGATCATGTAATCGCTTCCGGCGCACTGATAAACAATGGCATCGTCCAGTACCCCGCCGCTTTCGTCAAGGAACACCCCGTAGACGCAGCGACCGCGAACAAGCGGGCCTTTGTTCGGTCCAAGGCAGCGTTCCAAGTCCTTGGAAAAGCAGGTCTGGAGCAGATCCCGCACCCGCGAGCCGCGCAGGGTGAGCACGGCCATGTGGCTGGTGTCGAACAAACCGGCTGCATTGATAACGGCCAAATGCTCGGCCTTTGCGCCCGCCGGATACCAGAGCGGCATCTCATACCCGCCAAAGGCGGCCATATTGGCACTCTGCCCGACATGCCAGGCATGCAGTGGCGTGGTCTTCATGGCTGTTTCCATGGTGTGGCTCCTTATATTGAGTCGGAAGACTGCTCACAGGAGCCCAAGACCGGTTGATTGGTCAGGGGCACCTTGAGATTAAAACTTTTATAGACCACAAAGGTCTCCACCGAACGGACGTTGTCGATTGTGGCAACCTCTTGGGTAAAAAACTCGAGCAAGCCAAAATCCGTGCTGAGCATGGCGGTGACGATCAAATCGAACTGGCCGGTGACCACGCAGACCGAAATCACCGAGCGCAGCTTGCTGAACTCCTCTCCCTTCTTGACCAGATCCATACCCTTGACGCGCACCCCGACCATGATGATCTGCTGGTCGGGTAGTGCCTCGGGGTTGACCAGCCCACTGATGGAAAGCACGCCCTCGTCCATCAGCTTTTTCACCCGTGAACGAACCGTTCCCTCGGCCAGCGACAGCTCTTCGGCGATTTTCTTATAGGAAACGCGCCCATCCTTGAGGTGGTTTATGATGGCAAGATTAGTGGCATCGATCAGCATACGATTGGCCTTAGGTTTTGCGAATGCATACAATCACGCTACGGAAAAACATGCATTCTGTCAATATCGTTCTCCATTTCTGACGAATCCATCAATAACCTCAAAAAACTCTTTCAGCAAGTTCAAGGGGTTATTTCCAGAGCTCAGAATAAAAAAAAGCCCCGGTCGAAATCGACCGGGGCCAGAGGCACAACAGCGGGTTACAACCGATTATTTGATTGCAGCCAGAGCGGCATCATAGTTGGGCTCCTGGGTAATTTCCGGCACCTGCTCGGTATAGGCAACCTTGCCCGCAGCATCAATGACCACAATAGCGCGGGAGAGCAGACCGGCAATGGGGCCGGTGGTGATGGTGACGCCATAATCTTTACCAAAGGCCGGTGAACGGAATACCGACAGGGACTCGACGTTCTTCAGGCCATCGGTCTCGCAAAAACGAGTGTGGGCAAAGGGCAGATCAGCGGAGATACAGAGGACCACGGTGTTGTCATTTTCCCCAGCCACCTTGTTGAAACAGCGAACCGAAGCAGCGCAAACCGGGGTATCAATGCTGGGGAAAATGTTGAGTACCACTTTTTTCCCTTTGTAATCAGCAAGTGTCACCTCGGCGAGGTCGGTTTTGACCAGGGTGAAGTTAGGTGCTGCGGAACCTTTTGCAGGCAGCTCGCCGATGGTATCGATTGCATTACCCTTCAGGGTGATTTTGGCCATGATGTATCTCCTTTAATAGATAGTAGAATGCACTGCTCAATAAACGATTACGCCGGACGCAAAAGCCCAGCCACTAAAAATGAAAACACCTGTTTCCAGGCTAGTTACTCGCTCATCATTCGATGTACGCTTTTCGATGTTGCACAGAATAATCATTCTCTTTTAGGAGTAAAGTGCCACTTTTAAAAAATATTCCTTGCATCACAAACCATGATGACGCTGGAGGAGCTCCAAACACTCAAGCAGTATACGATGAAAAAACGGTGAGTTACGAGAAATGAAACGTGATTCTCAAATTATTTATGAGAACGACACGTGAGACAATCTGTGCAGAATGAATTATCCTTCTTTTTTGCCCTTGCAGCTGGCACAGGTTCCATGGGCGACAACACTGGTTCGGTCGATCTCTCCGATCTCGCCCAGACTTGTCGGCAGGCGCATAGTATCAAAGCTGGGCCAGAAAAAATCAAAAACCTGCCCGCACTCATCGCAGAGGAAGTGGTGATGACGAAGCCCCAGGGCATCATACCGGGCTTGGCTGGCCACAGTTTCCAAACGATGCACCAGGCCGAGTTTTTCAAAGGTAGCCAGGGTCCGATAAACGGTATCCAATGCCAAGGTGGGCAAAGATGTCTCCAACCGCTTGTACAGGGTTTCAGCGGAAGGATGGTCGTGCGATTTCAACAGCTCCGCATAGATGACCATACGCTGATGCGTCAACTTGAGTCCGGCATCCTTGCAGATCTGTTCGAAATGATGGAGTTGTTCCTGGGACGTGTTTTCTGCCATACAACCCGTTTGAGAATTTTTACTAAAAGGGAATTGTCACTCTTTACTAAGAGGTAATATTCCTCCCGTCAATGGGAATTTCTCAACCACGGTTGCCGCACCCTGTGGTAACCGAGCCCGCATTAAAGCGCGGCATCAACCTGGCCGAGCAGGTCAACGATTCGCGAAGAGGCAAGCAAATCATCGAGCCAGTTTTCCGGCAGGGTTTCCAAGCCTAAGCGTGCCCCTAACATCATCCCTACCACCAGACCACGGGCGGCGGAATCGCCTCCGGCCATCACGTTCTCGATCAATGCCGTCTTGAGATCATTCGGATATCGGAGCACCAGATGCAAGGCTCCCGGCAAGGCTGCGGCAATACCGCACATCTGCCCAAACTGCTTGATCACGCCTCTACTCTCTTTGGAAACCGAATCAAGCGCTCCGCGGATGCGGATATCCAGGTCGATATCCGCCACCCCTTCATCAAGGGCCTGCTCCATGGCGGCGTCGGGGCTTGCCCCCTTAAGGACCTCGAATACGACTTTGGCAATAAACTCAGCCCCGACCAGGGTGGCTGGATTGTTATGGGTCAAACGAGTCTGATCATGCACCGCCTGCAGCAGCGTTGAGCGGTCGTTTTGATAGCGATAGATCAGCGGGGCTATCCGTGCCGCACCGCCCAAATCCGAGGACCGGGATCCGCATTGATCAAGCGGGAGGCCTTGCTTCATATTGTCCAGGGTGGCTGCGGTGGCCTTGTCGATATAGCCCTGATAGCTAGCAAACAGATCTTGCCAGGTAGCGGCAAAATCATTCACGGAAAACTTGCCGGCGGCCGCCACCGACTCAAGCAGCACCAGGGCCTGATCTCCGTAATGGGTAAAGGCCCCACGCTGTTTGCCCTTGTGATAGGAATCCGCGCCGGGGGATAGCAACGTTTCCACCCGACCGAATTTGCGGTCGATCTCAGCGGTATCATAAATCCAATGGGCGCCGAGTGCCAGGCTGTCTGCTGCAAACGAGGCCAGAACCATGGCCCTTGCCGGTGTTGTCATGATGATCCTCCAATAAAGTTTCTCTACTCTTTCACGTCGTGATCTCTTGTTACACCAATAGGCGTGGCAAAGCTTTTTGTCAAACGAGCCGCAGCCCCTTAACTCAGCGGACTGGAGCGCCGATAGAGAAACAGGCTGTGCAAGCCTTGTCGTTTTCACCAGTGGGTGTCAAACGGCACTTCCCTGGATTCGTCACACACCGTTTTCGCGGTGTATACGTTGCGATCGCCGACGTTTTACGGGTCCGACCTCTGTATTTCAGCGTAAGGAGGAATAATGTACATCGCCGCGGCCGCCTTGAGCATGGATGCGTCGCAAACCTACAAGGAAGTGGAACAACGAGTCAGTGGACTGACAAGCACAAGCAACCTGGTGTCTGGACAGAGCGATGCCTTTGGCATCCGCTTGGCATCGATGCTTGCCAGTTCAAGTCAAACCCAAATCAGCTGCCAGTCCGAGGTCTGCCGGACAACAAGCAGCAATACCCCAGGAGAGTTGGCCGAGAGCGGAACCAACCAAGCCAATACCACCTTGCTTGCAAAGATAAGCGAGCAGGTCATCGGCCAGTCGGTGTCTATCCGTGCACTGCAGGACTCCCTCTCAACCACCACGGCCCTCCGGGCAACGCAACAGGAGCTAACGCCTCTTGCCAGCCTGCAAACGGTCTCGTTCACCAGCGGCACCGTGTACAGCGAGGCAACCTCCATGCTGTTCTCCGCCCAGGGAACAGTGCAAACCCTTGACGGCCGGGAAATCAGCTTTGATCTCGGTCTTTCCATGGAGCAGAACACGGTCGCCGTGGAGACCGCCTCTTTTGCTGCCACCGGCCTGTTCATCGACCCCTTAATCCTCCAGTTCGATCTTGATTCCCCCCTGCTTTCCGACTCCAGTTTTCAATTCGACATCAACAGTGATGGCGAGATGGAAGAGCTGGCCTGCCCCGGGAGCGGCTGCGGCTTTCTTGCCTTTGATCGCAACGGTGATGGTCGGATTAACGATGGTTCCGAACTCTTCGGCCCGGAAAGTGGCTCGGGATTCGGCGAGTTGGCCGAATTGGACAGTGACGCCAATTTTTGGATCGATGAGAACGATCCGATCTTTGACCAGCTAATGATCTGGACCCAGGATGGTCAAGGAGGGGAAAATTTGTGCTCGCTAAAGGAGGCAGGGGTCGGCGCCATAGCCGTCACCCATGCGGGGACCGATTTTCAGCTGCGCAATGACGATGCCAGCGTGGTAGGGACAGTGGCGGCCAACGGCCTCTTTCTTACCGAGGATGGTGAGGTCCGGCCAATGCAGGAGGTCGATCTGGCTCTTAAAGGATCGCAAACAGGCGATGCAGCCACAACCTCGGCAAGCGGTTTTGGGTTTCTTGGCAACAGGCCGGAAAGCCAGGCCCTACACGTCCTACGCGACATCATCGGTATGCAGCGGCTTCGCCTGAAAATGATGCTCTCTGGAAAACGGTTACATGGCGGCTCTCTGGCGGAAAAATCGCAACACAAGCTCTTCTTCGATTGGCTGCATTCGCACCAGCAGTGGCAGGATAGCCTGGACCAGCAACTGGTCAAGCAGCAGACTTCCGAATCGGACGACCAGAACCAACCACTGACCAGCTAAACCATAACCCGTGGGGGGATCGGTTCAGTCCGCCAGAGCCGACCCCTCCTGTTCCGCCGCCAGTTGCAGATGTTCGACAAAGGCGGTCGCCACCGGCGGAAGCTCCCGGTTCTTGCGCTGCAGCAGGTAAATGGGTCGATGGGCACCGGGGGCATCAAGGGTGATGGCCGCCAGGGTGCCGCACTGCACATCCTGGGCAACCGAACGGGAGGAGATGATCGCCACCCCGACCCCGGCCTTGACCGCTTCACGGACCGCCTCGTTGGAGCCGAGCATGGCTACTTCCTGCAGATCCGCCTCGCGTATCCCCTGCTGTTCAAACATCCGCCCTACCACCCGCCGAGTGCCGGAGCCCTGTTCCCGCTGAATAAAGGGCAACTCGACCAGCTCCTCTAGCTTGACACTTTTGGCCTCGGCCAGTGGATGCAGGACCGAGACGGCCAAAACCAGGGTATCGGTGAAGGCAGTGGTCCACTCTAGGCCACGCTCGTTCCAGATCGCCCCCACCATACCGATATCGACACTACCCTCGACAATTTGGGCTGCCACCGTGCGCGAACTGTTGATCTGCACCAAGGGCTTGACCTCCCGGTAACGGCTGCAAAAAGAGCCGATCACCTGAGGCAGGATGTAGGCGCCGGGAATGGTGGAGGCCCCGATACGTAACTCGCCGCTAAGATCACCGTTGTATCGGGCCACTGCCTGCTGGGCCTCCTGCTGCAGTTGGATCATGCGCACCGCATATCGGTAGAGCACCATGCCCACCGGGGTCGGTTCAACCTCCCGCCCCAGGCGGTCCACAAGCTTTAGCCCCAGTTCATCTTCCAGATTGCGGATATGTTCGCTGACCGTGGGCTGGGAAAGCAGGGCAGCCTCGGCCGCCTTGGTGAAACTCTTCAGTTCAACCACTTTGCGAAACACATCTAATTTTCTGATATCCATCCTTTTCTCCTGAACTTGATTTGTGGGAACCCTCACCTGGATTGCAGGGCCCCGCAATCGAACGTTTTCAGATTATTACGAATCGATCAAGTTTACGGGCCAACCCTGAATAACGAATAACCTGCCTGCTTGTGGTACGCAAGAGAAGTTCCAGCGGGCCACAAATTGTCAAACGCCGTTTGGCCCTGGTAATACCGGTATAGAGCAATTCGCGGGTCAGGACCGGTGCATCCTCCTGGGGTAAAAGCAAAAGGAGCTGATTAAACTCCGAGCCTTGGGATTTATGCACGGTCATGGCATAGGAGGGTTGCCAGGCGGGCAAACGGGCCAGGCTGAAACAGCGCAACCCACCCCCCTCTTGTTCAAACCAACCGCACAACAGGCCCTGCTCGTCAGGCCACAGTACGCCGGTATCGCCGTTGAACAACCCCAACTGATAGTCGTTGCGGCTGATCAAAATCGGCATTCCAGGATAATATGGGCGTCCTGGGGGGATGGTCCGTACACGGCGCAGATGCATCTGGACCATGCGATTGATGCCTTCCACCCCGTGCGGCCCCTCGCGCAACGCACAGAGAATGCGCCTCTCGCCAAGGGCCTCCAACGCGGACTGTGGTGAGTCTGCGCTGAAAAGCAGGCTGAGGAAACTGAGCAGACGCTCCCGAATCGGGGGAGTTTGTTCTTTGGTGACGTCGAAAAAATCGACATCTGCCCAGGAGGCCGCTAAAACCTGCCGTACCGGCTCGCTCTCCCCGCTGTTGATCGCCTGGGCCAGTGCGCCAATACCCGATCCCGAAGCAAAACGGCGGCTGGTCCGCAGGAGGACCAGGGAGTCGGCGAGTAGATTTGGAGATGCTGTTGCAGCCGGGGTTATAGCCGAGGCCAACAGAGGCTGAAGGGTCTTCACCAGGGAATCGGACCAGTCGATCGCATCCTGGCCGCAAAGGTCCCCAAAGAGATTGCCCGCCTCAACCGAGGCCAGCTGATCGCGATCGCCGAGCAATATAATCCGGCAGCGCGGCGGCAGAGCTTCAAGCAGGGCCGCCATCAGCCCCACATCGATCATCGATGCCTCGTCAACCACCAAAAGATCCAAATGGAGCGGATTGGTCCGGTTGTGGCGAAAGCCCGGCCGATTGAGCTGAAAGCCCAACAGTCGGTGCAGGGTCTGGGCCTGGAGGGCAAAGACCGCTTGCGGAACATCGGCAAGCCCTTCCCTGGCCTGCTGGATCGATTCCTGCAACCGGAGTGCGGCCTTACCGGTGGGGGCGACCAGGGCGATGCGCAGTTTTTCCGTTGCTAGTCCGGTCAATAAGGCCAGAATCCGGGCCACGGTATAGGTCTTGCCGGTCCCAGGACCGCCGGAAATAATCACCAGGGATTTGTAGAGCGCTAATACTGCGGCTGCCCGCTGCCAGTCCATACCGTTCTGCCCGGATTGGGGGAAGAGTCGCTCAAGCAGGGGAAGCGCCGTGGGCTCATCCACGGGCAACAGGTGTTGCGCCCGGCTGCTCAGCGCCTGAGCAATACGCTCTTCGCAGGCATCATAGCGATAAAGGAAGAGCTTGTTGTCCTGATCAAGGATCAGGGGGGTAACGCTGCCCGGCTCCCCCACCACTTTAGAGCGCAGAAGCTGGTTCCGCAGAGCAGGGATGTCCGCCCACAACGTATCGTCGAGGCCAAAATCACCCAAGAGCTTACCCGCCTGAGCAAGCGGTAGACAGGTATGCCCCTGTCCGACGGCCCAACTGGCAAGCGCAGCCAACAACGGCAGCACGGCAGAGCTGTCCTGATCAAGCCGGGCAAGGAGTCGGCCAGCTTGCAGATCAATGGCGCGTAGAGGGGGGAGTGCGGCATGTTGTGAAAAATCGATCATTAGCCTTCTCCCCGACAGCAGATATCCAGGGCCTCAATCAGGTCGGCCCCTGGCCTCAGCGAATAGATGCCGCTGGTCGGGGATTGTTCCGGCCCCATGGCACGAAGAAAAAGGTAATACACCCCGCCGAGGTGGGTCTCGTACTCGTATTCCCGTAGCCGTACCCGCAGGAAGCGGTGCAGGGCCAAGGTATAAATTAAGAGTTGTAAATGGTACTGATGGCTCTCCATGCAGCCCTCCAAGGCCTCGGGGCCGTAGTCGCTGTGACTTGCCCCCAGGTAGTTGGACTTGTAATCGACAATAAAATAGCGCCCCTGGTGACGAAAAACCAGATCGATAAATCCCTTCATCAACCCTTGGAGACTGGACACGGACAGTGCTGTTGCCCGAAATCCGGCTGTTTCGAGCAAGGCATTGAAACGGTGCATATCAACCTGTTCCAGAGGAAAGAGAAAATTCAGTTCGTTGATCCGATCCTGCCCGGCAATTTGCCTGAGAGCACAGGAACCGGGAAGATCCATCGCAAGGATATCATCGAGCCAATGAGCGGCAGCCTCCTGCCAGCGCAGATCAATCCCGCCCTGCTCCAGGACCTCGGCAATCAGGGGCTGTTGCTCTCCAGCGGGCCGATTGAAATCGAGCCGCTCCAGCAGACTGTGCAGACAGGTTCCGGCGGTTGCTCCCCGAGGAAAGGAAAAGGGGGAACGGAAATCCTCGACCGGAGGAGTGAGCAGGGAACGGGGTTCATCCCGTTCGGTCTGGTCGATCGGTGCCGGGCCCTCACTGCTCAACCGTGAATAGCTAGTCATGGTCCAACCGGCAAGGATGCGGCCATTGAACAGGAGCGGTGCCAACTCCACCAATCCTTTCGCCTGCCGAAGCCGGTTCCGGGAAAATTCGGCTGGACAGGAGTGCAATGCCAGCAGGTGTTCCGTGCGGTTCAATTGGTCCATATCCTCCACCATGGTCGCCTCGTTTTGCGGACAACGCCCCTGATGAAGCAGATAAGCGAGCCCGGTCCACTCCAGACCACTGACCAATCCCCAGCAAAAATAACAGCAGGATTTGGCCCGGGTCAAGGCCACGTAGAGCAAGCGCAGCTCCTCGGCCAACCGTTCCTCCTCGGCCAGGAGTCCATGCGCCTCCTCGCCGCTGCCCCAATCGATGGTCAGCTGGTAGGTGTCGCGGTCATGAAACTGGAGCGGCTCATCCTTGGATAAGGGCCGGCCATTCCAAAGAAAGGGCAAAAAGACCACCGGGAATTCCAACCCCTTGGCTCGGTGGATGGTGACAATGCGAACCAACTGCTCATCGTTTTCCAAACGAATCAGCTGTGCCTCACTCTTTGCATCCGGATTATCGAGCTGACGCCTCAACCAGCGCTGCAGGGCGGCAGCCCCGTGTTCTCCGGCGGGGCTCTGTTGAAGCAGTTCCGCCAGATGGAGATAATTGGTCAGACTGCGTTCACCACCGATGCGACCGGTCAATCGCCTCGTCACCCCTTCCCGGACCAACAGATGCTGGAACATGGCCATGAAGCCCTGTTCCTGCCAGATCTGCCGATACTGCTGCAAAGCAACCATACGTGCAGCCCAGGCCTGCTCATCATCGCCCAACCCATGGATGGCTTTCCCACTCAAGCCAAAAAGCTCGGTGGCAAGACAGGTGCGAATACGCCCGGCATCGGTGCAGTCCACTAGGGCACTGAGCACCTGGAACAGTTGCCCGGCCTCGCTACTCTCAAAGATCGAGCTCTGCCCCAGATAGAGCGAGTTGATGCCGCGCAGACGCAGTGCGGCCTGCATGGCCTCGGCCTCGCGGTGGGTGCGAACGAGGATAGCGATATCGGCGGTACCCAAGGGACGCCCGCCAATGGCGGCCCGGCCATCGTCTCCCGCCTCCAGCAGGCGGATAATCTGATCGGCACAGAACAGAGCGGCAACCTCGCGGGCGAGGTCCTTACTGATGGTCGCCTTGTTCGCTTTCTTCAACCCGTCCTGATCAAGCAGCAACCCGCTCATCGGTGGCACGGCCCGGCCATCAATGCGCAGGGAATCCGCCTTAGCGGCTGCGGCGGAAACCGGCTCAAACTCGATGGCGTCGCTGAATACAAAGGCATCCTCCCGCAGGCCGAACAGACGATTGACCGCCTGGACCATGGCCGGAGTTGAACGAAAGTTGACCCCCATGGTGTAGCGGCTGTCGGCTTCCGTCTGCTGCCGCGCCTCCATGTAGGTAAAAATATCGGCTCCGCGAAAGGAGTAGATCGCCTGTTTGGGATCGCCAATCATGCACAAGGTGGCGTTTTCCGCTCGGTAAATGTGAGAGAACAGCCGGTACTGCACCGGGTCGGTATCCTGAAACTCATCCACCAGGGCCACAGGATATCGACTGCGCAGGGCAGCGGCCAAACGCGGACCACTGCCGGGTCGGGCAAGGGCGGTCTCCAGCTGAGTGAGCAGATCATCAAAGGCCAGCAGGCCAAGCCGCTGCTTCCGCTGGGCAAGGGTGTGCCGCAGGAAGTCGCGCGCCTGGGCGAGCACCAAAAATTTAAGTTCCCGCACAAATTGTTGATGGAGCTGATAAAACCGGTCAAAGGCGTGAAAGAAAGGATGCTCGGGCGGTTCGCATTTTTTCTTTAACTTTTCCGCCATTACCGACCAGGCCAGTTTTTCCACCTCCTTTTCCAGGTGATATGGCATTGTCGGCGCATCAATCCAGCTCTCCATAGTTCGACAAAGTTCCGGGACCCGGTCCTTCAAGCGATAGTCTTTTTCGCTTCGTTTGAGACAGGAATTTTCGCAAAGAATGTGCTCAACGGCTGGCAAATCTTGCCGGAGGATCTGTTGCACCTGGGCAAAGCCCTCGGTGGCCTGCAACTCCAGCGATGCGGCCGACTCGGCACTCACCTCGGGTACAAGGCGGCAATCCGTGGTAGCGGCCTTGCCCAAGGCTTTGAGCAGCCCGCCCGGATCGCCAAAAGTCTGCAAGGCCCAGTGGGCCTCGGCATCACGTGCACGGTAGAAACGGTTGCGCCAGAAATCCTCCAGAATCTCCCGCTGCAGAACGAGGTCATTGTCCATCAGTTCGACCGCGAAGGAGGTGGCCGATTCAAAGGCATGCTCCTGGAGTACCCGCTGAGAAAAACCATGGATGGTATGGATCGCAGCCTCGTCCATACGGACCAGAGCATCGCCAAGCCGTTGCCGGGCCACCAGTGGATCTATCCGCTCATGTAATTCCTGGAGCAATACGTCCTCACTGCCGTCATGATCAAGGGTCAACAGGGCCTCACGAATACGCCTGCGGATGCGATCCCGCAGTTCGCCGGTGGCCGCCCGGGTGAAGGTGACCACCAGGATCTGGTCCACGGACAATCCCTGTTCGAGCAACAGACGGAGAAAGAGCAGGGCGAGCGTATAGGTCTTGCCGGTGCCGGCACTGGCCTCCAAAAGCAGGCAGCCGTGAAGGGGCAGATTGAGGGGTTCAAGAGGTCGCATGTCCATCCTCCAGATGCGCTAAGATCGGGGCAAAAAGGGTGGTCAAGTCGACAAACTCCTCGCTCAACGGGAGCGCCTGCGCGGGATAGAAATATCCATAGGCCGGGTCACTACCCTCGCCCTCCCACTGAAAGCCACCGGCCCAAACTGCCCGAGCCTTGTCCGCCTCCATCCCAGGCTTGGCCTCGGCCCAGGCCAGACTGGTATCGGGGAAAAAGGGTAGAGGACGGCTCAACCCCTGCCAGTAAAGACCAAGCAGGTGCTCCAGGATCGCTTCCGGGCCTGCCACCGGATGGAGCATTGCGTGCTGCACCGCCTGGATCTTCTGTTGCCGTTCACAGGATAGATGAATTGAGCTGAGGCCCTGGCCCAAAGGGCGCAACAAATTCAGGCAGAGATGGCCAAGCCACCACTCCATCAGATCCGCACCCTTCCTCCGCCCCGGACGCCAGGTGACTCTGCCCGAAGGATAGAGGTTGTGCAGCCAGCCGGTGAGATGAAAGGGACCGATATGGTGATCAATCTCCAGCGGCTCGAGAGGCTCGCTCAAGAGCGGCTGCAGCTGAAACGCGAGTGCCCCGGCCTCGGCTTCGATCTGCTCAAACTGAACCCGGCCGAATCCAGCCTGCGGCAGGCGGCCACTACCCGCCAACCCGTCAAACTGCTGGTCTATCGGGACGCCTGCAAGGGAGGCGGAGACCACCTCGCTGCGGAGGAAATATCGTTGTAGCTGATCGAGTTGAAAAGGCTCGCTCTCAGCAAGGGCACCCTCTTCGCCCCGTACGCGGAGCCCAAGGGAATGTTCCAGGAAAAAACGGACCGGATGACGCCAGAAGCAAACCAGCTGCACCAGATCCACCTCGCGCCGACTGTTATCGGCTCCAGGTAAAGGCGCACTGAGAAAAGGAGCCGGATCGCCTGCTTGATGCGCCGGGATCCAGGCGGGATTGTAACTGCCGGTGGCAGTATGACCATCGAAACAGCGCCGACTGAAGGGTTGCATCGGATGCTCGGTGGTGAGTGCCTCGGACACCGTCGACTCCTCGTTCTCAGCAAGGCGACAGCTCTGGTCGATATAATCGCGCAACTCGCAGACCACCACCGAAGGCGGCACCTGGCTTTCGTCGCGCTGGCTGCGGCCGACCCAAGAGAGATAGAGTACCTCGCGGGCGGAGAGCAGGGCCTCAAGAAAGAGATAGCGGTCATCATTACGCCGATTTCGATCGCCCAAACGGGGAGCGGCGGCCATCAGGTCAAAGGACGGAGGCCGTTGGCTACGGGGAAAATCCTGATCCCCCAAACCGAGCAGGCAAATTACCTTAAACGGCACGGAGCGCATGGGCACCATATTGCAGAAGGTAACCCGACCGCTGAGAAAGGGCTGGCCACCACTGGTCTGCGCCAAACATTCCTGGAGATGGACCCTGAGGACGGCATAGGCCAGAGGGGCCTGCATATCGGCCAACCGGCAGTCGGCCTGAAGGCGCACGAGGGTTTCCTTGAGCAGGTTGATCCCCGGATTCTCAAGGTCGTCGGCAAAAAAATCATCGACCATTTGCCGCAGATCCGTACACCAGCGGATCGGAGTCCGTTCGCTGCGGATCTCTTGCTGCCAGTGCGCCAGGGTATCCAGCAGTTGGACAAAACCACCCAGGACCTCGGCCTCACCCGCAGCCAGATGGGCGTACGGCAACAAATCTGCAAAGGTCTGGTTCGCCTCCCCCATCAGGTAGCCGAGCAACAACCGGTCCAGGCCGAAACGCCAACTATGGACGGAACCGGCCTCAACCTCCAGTTGATGGCGATGCTCGCTGTCCAGGCCCCAGCGAATACCAGCCGCCTCAACCCAGGTATGTAACCGGGGTAGCTGCCCCGCATCCAGACCAAAACGGGCCAGCAGAAGTGGATTTTCACACAGCGCCAATACTTCAGGCGCAGAAAAGCGGCTCTCCAACAGGGCCAACAGATCAAGGAAACATCGAATTTGCGGCTGCTCGCTCGCCAAAGACTGGTCAGCGATCGACCAGGGAAGACGATGTTCCGGGAGCGCCTGGCCAAACACACCTTTAATGGCCTCGGCGTACCGGCCGATGTCCGGCGCACTCACCAGGATATCCCCCGGGGTCAAATCAGGAAGGGCTGCAAAGAGATCGAGCAACCGATCGTGCAGGACTTGAATTTCCCGCAGCGGCGAATAGCAGCAATGCAACTGGATCGAGTGATCAGCAGGATCAACGAGATACGGCTCTTCGCCGCCGACGGAACGGTCTCGGAGCTCGAGAATATCATTCTGGATCACGGAGAGCAAATGATGTTCCTCCCCAGGCTGATACAGATCCACATCCTCCAGGGGACACTCCTGCAACTGACGGAAGAAATCCTGGCCGGTGCGCCCCAAGGAAACCAACAGGGGATGCCCCTGATCATAATACGCGTCGCCCCCCACCTCACGTCCCCGAGCCCGCATGGCGGCCTGTTGCCGGGCCGAAACCAGATCGCCCCAATAGTGCCAACAGGGGCTGAGATGGTAAAGATGCAGGGGAAACAACGCACCCGCCTGGGCGAAGATTTCAAGATAGACCGGCGCAAGCGAATTGAGGCCAAAGAGATGCAGTCGCTGGGGCAATCTGCTCGTCTCCACGGCTGAACCATTGAGTAACTGCCGCCACCACCGGCCGAGTTCCACTCGCTGCGAGGGCGTTGTCTCGCTTAAACACCGCCAGAGGATCGCCTGCCAATGGTTTTCCTCTCCCTGTTGCCAGTTCCGTAACAGATCGGGACGATAGACCTGATACTGGTCAAAGGCGTCGCTGATTTTAGCGCTGAGTTGATAGAGCTGGGTCTGGGCGGGGTCTTGGGCCAGATAGGCTGCCGGTTCGGCAAAGGCGGGCTGATCAAGCAAACCGGGCAACAGGGTGAAAATGCGCCAGCGGAGAATCGCTGTCTGAAAGAGGTCCTCCCCAGGGTCTTCACCGCTGAGCCGATCAAACAGGTCCCAAATACAACGACCGGGAAGGGGAAAATGAAGATTTGCCGCAATACCGGTCTGCAGTGCCAGTTGACGACTCACCCATTGCGCCATTCCCTGATTTTGCACCACGATGATCTCCGGTTGAAGGGGATCATCCGGTGGCTCTTCGAGGATGACAGCAAGTTGCTGAAAGAGATTTTCCAAACGATTGGATTGATGCAGCAACACGCTCGACTCCTTGAAAGGGACAAAGGGGGCATTCTCATCAAAAAAAAGAGAGAACAACGTTTCATGCGCCGGTATACGCTGTTTATTACAACCAGGTTTACCCATTTGGGGTTACCGCGTGGCCAAAAGAGTTTGATTGCAAGCCCCTGGGGCCTCCCTGCCACTCCCCAGGGAGTATATTGGGGGAAAATGTATTTTATTTTTATGAAAATGCAAAGAATTTGCTATACTTATTCTGCTGATATTTTTTTTGCTTTCCCATTTTACCATGCCTTTTTTCCATGAGCCACCGCATCAGCTATCAACCCATAGTCCTGGCCCTGGCAGCAACCTTGCTGATCGCCGGACTTTTTTACCTGCCCTATCTTGCGGTGCGCTCAAAAACCATTGAAAACTTTCGCAACCAACAGGTGCTCCTGGCGAGGCAAGCTTCCACCGAGTTCCAAACCTATTTTTCGACCTACGAAAAGGCGCTGATCTATCTCAGCCAGCAACCTTCCATCCAGGAACTCGACGAAAGCGGCAAAGCCTTGCTGCGTGATTTTTATTCCATACACCCGGAGGACCTCAACGGCATTATTCGCCTTGATGCCGCCGGACGCCCCCTGTTTGTCCACCCGGAGACAGCCTCTACGGCTGCATCGTCCGTTCACTGCCCGCAGTTAGCGCACCAGAATTCTGCCGAGATCAGCGAACTGCCGGTTCTCGGAGTCGGACCACCTGAATTGGCCTTTGTGGCGCCGATTGTTCACCAGGAAAAATTTTCCGGCTGCCTGGCCTTCCCCTTTCCCTTCGAGCATATCACCGGTCGCGCCCTTGATCCCATTATCCTCCACCAAAGCGGCTACGTGTTGCTCTTGAGTCAGGCCGGGCGGATCCTACATGCACCAGAACCAAGCTTGCTGGGTGCCCGTTACGACAGACTGAATGGCACCAGTGAGGACTTGGAACAATTCGCCGCAGCCGTGGTCGATGGACAAAACCGGCTGATTAAACTCAGTCGTTCGCTCCTTGCGACCAACGGTACGGAAATCGAACCGGTCTATGCGATGCTCTATCCGGTGCGCCTTTCCGGTGGCAACACCTGGTCGATCGTTTTGGTGACCCCGGCCAAGGAGGTCCTGGGGGCCATGGCCGAATTCCGTTCCCAATGGCTTTTGGTCACCAGTGTGGCGGTTGTGGCGGTGGGTCTGCTCAGTTTTTTTCTCGGTGGCGTTGTCGACGCCCGCAGGCAGGAACAACAAGTCCGGGCCATGGAGGAACAACTGGCCCAACTGTTGGCGCTGGTCCCCATGGGGGTGGTGGTACTCGATGTCCGCCAGACCCTGGTTTACGCCAACCTTGAAGCCAAACGTTTGATCGGGGCTGAACTGCAACCAACCCTCATCGGTCACCCTCTGGAGGAGTATCTCCATCCCGATTGTCAAATCTCGGTCCTGGAGCAGATCCGCAAACCCGCTCCCGGCCAAACGGTCAACATCGAACAGGCGGTGTTGCGAAACGTTGAGGGCGCTCTCCACGATATATCTATCACCGCTTCCGCCTCCACGCTCGGTAGCCAGCAACAGTGCATTGTGCTTATCCGCGATATCACCGAAGAACGACGGGCACTAGCCTGGCAACGACGTTTGGCCATGGCGGTGGACCAGGTCAAGGAAGCAGTCCTTATCGCCGCAGCCGACGGGACCATTGAATATGTCAACATAGCCGTTGGCGAGATGACCGGATATAGCCGGGGCGAATGTATCGGTCAACCGACACGTATCCTCTGGGCCAAGGAGCAGGATGCCCATTTTGAGCAGAAGATGACAGACGTGGTTGATTTAGGGGAGGTCTGGCGGGGACGAATCGTCAACCAGCGTAAGAACAGCAGTCTCTTTGTAACTGCCGCCACGGTCTCCCCGGTACGCGATTCCAAGGGAACTATCACCCACTTTGTGTTGGTGCAACGGGATATCACCCATGAGGTCGAGATCGAGACCCGCATGCGTCAGGCGCAAAAGATGGAGGCCATCGGCACCCTGGCCGGCGGTATTGCCCATGACTTCAACAACATCCTTGGCGGTATCATCGGTTTTACTGACATGGCTCTGCTCCAGGCAGGGGCGGGAACCGACCTCCACAGCAACCTGCAGCATATCCGCCAAGGCGGGAAACGGGCTGCGGATCTGGTCCAGCAGATCCTAACTTTCAGCCGCCAATCTGCCGAAGTATTATCGCCGATCGTTCTCGCCCCGATTATCCATGAAAGTCTGAAGCTGATGCGGGCAACCCTGCCCTCGACCATCGAAATTATCCAGGAAATCGATGCGGTAAACGCTAAAGTCGTAGCCGCTCCGGTGCAGATCCAACAGATCGTAATGAACCTCTGCGCCAACGCCTTTTACGCCATGAAAGAAAAAGGAGGCCACCTCACCATTCGGCTCCGCGAACAGAATGGGACCCAACTCGGCAAGAGCGAAGAGGCCAACAATCTTTGGGCGGTACTGGAGGTCAAGGATACCGGACAGGGTATGGAAAATGAAACCCTGCAACGAATTTTCACCCCCTTCTTCACCACCAAACAGCCAGGGGAAGGCACCGGTATGGGCCTGAGCGTGGTGCACGGTATTGTCCGCGAACTGGGTGGCGAAATTACCGTCCAGTCCGAACCGACCCAAGGGACCGTATTCACCGTACGCCTGCCGATTGTCGCACACAACGGCAATGGCAATTTGCTCAGCAGTGAAAAACCACTGCCCCGGGGCAGCGAGCATATCCTGGTGGTGGATGACGAAAAAGAAATTCGGGAAACCTGCCGGATGATGCTTGGCCATCTCGGCTATACCATCACCACCACTGCCCATCCTCTGGAAGTCCCAGAATTGATCGCCCATGCCGTGCCGCCGGTCGACCTGGTGATCACCGACCAGACCATGCCCAAGCTGACCGGCCTGGATCTCACCGAAAAAATTCGCAGCCGATATCCGCAAATACCGGTCATTCTCTGTACCGGTTATTCAGACCGGCTCAACTACGACATTGCCAGGGAGGCCGGGGCCTGCGACCTGCTGATGAAACCGGTTGACCTCCGCGGCCTGAGCTTGGCCGTCCGCTTTGCCTTGGAAATGAGCCGTTAGCCTCTGGTTGCAGCTTTTTTTTCATAAATCCTGTTCTTTTATCAAAAAACCGCTATCATTGATCATATCAACTCAACCAACCATCCATTTTTCAACAATAGTTCAACCATGCACAAAGGCATCTTTCTCGGGCTGGCTACTGCAGATATCGTTTATTACGTCCCCCATCATCTCAACAACAACGAGAAGCTGAAAGCTGAGCGGCAAATCGCCTATGCTGGCGGTCCGGCCACCAATGCGGCGGTTGCCTTTGCTGCCTTTGAAAACGAGGCCTCTCTGGTGACCGGTCTAGGTCAACATCCCCTGGCCCATGTGGCCAAACACGACATTCTTGACTACAAGGTGAACCTGATTGACTATACCGATCAGCCCAAGCGGCCACCGGTGTTGGCATCGATCATGGTTGACCTCTCCAACGGTGATCGGGCCGTGGTCTACTCCAACACCGATCTGCGTAAGCTCCGCCACGATGCGGTCACCGAGACCCTCCTCGAATATGCCGATCTGCTCATGCTCGACGGCTACTACCTGCCCCAGGCCATCCAGCTGGCACACTGGGCCCGGATCATGCGCATTCCGGTCATCCTGGACGGCGGCAGTTGGAAGGAGGGCATGGAGAAACTGCTGCCGCTGGTTGATTACGCCATCTGCTCCGACAATTTCCTCCCCCCGGGCTGCCAACAAAACGACGAGGTAATCCGATCGCTTGACCAATTCGGCATCAATCACATTGCCATCACCCGCGGTGGTGACCCCATCCTGGCCCACACCGACGGCGAAACCAGCGAAGTGACGGTGATGCCGGTACAACCGGTGGACACCCTCGGCGCCGGCGACATTTTCCATGGCGCCTTCTGCCATTATATCCTTGAACGCAATGACTTCCTCATCAGCCTGGAACGCGCCGGTGAGATAGCCAGCCTCTCCTGCTCCTCTCTGGGGACCAGGGCCTGGATTGAGCAGGCCAAATTCGCCTGACACAGGGCTTGTTCGACATCACGATGAAGGCAAGACTAGCGACAACTGGCGGTTTCTCCCCATCCCATTTTTCCGACCGTTCAGCGCTGACGGAAAGGAATCTGACAGTAATCAATCCCCCGCTTGGGGACGATGCCGTTTTGCTCCAAAAACATCTTCAACGAATTCATTGAGATATTGACATTGGCTGTCGGCCCGAGATAGAGGTGATCCATTACCGGCTGCTTGCCGCCAATGCCGAGATCAAATTCGATATAGGGCACAAGCATCGCATGGCCCTCGCGGAAGAGAATCGGTGCCCCCGCAGTGTTTGCAATCACCGGTGAAACGATCCGCCACTCTTTTTCTTCGCGAAAGGAAGGGTGCTTGAGAATGGCTGCTATCCTGAGCAGCTCCGTCTCGATGGAGGCAAAGGCCTGCCGATGCAGCACCGAACGCTCGCCCGCTGAATACTCGCCGCTGGACTGGTTTTCCGCCAGTTGCTCCACCGCATCCACCACCTCCCTGATCAAGGCCCGCTGACGGTGGGGCTCGTAAATGCATTTACCGATCATGAACTGCTGTTGCTGCGCACATTCAAAGATGTAATCCGGACAGAATCCCAGACTTACGCCCTTGCCCGGTGAGCTGTATCCCCGCCACTGGCTGAGCAGGTTGCCATGGGAACGAAACGAAGCACCAAAGAGCAGATGTCCGTTGGTGATCCGGTGGGCCACCCAGTCAGCAAACTGGGAAAGCAAATTGCTGTTGGCATGACCGCTGTCGATCCGCTCCCGGACCTCGACCTTGATCAGGTCGGCGGTATGGCGTAGCTCAGCAGAATCGTTCATATAGCGCACATCACTGGCCCAAAGGGCACGGCGACGAACAATCCCCAGCAGCCCGCTAAAAGTGGTGTAGTGATACAGGGTGCCCATGGGTATATCGGCGTAGAGCTCCCTGGATAGGGATTCGATCTCCTTCATTTTCCGCTGCTATCCTTATATTATCGGCCCGCGTTCCGTGAACGTTCCGGCCATATCCTGGTTGAGATTTCCGCCTTTCTCTGGTAAGAAAATTAATTTGATCTTGCATGTCGCATCATGGACACAGATCCTTATATATTCTACGGGCCACGTTGTGCCGCCCGCATGCGTCTGCGACGATCCCACAATTTTCAAACCGCTGGGCCGGCTTGTTACCGTCCACCAGCTTTCAATCCCTCTTACATAGGTAGCTTATCCGATGTATAGAAATTTCAAAATAGTCCCCAATATCATTTTCGGTCGTGGTGCCTTCAACCAATTGGGTGACATTCTCAAAACCAAACGGGTTTCTGCCGAATCCTACATGGTATTCGTGCTCGACGACGTCTTCAAGGGGAAAGCCCTCGAAGGCCGTTTGCCCATGGAAAATGGCGACCTGCTCCTGCTGGTGAACGTCGATGACGAACCCAAAACCTCCTACATCGACAAGCTGGTCGCCCAGGTCAAAGCCTACAACGGCACCTTGCCAGCAGGCGTGATCGGCCTTGGCGGCGGTGCCACCATGGATATTGCCAAGGCGGTCTCCCTGATGCTCACCAACCCAGGCTCCTCGGTCGACTATCAGGGTTGGGACCTGATCAAGAACCCGGCTATATACCATGCGGCCGTGCCCACACTGGCCGGTACCGGTGCCGAAATTTCCCGTACCACGGTGCTCACCGGACCAGAGAAAAAACTCGGCATCAACTCGGACTATACCCTGTATGACCAGATCCTGCTTGATCCGGAGCTTTTGGTCGGCGTGCCCAAGGATCAGTGGTTCTACACCGGCATGGACTGTTACATCCATGACGTTGAATCGCTCAACGGCACCTACCTTAACGAGTTCAGCCGTGCTTACGGGGAAAAATCGATCGAACTCTGCCGCCAGGTCTTCCTCGACGACCATCCGGACAAGGACGATAAACTGATGATGGCCTCCTACTTCGGCGGCATGTCCATCGCCTATTCCCAGGTCGGCGCCTGCCACGCACTCTCCTACGGCCTGGCCTTTGTCCTTGGCACCCACCACGGCATCGGCTGCTGCATCACCTTTGATTACCTGGAAGAAGTTTATCCCCAGGGGGTAAAGGAATTCCGCGAGATGATGGCCAAGCACGACATCAAACTGCCGCGTAACCTCACCGCAGGCCTTGATGACAAAGCCATGGACACCATGGCCAATGTGGCTCTGGGCCTGGCACCGCTTTGGGAGAACTGCTTTGGTAAAGACTGGAAAGACATCATGACCAAGGAGCGGGTTCTCGAGCTCTACCGCCGGATGTAATCCTGGGCGCTGAATTACTGCGCAAAACACAATAAAGGCCCCGGTTGCTCTCTTATCGAGAACAATCGGGGCCTTTTTGATTTACATCCTTTTCCAGGGCCTGTTCAGTCCGGCATTACAGTCAGGACCTCGGCCCCCTTATCATACTTGACCAAATACTCGCCGATCGTCTCAAAGGTCGCGGTCACCACGTCGTCAGGTTGATCCGAGAGGGAAACCTCATCTGTGAACATGGACCCGAGAAGTAACTTGAACGGATTGACATTGACTTCCTGGGCCTGAAAATAGGCTTTTTCATTGCCCTTGATCCGATTGATATCCTCGGTCTGATAGATTGCGGCATTGATCACATCAAGTACAAACTCGGTACAGTTCTGCCGTCCGAGAGTAAAGGGGTTGGCTATGACCGAATAATGGGAATCATGGAGTGACGGATACACCGGCGAGGTGATCGTTGCCAGCAACCGTTGCTGCAGTTTCGGTGAAGGAATGATCACCCCGGCCTCAAGATCGGCCACCCCGGCAAAAAAGTCCGGCGGGTAGTCGACCACCAGATCGCTGACATCCGGATGTTTGTCCTGCTGATAGAGATTATAGATGGCATAGCCCGGAACCTTCCGCCCGTCCTTAGTGCTGATCTGCGAATAGACGGCAAAGGCGGTGTGGGTAAAGGCCATCCCTTGGGGCATCTCGGATTTCGGCCGCCCCTTACGGGCTAAAATAGCCACATAGGCCCCCTTTTCGGCCAGTATCTTTTCCACTTTCTTGGCAAAGCGTAGAATTTGTTCCGGCTTGTACTGCATGGTTTCACCGGCCTGACTACTGGCGGAACTGAATCCCACCGATCCACAGGCCAGTGAGGATTGTAGCAGCCAACAGACCAGCCCGATACCAAAAATTTTTCGTCCCAGCATAGTTTCAGGCTCCGTGATTCAGGGTTTTTTCAGGGCCTGGTCGGGCGGCACGGTCACCAGGGATTCGTTGGTAATGGGCAGCGGTTTGCCTGCCGGCGAGTTGGCAGCCTTACTCATGCCGACGGCAGCCGAAGCACTGGCCGCTCCAGCAGCGGTAATCGTTGCCCCGCTAACGGCCAAAGGCACAGACGAGACCGCCGAGGTCACCTGGCCGGAAGATACCAGCGCATGAGCGGCACTGCCGCTGGCGTGAACACTGGCCGCACCGGATTCGCGGAACGCCTGGCCGGCATGGGTGTTTTCACCGGAGGCCGCAAAGGCGCCCCCGGCCCCCAAAACACAACAGAACACACTTATCAGGACAGCGTTTTTCATAGAACCCTCAATAGATGAGTAAAAATAAAAGTCGGAGACTCTCCGACCTGACTGTACATAGAATGGACAGGATTCCCGTGCAGCGCAAGAGCTAATTGACTATTTTATCAGCAAGTTCACCAATTCAGGAGTGCAGTCCTGGCAGTAAAGTTCGCCCCGGCACAAGTAGGGCGGCAAAATCATCTGCCGGCAACGGACGACTGGCTAGATATCCTTGGATTATCATCTGATCACTCATTGCCCGCAGTAGGGTTAGTTGCTCAACAGTCTCCACGCCCTCGGCAACAATGGCCAGATTCATCGCTTGGGCCAAGGAAACGATAGCCGAGGCAATAGCCTGGCTGTCGCTGTCATTTTCCAGATCGCGGATAAAAGAACGATCGATCTTCAGCCCATCCAGGGGGAGCCGCTTGAGGTAGGAAAGTGACGAGTAGCCGGTACCGAAATCATCAAGATAAAACTTACCTCCCAATACCCGCAACTCATCTAGGGTCGACTGGGCCTTGACGAAATTTTCCATCAAGATAGACTCGGTGATCTCAAAATAAATCCGTCCACTTTTCAGCCCGGTACTGAGCAGAACTTCGCGCAACAGGGCAGTCAACTCCTGACCGACAAACTGGCGCGATGAAATATTCACCGAAATATCGAGGGAATGGCCATTATCCTGCCATTGCTTGGCCTGTCGGGCAGCCGTCCGAACCACCCAGGCCCCCAGAGGGAGAATAAGCCCGGATTCCTCGGCCAGGGGAATGAATTCCGCCGGCGAGATCAGTTGTCCCTCGTGGTGCCAGCGGATCAAGGCTTCGGCGCCGATAATGGTGTTGGTGGCGCAGTGGACCTGGGGCTGATAATTAGAGCTCAAACTCCTCCAATTCGAGCCCTTTTCGCAGCTTGGCATCAAGAGATATCCGCCGGTGAGCCTTGGAATCCAGCTCCGGGGTAAAGAATTGGAAATTGTTTCTTCCCAGATTTTTGGCACGATACATGGCCATATCAGCGTTTTTAATCAAATTTTCAGCACTCTCCCCATCCTCGGGCGCGAGGGTGATGCCGATGCTTGCAGTCACGAAATATTCCACACGCTCATGAAAAAATGGCTTTTTCAGACACTCGAGCAACCGCAAGGCCACCATACTCACGTCATCAACATGTTCAACGTCATTTAATAAAATGAGGAATTCATCGCCGCCTTGCCGGGCTAGGGTATCTCCTGAGCGTAGCTGTTGTTTCAACCGATGGGACAATTCGACCAATAAATTATCTCCAGTAGTATGGCCAAAGCCGTCGTTTATATGTTTGAAGTTATCCAGATCCAGAAAGAGCAGGGCCACCCTTTTCCGGTTTCGCTCCATCCGTTTGAGCGCCTCCTGCAAACGGTCGTTGAGTAGGACCCGGTTGGGCAAACCGGTCAGCGCATCGTGCTGGGCCTGATGCTCCAGAGCCTCCTGTTGGCGTTTGAGCTCGGTGATATCGTGAAAAATGGAAACGTAATTTGTTATTTTACCCTGGGTATTATACACCGCATTAATCGTCAGCCATTCCGGATAGATCTCGCCATTCTTGCGCCGGTTCCATATTTCACCAGCCCACTGTCCTTCCTGTTCCAACTGCTGCCACATTGCCCTGTAAAATTCTTCGGAATGGCGATTAGATTTAAGAATCCTCGGATTCTTGCCAACGGCTTCCGCAGGGCTGTAGCCGGTAATGACGGTAAAGGCACGATTGACCTGGAGGATAATGCCGTTGCTGTCGGTAACGACAATACCCTCGATTGACTGCGCAAAGACCTTGGAAGCAAAGACCAACTCCTCCTCGGCCTTTTTCCGCTTACTGATATCACGGATGATTGCCAGGCTGGTCAGCGCCTGCTCACCGACACGCCACAGGGCAGACACCGAGAGGATCACCCAAATCACCTCTCCTTTTTTACGGAGATAACGTTTCTCCACCGAGAATTCGCGGATTTTTCCTGCCACCAAGTCTCGGCGCTGTTGGACGTCGATATCCAAATCCTCGAAAAAGGTTATGTCGCGGTAGGTAAACTGTTGCATTTCGGCTTCCGAGTACCCGGTAATCTCGCAATACCTCTGGTTGACCTGAATAAACCGACCACTGTGAGCATCAACCTGAGCCACGCCGACGCTGGCAAGTTCAAAAAAGGAACGAAAATTCTGCTCACTGGCGGCAAGGGCTTTGGTACGGCTCTCGACTTCTTTATTGAGGTGAGTCGTGAATATCAACAGCACAATTCCAACCCCTATCCCGATCACAACGGTAATCGCCAACCCTCCCATCATCAGATTGTGTTTGCGATGCTTGCTGGCATCGAGCTCTTTCTGGATCTGGGAATAGAGAAAATCATGAAGATCATACTTGGGTTGAATAAGTCCCAACCGAACATAGGTATCGGCGATAAACCGCCATCGATCCAGGCTCATATAACCGATTTCCACCAAATTTGGCTGAATCAGTTCCCGCATGGCCCGAGCCTCGAAGAGCAGATGTTCTAAAGTTTTTTTCTGTGAATATTTATCGAAAATTAAATGGGCAATATCTTCGGGGTTGGCCATTGCGTAACGCCAGCCACGCTGTACCGCCTGCAAGAAAGCCTCGGTTCGTTCCGGATGGTTCCGAATTTCATGTTCGGTAGTGACGAGGCAATCACCGTAAAAATCGACTCCATAGTCAATGGGCTTTATCAACTCCGGTTCCAGCCCGCGTTTTCTTAGGAGATAGGGCTCGTTGGTAAGATAGATCGTTTGCGCAGCAATCTTTCCGCGGATGAGATCGTCCAGATTCCAACTGTGCGCGACCGTCTTGAGGCTCTCTAGAGGAACGCCGTTGGTGATCAACATGGCCCGATTTTCCGCATCGGTATCCGCGGTAAACATGACCGTTTTGCCACGAAGGTCCTGCGGGGAAACGAGACCAGCTCCCTTGATCCCCATAAAGGCGGTGGCGGAATGTTGGAAAATCGAAGCCAGTACCACAAAGGGTTTGCCCTGTTGGCGTTCGATTAATACCACCGGCGACATCACGGCAAATTGAACATCTCCAGAAAGCAGGAGATCGGATGGCTTCGACTCCGGTGTTGCTGGCAGCAATTCTACCACCAGCCCAGCTTCGCGAAAATAGCCCTGCTCAACGGCTGCGTAATAACCGGCAAACTGAAATTGGTGCATCCATTTCAATTGCAGCCGAACTTTCTCCAGTGGCTGGCCCTCGGAGAAAGCGACCCCATACCAAAAACTCACCAGAGCGCACAGAACGACACCCAAGATCTTTGACCAAGAAAACGAATGAACCGAATGCCTTTTGGGGGGATGAGAAAAGAACCGATGCATTATGACGGTGTCCGGCAGTTGCGCCCTCATGGGCAAATATTGATTGAGGAAAAGCAGAGATTCAAATCAATGGTATCAAGTGCCAGGGGACAGATCAAGGTGAAAGCCTGAAAAGCAGGTACATTTCCGGTCCTTGACCTTTTTTGAAAAAACGCGATCTCGGTGTGTAACCGGTTGTGCGAGAGGATCTCCGGTGCCGCCAAGTGACGGCACCGGAAAAGAAGGGGAAGATCAGATCTTAAAACGCCCGACCAGGTCTTGCAGTTTACTGGAAAGGTCGGAGAGTTCCGCCGATTTTTCGTTGATCTGACCGATGGAAACCGAGGCATCTTGAACAGCCTTGTTCACCTCTGCCATCTCATTGGTGATAGAACCAATCACCACCGAGCCCTGACTAACGTTCAGGTTGACTTCCTGGATTCCGGCCGAGGTCTGGGAAATATTATCGGCGATCTCCTGGGTGGTGGTCGCCTGCCCTTCCATCTCACCGGCGATCGCGGCTACGTTTTCACCGACATTGTTGAAAATCTCCAAGATTTGACCGACCTCGGAAACAGTATCATCGGTGGCCTTTTGAATATTCTCTATCTGGGTCTGGACCACCTGGGTAGCCTCTGCGGTCTGCTTGGCGAGTTCCTTAACCTCTGAAGCGACTACGGCAAATCCCTTGCCCGCATCACCAGCCCGGGCAGCCTCAATAGTGGCGTTAAGCGCCAGAAGATTGATCTGATCGGAGATATCGGAAATCACCTCGGTGACCTTACTGATCTCCAAAGTGCTTTGACCCAAACGTCCCAATTTTTCTGAAACCTCACCGGCCTTGGCCACTGCGGACTCGGAAATAGAGCGGGAGGTTTCCGCCTTCTGGGCAATCTCCCTGATAGTCACCGTCATGTCATCGGTTGCAGTGGCGACCATATTGACGTTGGTGGCTGCTTCTTCACAGGCGGAAGCAACACCGCTCATGGAGACGTCCATTTCCTCGGCACCGGTAGCCACTGTTCGTGAACGCTCGGCCATGGCCTCCGATCCCCGTTTCATCTCCCCGGCAATGGTAGAGAGGACACGGGATGCATTATTAAGCGAACCGGCATCCTCAACGATCTGGGAAATCAGCTCTCGCAGTTTTTCCATGAACAGATTGAACCAGGTTGCCAACTCACCGATCTCGTCCTTGACCTTGATATCGAGCCGTTTGGTCAGATCACCTTCACCCTCGGCAATATCTTTGAGCATATCAACGGTATGCCGAATCGGACGCACAATACCACCGGAGGCATACCAGAGGAGCATAATGGCCAGGATGCTGGTGACAGCGCCAGCACCGATGAGCATGTACATCGTACGCTGACCGGCATCGGTCAACTCCTTATCCAGGGCAATGGCATCGGAGAGCACCGTATCCTGCTTCACTCGAATCATCACGGACCAGGGTTTACCGGTGCGCCCCAGATTGATCGGGGCAAAAACTTCAAACTGATGGTTTTTTTCATTGAGGGCTGCCACGCTTTTCCCGGCCTCAATGTCCTGAACCATCTGATCCGCCCCCTCAGGAATGACGGTTTTCAGGGGACCACCGATCAGCTCCGGTTTTTCGCTATGGGCCACGATCAGGCCCATGTTGCTGACGATGATAATTTCGCCCTGGCCGTCAAAGACCTCCTTGTCGACGCTTTTGGATAACTCCTGCACAAAGTCGAGATTATAGTCGGATCCGGCTACCCCATAAAATTTATCATTGACCAGAATCGGAACTGACATGGTGGCCAGCCAGACCTTTTTCCCTTGGACGATATAGGGCAAAGGACCAAGGACGCTTTCAGTATGGTTTTCGCTGGGGTTGATGTACCAACCGCCTTTGAGCACGCCATTAGGATGGCGATCACGGGTGTCGTATTCGACTAGGGGCTGAACCGCGATATTCCCCTTCTCGTCGCGATTCCAGTAGGGGGTGAAGCGCCCCGTCAGCTTGTTATTACCGTCCTGACCGGTTTTAAACTCGCTGTCCCTTCCGTCCAGGCCATCGGGTTCCCAACAGGAGTAGGTACCGTTGAAGTTAGGATTGTCGTGCAGCACCTTGAGCAGGATCGCATTGATCTGATTACGGCCCAATTCCAGACCGCCGCTGTTGCTTTCCTTGGAAAGGGAAAAGGTGTCGGCCATGGTGCGGGCGGCATCAAGGGCTACGTCAAATTCTGCCCTGATTTTTCCGGCGTAATTGCTCGCCAGATTTTTCAATCCATCGAGGGAGCGCGTTTCCAGCAAGGTGGTAACTCGTGCGTTCACATGTTTCTGGCTCGTTCGAGCGGTGTAAAGACTATAACCGACAAGCACTGCTGAGGAGACAATCAGACAGGCTCCAGCGATACCCGCTATCTTGGTGCGAACGGACGTTAATTGCATACTTCCTCCTTTGTCGTCTTTATTCTGCTCCGACGATCGGGTCTTGACGACAGGTACTCCCCTATCAAATGGACGTTTCGCCGGCCTCCAAATACTGTGAAGCACTTCTGTACTCCTTCCTGCAGTATAGGGGATGAAATCCAATTCCAAAGTAATAATTAAACACCGGCAAAAAAAAAATACCGCTTACACACCCAGCACATTATTGTAATGTCACATCAAACACTGATAAAATCGATCATTTTACTGCAAAAAGCAGGAGTAAATTAGAACGACATGTCAATTTGCCCCACACTGACATTACAAAAAATCGACCCTAATCATTGGACGTCTAAAGGAATCCAGAATCCAGTGTCTTCGCGCAGTAAACAAAATGACCCATTCTGTCCCATTACAAAATCAATACGAGTCATTTTGCCCAACAGCTAAAGCCCTCCTGAAGGCGGAGATGAATTGCGATAAACCATCAGTACCAGACAGGTTCAAGAGCTCATTGAAAATCACCACCTTCAGTTGCGAACAAATCGTTTTTTCCTATTTGGAAAAAAGGCCAATTAAGATTACATAATTAAATTTACCGAAAGAAACTGCTCATCACTTGACGCATGATCACATCAAAGCCTACTCTTCTCCGCCATTTTCCACTCTCCTTGAATCGAGGCACCATCTTTCGCTTCATTCGCTGGATATTGGCTTTGATATTTATCTATTCCGGGGTGGTGAAACTGTTTGATCCACCACGCTTTGCCCAGATCATGGCCGGATTCGGCCTATTGCCGACGTCGTTCCTCATGCCGATCGCCATCCTTCTGCCCCTGGCGGAACTGGTCGCCGGCATCGGCCTTTTCTGCAATAAACGCGGCAGCCTCACCACCATTGCCCTGATGCTGGTGCTGTTTATGGCCGTGCTTATCTACGGTATCCACCTGGGATTGGATATTGACTGCGGCTGTTTCGGCCCTGAAGATCCGGAACAGGCCTATAAAGGATTAAAAGTGGCGCTGGCACGAGATGCGCTGATGATGGTTGCAGTGATATGTCTCTATTGGCACGAGCGTAAGGGCGGGAAAAACAAGGGTCGCCCCGAATCCGGCGCCTGAGACCAAGGCCTTGCGGAATAAATACAACCACCGGAAAAGCATGGATACATTCTTTCCCGACAACACATTCAAAAAGGAGAACAAATGAACTACAGCAACACCCTAAGCAAAGGCCTGATCGCCGGGCTGGTGATCCTTGGCCTGAGCACCTCAGCCTCTGCCTTTTCTATCGGCAGTGACAAATTCAAGGAAGAGGTGACCAAAGAACAATCAGCGGTTAAACTAACCCGCGAAGTCCAGCAGGGCGGCTACGGCATTGTCACCACCGCCGAGCTCAAGGGAATGATCGATGCAGGTAAGGACATCCTGATCATCGACACCATGCCTTACAAAGATTCCTACCTCAAAAATCACATTCCCGGCGCCAAACAGTTTCTATTCCCTATCCCCGACATGAAGGAATGGGACAGCAAGGAAACCGACGGAAAAAGCCAGGAGGATTATGAAAAACTACTGGGTCCGGACAAAAACAAAACCATCGTGATCTACTGCGGATTTGTCAAATGTACCCGTAGCCACAACGGTGCCGTATGGGCCAAGAAATTGGGATATGCCAACGTATATCGCTACCCCGGCGGCATCTTCGCCTGGAAAGGTGCGGGAAATCCGATTGAATCAGCCAAGTAAGCTGGCATTGACGACCGCTGGGGAATCCATCTCCCCAGCGGTTCCTTGCACCTCGCGTTTACCCGCGACTCGCCTCACAGGTGGGGCTGTTGCATGATCCGTCGCAGCCTCTCCTCCCTGGGCCGTCATTTTTGCCGCCTACCAGATCTTCCCGCACCCCAACCCGCACTCGATTATTCCATAAGCACCCAAATGGATGCGATAGGCAAGCGCTGTACCGACTGCGGCGCCTGCATGCGTCACTGTGCCTTTCTTCAACATCACGGTTCTCCCCTGGCCATTGTCCGTCGCCTGACGCCCGATGAAACGGACCAACTGCAAATGGCCTTTGGCTGCAGCCTATGCGGGCTCTGCACCGCTGTCTGCCCGCAAAAACTTGATCCCTGCAGCCTGTTTCTTGATATGCGCCGCCAACGGGTCGGCCTCGGAAATTTTGACTGGAAACCGTACCGGTCCTTGCTCACCTACGAGGCCTTGGGCCGTTCCAAACTTTTTTCCTGGTTTGGCCTGCCTCCCGGCTGCAAGACGGTATTCTTTCCCGGCTGTGCCCTTCCCGGCACCCGACCCGCAATCAGCCTGCGTATGTTTCAGCACCTCCAGAAGATGATACCAACGCTGGGCATTGTGTTCAAATGCTGCACCAAGCCCTCCCACGACCTGGGACGCCACGATTGCTTTCTTGCCAACTTTCGCGAAATCAAAACGCGCCTGCAAGCCCACGGCATCACCACCGTGCTCACGGCTTGCCCCAATTGCACCAAAATTTTTCGCCAATACGCACCGGAAATAACCACACAGAGCGTCTTCACCCTCTTGGCCGATCACAGCCTGCCCAACGCAACTCAAGGCCAGGGCCAAAAAATCACGATCCATGATCCTTGCCCACTGCGGGATGATCAGACCTCCCAGGAGGCAGTGCGCATCCTACTGCAGGGACTTGGGTACATCTCAATCCCCATGCCTCACCAACAAAAACAGACTCTCTGCTGCGGTGAGGGTGGCGCGGTCGGATTCGTCCACCCCGGTTTTACCGAAGCCTGGACACTCAAAAGGGTCGCAGAGGCTGCCGGTCGGCCTTTAGTCACCTCCTGCGCCGGTTGTAGCAGCATGCTTGCCCGCTCAACAGAGGCCATCCATTTGGCGGATCTCCTTTTCCCCTCCACCCGGAAAGGGCAAAAAATCCCTGCCGTCTCCCGGCCGCCCATGACCTACCTCAACCGTTTGTGGCTGCAATTTCGATTGAAGCGTCTCCTCAACACCTGAAAATCCAGGCTGGCTCCAGCAACTATTTGACCGACATTGGGAAAAACAAACGACGGAAACGGGCAACGAGTGCGCCCTGCCCTCGGTAATTTTTTGTTGGTGATGTTCATCCTCCAACCACTCTATCTTTTTCCACTCCAACTATCCTTCAAACATCTAACGCGTGAGAATCGCTTAAGGATGACAGCCGGGCCAAGCTATGGTGACGCCCCAAATCCTGAACAACGATTTCAGCTGTTCGCCATTATGAGGAACAAAGGTCTATGATCGAAGCAAAGAAAAAGGAGAGCCACACACCCGAGTTCATAGCGAAGGTCGGATTGGTGGCCTTACAGGGGGAAATGTGGCCACCCCCAATTATCAGTAGGGTGCCGAATACCGTATGTTTCATTTCTTAGCAGTACAATCTGATTCGACAACAGTAAAAACAAATTGACAACATCTCTTTTATCAGATAACTGTTTCGATAAATATAAAATTAGAAAAAGGAGCGTATGGAATCTGAACAAAGCATCGCCATTATGAAGGCCCTGTCCGATCCGTCGCGCATTGCCATCATCAACTCACTCTTGGAACGACCTCACTACGTGGAAGAACTCGCTAAGAAACAAGCACTTGCCCCCTCGACCGTTTCGTTCCATCTAAAGAAGTTGGAACGAGCGGGCCTCGTAAGTACCAGTAAGGAACAGTACTATGTCGTCATCAAGGCAAATGACGTCATGTTCGACATTACCCTGCGTGAGATAGTGTCAGCGTTTACTGTCTGCAGTGAACTTCAGGATGGACGGATGAAAGCGTATCGCCAAAAAGTGTTAGATACGTTCTTTCGTCATGGCAGACTGGAAAGACTACCTGCTCAGCACAAAAAGCAGTTGATCGTGTTGGAACGATTTGCTGTTCAGTTTGAACGAGAGCACCGCTACAGTGAACACGAGGTGACAGGGCTTATCTTGCCGCTATTTGATGACTACTGCACAATCCGACGCCTGTTGGTAGACCAAGGGTTTATAAAGCGTGAAGGGACCGAATACTGGCGAGAGCAAGGTGAACATGCAGCGTCTGAACAAATAATTCCGCTACCTATCAAAAGGAAACGAATGCCAAAAAATTCTGAACGGGCCAATATTAAACGGGCCTACAAGCAAAATGCGCCCACTATGGGAATCTGCCAGATTCGTAATAAAGCCAATGGAAAAATTTTTATTGAGAGTAGTAAAAACCTCGAGGGAACGCGCAACAGCCGGATGTTTCAATTGCGCATGGGGAAAATCGTCTTCAATCGGGGGCTACAGAAAGATTTGATCGAATTTGGCGTGGAAAATTTCGATTTTTCAGTGCTTGCGACATTAGACCAGCCGGAGCCACAGGAGAACGTGGAGCGATTGCTCGCCGATCTAAAACTTTCTTGGCTGGAAAAGTTACAGCCGTTCGGCGAGCGCGGTTATAACAGTGCCAAGGCGTATCAACGTGACAGCAAGCATAGCAGTAAATTGGGGACAAACCACGTCTAACATTTAAATTATGGGCTGCCCCAAATCAATTTTTCATCTGTTAAAGTAACGCCGTAGCAGGGCCGAAAGACAACAGAATTGGATATTTTTTTCCTCGACCCTATAGGGCCGAGGACTTCGGCTCAACGCAGAAAAATCAATACCGCAATCCAAGCGTTGATGTACCCGCCCGTTGGCCTGGGCAAGGTGCCACGCCACCTGCGACCGCCACGCGGACGGCGCCAGCCGGCGGCCACCTTGCCCTGCCGCTCCGCTTACCTGCCCATACTCAGTGACCTCTGGCAAGACGAAAGCCCAAGATGTCGTAGCGGAGGGAAGGCTCGTTCCTGTTACGGATTGCAGAACGCACGAGCCTGCCGTCGTAGCCCCACGAGCCACCGCGGACAACCCGGCCATCGCCCTTTTCCAAACCGCGGGGGTCAGTCACCGGTCCGCTGTCCAGATCATCCTGCCAGTTATCACCACACCCACTCCCACACCGCTGCCAAGCTACACATAACGTCTCTCAGCGTTGCAAGATCACATAGTCAGCAGCACAAGCAGAACGCCAAGTCAAAACCACACAGCAGAATAACCTCTGCTTACACGAGCTCTAAAAACAGAAAAGCCCCGCTCTCAAACAGAGAACGGGGCTTATGTATATTGCCTGTAATTCACAGGACTTAAAAATGGTGGCGATGCAGGGAATTGAACCCCGGACACTACGGATATGAGCCGTATGCTCTAACCATCTGAGCTACATCGCCAGTATCTGAAAAAGCCTACGGGCTTGAATCGGGGCATTATGCTGGATTAGGCATCAGATGTCAAGAAAAAACCTTTCAAGTTTTCACTTAAATCAAACTTTCACAAGAAGGACAAAAAAAACCTCTTTCGGGAGTTAATCCCGAAAGAGGTTCACTAAAACAGCTAAGCTAGGTGAGCTTAGACTGGGCGTATTACATCATGCCGCCCATGCCGCCCATGCCACCCATGCCGCCCATACCGCCAGGAGGCATACCGCCTGCACCCTTATCCTCTTCCGGGAGCTCGGCAATCATGCACTCGGTGGTCAGGAGCAGACCGGAAACAGAGGCAGCATTCTGCAGTGCAGAACGGGTTACCTTGGCCGGATCAATGACACCGGCTTCGATAAGATCCTCATATTTCTCGGTAGCTGCGTTGAAGCCCATCGGGCCTTCCAGATTCTTGACATGCTCAACGATGACCGAGCCCTCGCGGCCTGCGTTGGCAGCGATCTGACGAACCGGCTCCTCAAGAGCACGACGAATGATATTGATACCCAGAGCCTGCTCGCCCTCGAGCTGAAGGGTGTCGAGCACTTTCAGGCAGCGGAGGTAAGCAACACCACCACCGGGAACAACGCCCTCTTCCACGGCAGCGCGGGTAGCGTTGAGTGCATCCTCAACACGGGCTTTCTTCTCTTTCATCTCAACTTCAGTAGCGGCACCAACATTGATCACGGCAACACCGCCGATCAGTTTGGCCAGACGCTCCTGCAGTTTCTCACGATCATAATCAGAGGTGGTGTCCTCTGCCTGAGCGCGGATCTGTTTAACGCGGGCAGCAAGACTTTCCTTGTCGCCGGCGCCGTCGATGACGGTGGTATTGTCTTTGTCAACCACGATACGCTTGGCGGTACCAAGATCGTTGATGGTGACGTTCTCAAGTTTGATGCCGAGATCTTCGGTGATAACCTGGCCACCGGTAAGAATGGCGAGGTCCTCGAGCATGGCTTTACGGCGATCGCCGAAACCCGGAGCCTTAACAGCGGCCACATTGAGGGTGCCACGCAGTTTGTTGACAACCAGGGTGGCCAAAGCCTCGCCGTCTACGTCTTCGGCGATGATGAACAGCGGTTTACCCATCTTGGCTACGGACTCGAGGATCGGCAACAGGTCTTTCATGTTGGAGATCTTCTTCTCGTTGATCAGGATGAGAGGCTCCTCCATGCTCACTTCCATGCGCTCTGGATCGGTAACAAAGTAGGGAGAGAGGTAGCCGCGATCAAACTGCATACCCTCAACCACATCCAAAGAGGTCTCCATGGATTTGGCTTCCTCTACAGTGATAACACCTTCCTTACCGACTTTATCCATGGCCTCGGCAATGATGTTACCGATGGTCTCGTCGTTGTTGGCGGAGATGGTCCCTACCTGAGCGATTTCTTTCTGCTCTTTGGTAGGGCTGGCGATCTTGCCAAGCTCGGCAACAATAGCGGCAACCGATGCATCGATACCGCGTTTAATCTCCATGGGGTTGGAACCGGCGGCAACCAGTTTGGCGCCTTCGGTGTAGATAGCCTGAGCAAGAACAGTAGCGGTGGTGGTACCGTCACCGGCAACATCAGAGGTCTTGGAAGCAACTTCCTTAACCATCTGAGCGCCCATGTTCTCGAATTTATCTTTGAGCTCGATCTCTTTGGCAACGGTTACACCGTCTTTGGTGATAACCGGGGCACCGAAGGATTTCTCGATCAGTACGTTACGGCCTTTCGGACCAAGGGTAACTTTCACTGCATTAGCCAAGGCGTTAACGCCAGCCAGCATTTTCTCGCGACCTTTGCCGCCATACTTAAGTTCTTTTGCTGCCATGTTTTTTCTCCTTAAACCGTTTGAGTACCGTGAATTAAGCCTGAACTACGCCAAGGATGTCATCCTCGCGCATGATGAGAAAATCTTGCCCGTCCAGTTTAACTTCGGTTCCGCCGTATTTGGAGAACAGTACACGGTCACCGACCGCTACATCCATGGCAACGCGCTCACCAGCATCGTTGAGCTTGCCGGGGCCAACGGCCACAATCTCTCCCTCTGCAGGTTTTTCTTTAGCAGAGTCGGGGATGATGATACCGCCAGCGGTCTTTTCCTCTCCTTCCAATCGCTTGACCAGAATGCGGTCATTCAATGGACGAATTTTCATGTAGATTCCTCCTGTGTGTTTCTAGATATGAGATGATAAAAAATGTTTGAGCCGAAGGGGAAGCCTAGTTGGCCTCCGGTCGACGCAAGCCTTGTTTCTTTTTTAGAAAAAGCGAAGCTGCAGCCTTCCGACTGCGCAAAACAATAGGTTCGGTTCTTGAAAAATCAAGGGCGGGTTGAGCGAAAAAATGAATCGCCCAACCCGTTAATATGAAAGGAAATTTTAAATGAGGGAGATTTTTTCTAACAGTTGGTCATCCAACTCGGACCCGCCATTTGTGGGGGTCTTCCTGGTAACCGAACTGGATTGCCTGGAGCTCGTCGTAGAGCCGCTTGGCCAACGCGCCAGCAGCACCGCCGTTAATCTGGAGGTGCTGCTCCTGGTAGCAGAATTCACCCACCGGCGAAATCACCGCTGCGGTACCGGTACCGAAACTTTCCTTGAGCGCACCGCTCTTCCCGGCGGCCACGACCTCGTCGATGGTGATGCGACGCTCGCTCACCTGATAGCCCCAGTCGCGGGCCAACTGAAGGACCGAATCGCGGGTGATACCGGGCAGGATCGAGCCCTCCAGGGGCGGGGTAATGAGTTCGTCGTCAATGAGGAAGAAAATATTGGAGGTGCCGACCTCCTCCACATAACGGCGCTCAACCGCATCCAACCAGAGCACCTGGGTATACCCTCGGTCGTGAGCCTCCACCTGGGCCTTGACGCTGGCGGCATAGTTGCCGGCGGTTTTGGCGTTGCCCACGCCACCGGGCACCGCACGGACGTATTTATCCTCAACATAGATACGGGTAGGGCTGAAGCCCTCGGGATAATAAGCGCCGACCGGACAACAAATGATATAAAACAAATACTCATCGGCCGGACGCAGCCCGAGGGCGGGCTCGGTGGCAATCATGGTTGGCCGGATATACAGGGTCGCTCCCGGTGCGCTCGGGACCCATTCCTGATCAAGATAGACCATGGCCCGCAGAGCCTGGAGGACCCGTTCATGAGGAAAGCGGGGCATACAGATCCGCGCGGCGGACTGGTTCATACGGGTGAGGTTATCGGCCGGACGAAAAAGAAAAATCTGATCGTCCTTGCCGCGATAGGCTTTCATCCCCTCGAAAATTGCCTGGCCGTAGTGAAAGACCATGGCCGCCGGATCCAGAATGAAATTTTTATAGGGCTCAATGGCAGCATCGTGCCAGCCATCCTGCTTATTCCAGCGCATGGTGAACATGTGATCGGTGAAGACCTGGCCGAATCCCAGTTTGGACTGATCCGGTTTTGGTTTCATCTGATCAGCCGAGGCCTTATGCAGCGTTACTTCGAGTTCTTTGTTGAACATCTTTCCACCTGAGCTCGCCGGTTCGCTTGACCGGATTCCGTTGATGATAAGAGGGCGGGTCAGCGGCAAGAACGGAGCAATGGGCCACGCTCAATAAGCAACAGCTCCTCCATACCTGCCTAAACAATTCGGGGGAGAATAATCTATTGCCCCCGTCGGCACAAGCAGTACTCAAAATTTTGCGCCAATTTTGCCAAACGCAGTCCAGATGAGGCTCCGGCTGATGGCCACAGCAACGCTCCGGATCCCCGCAGAGCATCTCTCCGTAGCTCCGCAAAAAGCGTTGATCTTCTTTGAAGTCCGTCTCGATTCATGCTACAAAAGCACCTCAAAACAATCCTTGTAACCGATCGGGGGGGAGCCCCCCTTGCCGCATCTTTGTTGACAGGAGAATACCGTGTCCGTACTTGTCCCGAAAAACATTGAAGAACTCGTCGCCGAATACAAACGGCTCTGGCCCCTAATACCCATGCTCCACCGAAAGATTGCCAAGCTGGTCGACAAGAACGCCATCAAAGCCTGTGCCAAACGGTTGCGTATCTTCACCAAGCAGGACAATAAACTCGTCATGAACTTTGAGAGCGAATACGAGACGGAACTGTTCCAGGATTATCTGATTTATATGTACCGCCCTCGAGGATTCAGCTTTGTGCGGCAGATGCGCAACCGCAAACCCTATCCTGTGGACAGCGATGAACAATCCCTCCTGGAGGGCATGCACCAAGCCCGGTTTTCGGTGTTTTGGGTCAAAGAACTCCTCCCGGTGGGCGGCATGGTGGTGTTGGATGTGATCACCGGCGAAGAACTGTTCGTGCTTGATCAGTCGTTGCCGCAACAGGAGATGGTCGGCCTGCTCGCAGCTTTTCGTATCTTCCCCTTCCGCGACGTTTGGCTGCACACCGGCGCCAGCATGGCCTTTGGCATAATTAATGAACCTGAAGGACTCAAGCCCCTTGGGCGGCACCTGAACGACAAGGAAGAACAGGAGCTCAACGAGGATAATTTCCTCCGCTGGCGCGCCATGATCCGCGATCAGCGCTGATTTCGCGCCCAGAATCGCCAGGGGACAAACATCGGTGTCGTGCGGCAGTATTCGCGATAGACATCGCCGAGGAGATTTTCCATCTTCCGTTCCTCGAGGAAGGCGCCGATAACGAGATAACCACTGAGCATGAGACGAGTCACCAGGGTGACGTCGGTTAATCCCGGCAGCCCCCACAAAAAGGCAATGCCGCCACTGTACCAGGGGTGGCGCAAATAGCCCAGGATGCCGCTGGTGTTGAGTACCGGCGGTGTGCGCACCTTGCCCTGACGAAACTCCCGCCACTGGCGCAGGCCAAGGAAGGCCTGCAGGTCATAGGCCCGAAGCCCCCCGATAAAGAGCACCGTGGCGTAAAAGAGTAAGACACCCCTGACAATGTGCAGCCAAAACGGCGGCAAGGGGAGCGGTTGTTGCGGCAACCAGGCCGTGTACAAGAGCACCGGCAAGAGGCTGACACCCGCCACCCCGATATAGACCAAACGATAGAGCCCAAGCCAGGGGCCGCCCTTCCCTTCGATCCATCGCCGAACCGTGGTAGTGATCAACAGACTGTGCAAAGCACACCAGCCTCCCCAAAACAACACGAGTTTCAACATGCTCCACTCCTTTTCCTCTTACCCAGCAAAGCGGCTACCTCCTCCTTGATGGACTCATAAAAAGTCCATCAGACTCGACGAAATGGCTTGGTAAAAACACTGACATACAAGGACCAATGTTTTTCCCGGCTCGAAGGCACACACAAGGAATGTCGAGTGTCGGGAAAAACGCTGCGAAGCAGGAGATCTATGTTTTTTCGACGCCATCCCCTCATTGATTACGGAAGTCGCGCAGGCTGTTGGCATGGTGCATTTCCTCTTTCATGTCCACCGTATGACAAAGCTTGCAGTTACGGTTTGAGCCCATGGGCAGGTGGTTTCCCTGATATTGCAGCGGCTGGAGCACATCGAGTTGCGCCCCATAAGGGTTGTCTGCCGGATAGACCGCATGGGGACTGGAATGGCAGGCGGCGCACAACAGACGGCCGCTCTCATCGGTACGATTCCGATACAGCCCCTGCGTATCCGACGTGAAGGACTGGAGCAAGGTATCGGTATCCGGCGCCTGATAATCCACATGGCAATGCAGACAGTCGGGCTGTTGATCCCAGGGCCTGCGAGCTTTGATCGCATCAAGGGTGTTCACTGCACGCGGAGCCAAACGCAACATCAAAGCCTGAGCCCGACTTTTCCCGGACAATTGCTCTTTTTTCAGTAGCCCCAAGGCCTGATCCTCCAGCAGACCGTGACAACTGGTACAATCCATGGCGACGGATCCATGAACATCGCGCAGCATGCGCGTGCTCCCGGTGGCGGCAGAGGGGTGACAGAGACCGCAGGCCGCAGCGCCCTTCTCCTTGAGGTAGTTGGCATGGAACCCGTGTAGGGCAGCGGAGAGATTAAGCTGCCCCGGCAGCCCCTTGGCCCGATAGAGGCTGTCAGCATGGCAGTCACGGCACAGCACCATCTTTCCCTTTTGCGCCTGTTGGAGAAGGCGGGTCTTGCTCAGGCGATCATGCACCGCAAGAATGTTGAAGGCGGTGTCTCGTCCCAAGCCAGGTCGGTCGCCGAGTTCCGGTGAAGTGCCGTGGCAGGTGGAGCAGCCGATCTCGGTTGAAACCGGCAGGACCATCTTCGTGGTCGCCAGCAGGTTACCGTTCTCATCTTTGGCGGTAAGCTGCAGCACCGGATAGGGATCAAACTCCGCACCGATTCCAGAGGTTATGGCTATATCATCCGCCACGAAATAATCGCCATCAGCCATCATCTCACCAGAAAGATTTTTTGCGTCCCCCCCCGCCTTTTCCACGTCAAAACGGTAGCTGAGCACCACACCTTGGTTGATGATTTCCGGAGTTTCGCCGCGTTTGATCAACTGGGCCCGCAACTCGCTCCCCGGAGGAAAAAGCGAGACCACCCCCTTGACCTCGGCCACGTTGTTCATCCCCACGGGGCTCCAGGCCAAGAGCAGGTAAGGATCGCGTTCACGATCAAAGGGCGCAATCTCAACCTTTTTGGCCTGCATAGCCCCCGGTGCCGGATTGTGGCGACCATTGAGCCCTTCGGCGATGAAAGTCGCTAAGGCCCCCCGTTCTTCAGCAGTGCCGGCAAAGGGTGGCATAGCGGGATGGAAAATATGCATGCCGCTGATCATCGCATCAAGCCCCTTTGGGGTATAGGGTGCGGCCAGTTTTTTAATATCCCGCATCGGGCCGTCAATGGCGTGACAGGACAGGCAAAGCAGGTTGTAGATCTCCCGCCCAGCGGCCAAGCGATTCTCGGGCGTAATCTCACGGTGCGTAACCCATTTGGCCAAAGTGAGGATGCCCTGGTCCTGGATTCGGTCCATATCTTTTTTTAGGATCGAGGTCGAATACATCACATCGCGAATGATATACGGCCGCCGCCCACCTTCGCGGATAAATTCAAAACAACCGATGTAAAGCTGACCGACCACCAACAGCCCCAGAGCCAGTAAACGGCTCAAAGCCGGAGGCAGGCGGAAAATCAGGAGCAATCCGGCTATGACCAGGATCGGTGAGCCAAGGAGCAAGCCGTCGAAAAAAGGCTGCATAGACGGCATGCGCTGAAACATCAGCTCCTGTAACTCAACCGGCAGGGCCAACCGGTACCACCAGGCCGAGGCGACAAAAAGGATAAAGGGCAACAACAGCCAACGAGCACAGAAACGAACCATGGAGTTGCGCAACCCTCGCTCTTTGAGCCAGGTTGCCGTGACCAGACCGAAAAGGCCGGCAATGATCAGGCTGAGGAAGGTGCGGAAACAGAGTGAGGGCCAAAAGCTGGGATTGAAAAAGCCAGACCAGAAATTGCCGTCCTGAGGCCAGGTCCCGGGGGTAAGCATAAAATCGATGATGCCGTTAATGAGAAAAAGCGACATCCAGGCAGAGGCAAAATAGATCCAGCCCAAAAGGCGATGCTTCCAGCCCGTCATCCGGCCAAAAGTGTAGGCATAAAGGAAGAGGGACACGATCTCCACCAGAAAAAAGACCCACTCCATGGCCCAGGCAAAGACAAAGGTGTGAATCAAAATCGAGGTTGCCCCCGGATTGAGCAAGGCAATGATAAACCAGATGCCCACACCGGTGATCGATCCAGCCACCATGGTGAGCAGGAGAAAAAATTTGGCGTGGCTGCGCACGTAGTCGCGCATGGACGGATTCCCCTCACGCTCGGCCTTGCGCTCCGCCAGCACCAGAAAAAGACCGCCGCCCACGGCAAAATGGGAGATATAGACATGGAATACGGCAATGAGAATAATCCACAGACCACCTCCGAAACTGTCCAACTGCCAGATAGGATAGTTCATGAACGCCCCCCCTTAAGGCCACAATTCTTCAGGGTAAAGGGAACCATCCAGGCAATCACCCCCATGCCTAACACGCAAAGCAGGAGAAAGAGGATAAGCGGTGTGAAACTGGGCTCCACCTGGAGCTGCGTCGGAGAAAACCAGGGGGCGATCAGCGTGCGGCGTAGCTGATCCCGGACCAGGACCATCAGAATCACCGTGCCCAGGGTCCACCAAATCGCCGATACCACCCGCCCGGCTAGACCAGCACGGAGAGCAGGGATCGCCAAAAGAAGACCGGCGCCGGTGAGAGCCGCCAGAATTTGCCCACTCGAATGAGCCAGATTGAGGGTACCCCGGGGCAGGCTGAACAAAAACCAAAGGCCGACAAGGATATTTACCATCGTGGCAAAGCTGAACCAGCGGCAACCGATTTGAATCCAGTCCATTCCGGCCCAGTCGCCGTGTTGTTGCTGCCGATAAGAATAACCGGCAATGACCAAGCCACCCACCGCCAGCGAAGAAAGGAGAAAATGGAGGTATCGCGGCAGTTGCATCGGATCCTGCAGATTCAGCAGCAATCCCCTTGGCTCTTCAAAATATCGGCCCCAGGAAGCGGGTGACTGCATCATCCCAATATTGTTAACAAAAACAAAGGCAATCGCGGCAAAAAACGCCACAATCAAGATCAGGATCGGTATCCGTAACAGTCCCAGTTTGGGGTAGCGGTATTTGTAGAGGTAGGAAAGCGAGTAAGCGCCGATCAGTAGGCCGATGACCGCCAACCAATAGACGGCCATGAGGATGGAGCTGGTGTAGAGGAGATGTCCGTAAAGAACCTGAACAAAAAGCAGCGGTGCCACCCCGAAGTTGACCGTAAAGGCGATGATAAAGGGCAGGGTTTGCGAGACAGATTCACTGCAGGGGGTTGTGGAACCGCTGCGGCGAAAATGGCTAACCAGGGCGATGAAGGCCGAGCCGAACATGGCGTTCATCAACAGGATGTGGATCAGGAAGGTCAGTAACAAGAGGGCTTGAAACCAGCCCCAGGGCACGGGAATGGCCTCGAGGGTGGGCAGAAGTGCGGCGGGATCCATGCAATCCTCCGGTGAGGGTGAGGTCACCGATTCCGGCGCAGGCTTCTCTCCGGCGACAACCGGAAATCAGTGACGGAAACGAGGCAAGAGGCAGGAACGGATCCCGGGTAGACCACCGGGTCGACACCAATGTAAGGGTATATTCCCCTCCCCCTCGATGTGAAACCATTGTTCCGAACAAAAAAACACTGCTGGTTGGTTGGCCTCATCGACTGGTTGATCGGGGATCAATAAGCTTGATCTTGCCGGGCAGCGGCCTGAGCCGCCCTGAATCCGTGAGCAGGCAGGCAGAAAACATTCTCGCCTCCCGCAGTCACGGATTCAAGACAAAACACAACTCAACCATAGGGCGCGACACAGGGTTCACCGCTTCGGCGCCGGTCGCTATCAATGGTTTTCTAGCAGCCGCAGCCGGAAAAAGCGTCCTTGGTAAAGTCTTTGTCAGGCTCGATCGGGTATTCCGAAGTGAAACAGGCCAGACAGAAATCCTCTCTGGGTAGCCCGGTGGCTTCGACCAGTCCCTCGACGCTTAAATAGTGCAGGGAATCAAGACCAAGATATTCGCGAATCCCGTCAACCGTATTCCCGGAGGCGATCAACTGAGCACTCGAGGGAAAATCGATGCCGTAGTAACAAGCATAACGTGTGGGCGGACAGCTAACCACCATATGCACCTCAGCTGCTCCAGCACGACGTAATGCCTGCACGCGGCTGCGACCGGTGGTGCCGCGGACAATGGAATCCTCGACAATGACCACTCGCTTACCGGTTAGCAGTTTGCGCACCGGATTCAGCTTAACCCGTACCGAAAAGTCACGCATGGACTGGGTGGGCTGAATAAAGGTACGGCCGACATAGTGGTTACGAATCATGCCCATCTCCAAAGGAATCCCCGAGGCCTTGGAGAAACCGATGGCCGCATAGTTGCCGGAGTCGGGAAAGGGCATGACAAAATCGGCCTCGATATTGGCCTCGCGCGCCAGGATCTCGCCCATCCGTTTTCGGGAGGCATAAACGTTGAAGCCGAAAACGTCACTATCGGGCCGGGCAAAGTAGACGTGTTCGAAAATACAGTAACTTTTCTGGGCCGGTGCCCAGGGAAAAAGCGAGGTCAGTCCCTTGTCGTTAATAATAAGGGCCTCGCCGGGCTCGATATCACGGATGTATTCGGCCTCGATCAGATCCAGGGCACAGGTTTCGGAGGCCACCACATGGGCACCGTTGTCAAGTACACCCAGGCAAAGTGGCCGAAAGCCGTTGGGATCACGGATGGCGATCATAGTATCCGGGGTCATTAATAACAGCGAATAAGCGCCCTGAATGCAGGAAAAGGTGGTTTTGATTGCCTCTTGCAGGCCGCGATCCATGTGCCGGGCCATAAGATGGATGACAATCTCGCTGTCCATGGTGGTCTGGAAGATCGACCCCTGTTGCTCCAGATGACGACGTAGGGCAATAGAGTTGACCAAGTTGCCGTTATGCGCCACGCTTATCTGCAACCCCTTATGGGTGGCCATGAAGGGCTGGGTGTTGACGATATTGGACTCACCGGTAGTAGAATAACGAACATGTCCCGTGGCCAAATGACCGGTCAGACGCTGCAGAGTCTGTTCGCTGAACACATCCGCGACCAGGCCCATGGCCTTGTGAATGACGACTTTTTTACCGTCTCCGGCAACAATACCCGCACTCTCTTGGCCGCGGTGCTGCAGGGCATATAGTCCGAAATAGACCAGTTTCGCGGCATCCTGGTGGCCGAAAACCCCGCAGATGCCGCATTCGTGCTTGGGTTTGGCCGAGATTTCATATTCAGGTACGTACGTGTTCATAGCTACTGCCTACAATAGTGTCAGGATGCTGCAAAAATGACGGTCTCGAGAAAACCAGAAATTGGCATTTTATCATCACATAAACAGCAAGTTACAACGCGAAAAAAGTCATTCTCCAACTTCATTATGAGAACGACAAAAAATCGAAAGGCACAAAGAACAGTTCCTTGTGCCCGTGCTATTATCGATTTATTTCTCGCAAAGAAGATTATCTACAACCAGATTACACGTTTTTTTTCAAGAAAATATCGGGTATCTTCAAGAAATATTGATATTGATCCGATTCTATTTACCTTTATGTCGTGTCGACCGCTCCAATGACCACCACGCCAATTAAACTGACCAGCACCGTTCAAGCCGCAGGCTGAGCAGCCAAATTGGGCCCGGGGGACCTGGGCCGAATACTGTGCGGCCTGGAACTGCCGCAAGACCCAAACCTCCTGGTCGGCACCAAGACCTGCGACGACGCCGGGGTCTATCGTTTAAACGACACCACCGCACTGATCCAGACGCTCGATTTCTTCACCCCTATCGTCGACGATCCCTTCGACTTCGGCCGGATCGCAGCGGCCAACGCCCTTTCTGATGTCTATGCCATGGGCGGCAAGCCGCTGCTGTGCATGAACATCCTTGCTTGTCCCACCAAGAGCATGGATTCAAGCGTGTTCCGCCGAGTGATTGAGGGCGGCCTAGAAAAAATTCGCGAGGCCGGGGCACTCCTGGTCGGTGGCCATTCCATCGAGGATCCAGAGCTCAAATACGGCCTGTCGGTTACCGGGCTGGTCCATCCGGACCAGGTACTGCAAAACGGTGGCGCCAGACCGGGCGATGTTCTTTTGCTGACCAAGCCCCTGGGCACCGGCATCCTCTCCACCGCCATCAAGGGCGGACTCACCGAGAGCGAAGGTGAAGGCCAACTGGTGGAACTGCTCGCGACCCTCAATCGGTTACCCATGGAGCTGCTCAACCAAAATCCAGCGCTGCGAGCCGGTGTGCATGGCTGCACCGATATTACCGGTTTTGGTCTTTTGGGTCACCTGCATGAGATGGCCGAAGCCTCTGCAGTCTCAATCCAGGTGCAGGCCCGAGAATTACCGCTTTTCCTTAATGCCCGCGACTTTGCCGATATGGGCATCATCCCCGAAGGAGCTTACCGCAACCGCACCTATTACAGCCAGTGGGTCCGCTCCTCGCTCCCGGAAATGGACTCCCTGGAACTAATCGGCTACGACCCCCAGACCTCGGGCGGCCTGCTGCTGGCCCTTGAGCCCAAGACGGCCGAACAGCTCCTGGTGCAACTCAAGCAGCATGGATACGTGCCCGAATGCCGGATTATCGGTGAAATCCACGCTGCCGATCCTGGGATTATCTTTTTGCGTTAACCGCCTCCTCAGCAGGAGGTTTCGGTCAACAGCGCAACCAGCAGCCGGGTCAAATCGACCATATCCTGCAATTCCACCTGTTCGTTGGTGGAATGTACATTGGCCATGCCGGTGGCGACTATGGCCGTAGCCAGGCCATGACCGTTGAAAATATTGGCATCGCTACCGCCGCCGGCCTTCTCGTAGGTCAGCTCCATGCCGATGGAACGAGCTGCGGCCGCCACCCGCCGTAAAACCGGATCTTCCTGGCTGAGCTGCATGGCGGCAAAATCCTGCCGCACCGTAATCTCGACCTTGGGCGCCCCTTTAGCCGAGCCGGTCGGATCCGACCAGGCCGCTACGGTCGCTTTAAAGATGGCGCCGATTTTCTCGGTCACCTTGGCCAGTTTCTCCATCGAGTGGCTCCGCACCTCCGCCTCGATCACCACCTTTTCCGGCACGATATTGGAGGCCGCACCACCTTGGATGGTGCCGAAGTTAGCAGTGGTCTCTTCGTCGATCCGCCCGGTCGGCACCTGAGCCAGCGCTTGACCGGCAAGCACCAAGGCGTTGACACCCCACTCCGGATGCAAACCGGCATGGGCAGCCACCCCCTGGAGGGTGATGGTGATCCGGTTCAGCGCGGGTGCATGGGTGACCACCTTGGCAAAACCACTGGAATCAAGGGCATACCCCTCCTTGGCCTTGACCAGGTCCGGATCCAAGGCTTTGGCCCCAACAAGCCCGATTTCCTCGCAGGTGGTGATAACCAACTCCAGCGGTCGAATGGGGATATGATGTTCACGCACCAGACGCAAAGCTTCGACACAGGCGGCAATACCGGATTTATCATCACTGCCGAGAATGGTCTCACCGGCACTGGTGAACAGATCGCCGATCCGCTTGACCTTTACCCCGTCTGCCGGTTGAACCGTATCCATGTGGCAGCTGAAAAAAATAGGGGCAAGATCAAGGCTTCCGTCAAAACGGACAATCAGGTTACCACAGTCCGAGCCGGTCTCGGCAGCGGAATCATCTTCCACTATTTCGGCGGCCCCGAGTTCGGTGAAGATGGCTCGCAGCCGCTCCAACATCCGCCGCTCTTTACGCGACGGGCTGTCGATCTCACAGAGTTCGGTAAAGTTGACTGCCAATCTCTCTCTATTCACGTCCATGCTCTGCCCTCATAAGGACGACGGCGTGGGCGGCAATGCCCTCACCCCGTCCGGTGTAACCCATTTTTTCTGTGGTGGTTGCCTTGATGTTGATGTCCTCTGGGGCAACCTTGCAGATTCTCGCCAGGTTAGCCTCCATCTGCGCCAGGTGCGGCGCCAGTTTCGGCCGCTGGCAAACGATGGTGATATCGGCATTACCCAACACGTACCCTTTTTGCTCGGTCAGTTGCTGGACCTGTGCAAGAAGCAACAGACTATCGATCCCTTTGTACTGTTGATCGCTATCGGGAAAATGGCGACCGATATCGCCAAGCCCGAGTGCACCAAGCAGCGCATCAGTCAGGGCGTGGACAACGACATCGGCATCGGAATGGCCATCCAGGCCGAGTTCGAAATCAATAGTCACCCCACCAAGGATCAGCGTGCGTCCGCTGACCAACCGATGTGCATCAAAACCGTGTCCGATTTTCATAGTGGATTGCGCCTGCAATAGGATTGAGGCTACCTGCAGGTCTTCCGGCCGGGTCACTTTGAGATTACGCTCACTGCCTTCGACCACCCGCACCGGGGTTCCTGCAGCCTCAAGAATCGACGCCTCGTCGGTACCGAGGAATCCGCTTCGTGCAGCTTGGGCAAAAGCCCGCTCCAAAAGAGTACGCCGAGCGGCCTGCGGGGTCTGCGCCTGCCAGAGTCCCGAGCGATCCACCGTACTAGTGATCTGCAAGGTTTCTGCAACTTTTTTCAGCGTATCTTTCACCGGCACTGCCGCAATCACGGCGCCGTACCGGGCAGCGCCTTGCAAACAACGGAGGATGGTGGCCCGATCAATCAGCGGTCGGGCTGCATCATGCACCAGCACCAGTTCGATCTCCTGCGGTAAAAGCATAAGCCCCGCGCGAACCGAATCCTGACGGGTTGCACCGCCCACGGTGAATAGAAGCCGCGCAAACTCTTCCTGGGCTAGATGCATTTCAAGCAGGTCGATACTGGCCTGATAATGCTCTGCGGGTGCAGCTATTGCCACCACGGAAATTTCCGGGATCGCTAAAAAGGCCCTACAAGTGCGTACCAAGAGAGGCACGCCTGCCAGATCAAGGAACTGTTTAGGGTGTGAGTGGCCGAAACGGGAGCCGATCCCGCCTGCGGGCAGGACAACCCCGACGGGGGGATATGTGGATATCTGCGTTTGCACGAATAAAAAAGGGGTGAACTGTAAGCCGAATTCTGTTTCCACCGGAGGGTGGACCATGATCATTTAACTTGGACACCGGTCGCCCGATGCCTCCTGCAACCTACCCGGAGACCTTAGGCGGGCAGCCCTCAGACGTCTCCCTATTTGGTCTTGCACCCGGTGGGGTTTACCCTGCCCCCCATGTCGCCATGGGGGCGGTGAGCTCTTACCTCGCCATTTCAACCTTACCTGTGAACGCCTAAGCGCCCCATCGGCGGTGTATTTTCTGTGGCACTTTCCCTCGGTTACCCGAAGTTCGCGTTACGAACCACCGCGCCCTGTGGTGTTCGGACTTTCCTCCCCGGCCGCAAGGGCCGGAGCGACCATGCGTTCACCCCTTACTCTTCAAGAAACGACATGAAGACAGCCTGTTTAGTCGTTTCTCCCGTCTATCCCCTGGTTGGCGAGCTGATCGGCCCGACTGTTCTGCGCCCTGGGCACATGACTGACCGACCATTTGCGCAACCGGGAAAGCCGCTGCTGCACCTGCTGAAACAGTGGCAGCAGGGTTTCGTTTTTCACCTTATACCGCCCCTGAATCTGGCGGACAATCAATTCTGAGTCAAGGCATATAGCCAGTTCCTCGCAGCCAAACTGTAAAGCCTCATCCAGACCAAGAATCAGTGCCCGGTATTCGGCAACATTATTGGTGCAGGTCCCCAGATACGACGAGTGGACAATCAACTCGTCACCGGCGGGTGAAAACAGCACCGCACCGGCTCCGGCTTGTCCGGGATTGCCTCGAGATGCGCCATCGGTGAACAACCGGTAACATCCGCCAGCGACAACAGGGGATGGAGGCACAGGAGACGCCGGTTTTCGTCCTGGCGCCTGGCCTGCACCTGCGATCAGCTGCCGCAGTTGTTCCTGATCCGCCCCCGGAAACAACGCTTCCAGGGTGGTGTCATCCAAATGCCTGGCAAGATGCTGCAGGACCTGGTCCCGCTTCAGCATCTCAGACTCACTCAACGGCGGCTTCCTCGGTTTCTCGATAATAAAGAATCCGCTGGCAGGTGGGACAAAGATTGAGCTTTTCGGCCTTGCGCACCTCGATAACCTGCTGCGGCGGCAGGGACATGTAACAGCCCTGGCAAACGCTGCCATTGATCGGCACCACTGCTAATCCGTCGCGCTTGGCAAGCAGCATGCTGTAGCGTTTAAGATAGGGGCCTTCCAACTCCGCAGCCTCGGTCTCCCGCTGATTGACCACGGATTTTTTCGTCTGATCGATCCGGTGGATTTCCTTATCCACGTTCTCGATCTCCTCGGTCAACAGCTCTTGCTCACCAGAACAGAGATTCTCAAGCTCGCCCACTTCCAGCTCCAATTGTTCGATCTGTTCGATGAACTGAAGGATGCGGTCTTCGCTTTCTTTGAGGACTTTTTTATTTTCCTCGATCTCTTTCAAAAGCGCCTGGTGCTCACGGCTGGTCTGGACCTGCATCATCTTATTCTGCCGATCCTTGACCCGGGCACCAGCGTCGTCGTGCTCGATCTTGGTCTCCCGCTGCTTCTGATTGAGCAGTTCAATTTTGGCGCGATGGGTGGCTATAGCTTCCTGCTTCTCCGCAATGGCCAGCTCTCGACCGGTAATAATCGCCTGGTGTTTGGCAATGGCTTTATCAAACCCAGCGATCTCACTATCAACGGCCTGCAGCTTGATCAGTTTGAATATTTCCTCTTTCAATGATAAACTCCTCAATCGGTAAGTCTTAGGTTTACTTATAAAAATAAATCAGGAAAGGCATGACGACTTGCGGCCAGGCTTTCCTTAGCAAAAACTACTTCCCGCCAACCGCAAAGGTGGTTTTTGGCAGGCAACATCAATGGTCAAAGCCCAGCCCCGCTGTTCAGCCTCCCGGCACAGCCGGTCGCGTAGCGGCGCCATGGCCGGATTCTCCGTGGCAAAATGACCGCCATCAAGCAGCCATAAGCCTGCGTCTTCCGCCCAACGAGCCACGGAGTGTTTCACTTCGGCGGTGAGAAAAACATCAGCCCCGCTTCGCTTGGCGAGCTCGGCAAAATCGGAACAGGATCCTCCACAGACCGCGACGGTTGCCACCTGTTCCGGCCGGGGACCAGCTTCTAGTAGCCATGGCGTCTGGAGGGCCTTATGAATGCAAGCGAGGAAAGATTCAGGAGAATGGGGGTGGCAATAGGTGCCGATTTGCCCTAGACCGCAGGTCTCCGGGCAGCCGCTTTTGGATGGCTGTAAAGGCCGCAGTTGTTGCAGCCCCAAAATACGCGCCAGATGGCCACTGACCCCATCGGGGACACTATCAAAATTGGTGTGGCTGGCGATGACGCTGATCTGGTTTTGGGTGGCAAGAGCAAGGAATCTGCCGGTGGGGGTATCGGTACGGAATGCTTTGAGAGGCCGGAAAATGATGGGGTGGTGGGTGAGGATGAGATCGTAGCAGCCGCGGGCGGCTTCCTCAGCAAGGGAACAGGTCGGATCTAGAGCCAGGAGGAGCCGATGGACCGGTTGCCTGGGATCCCCCACCAGAAGGCCGACATTATCCCAGTCTTCTGCTAGGTGTTCCGGAGTTATGAGATGCAGTATTTCGAGAAAGTCTTGTACGGTAGGCACTCTTTCGTACTCAGTAAAGAAAAAGAGGTACATCCTTGAAGATGTACCTCTTTTCAGACATTTTTTTCAATGCCTCGCTGATCTGTCAGCCATGATTGCCGGTCAAATTTCAACGTGTTCAATTACGTATTCAAATCAGGTAGCTTATAAATTGGAGCGATCCAGAATACACACAATCACTCTGCCGAAAATATGGTGGGCCCACCTGGACTCGAACCAGGGACCGACCGGTTATGAGCCGGTGGCTCTAGCCAACTGAGCTATAGGCCCGAAAGCTACAGTAAACATAGCATAATACCAGGGAATCGAAAAAGGTCAACACTTTTTCATATTTTTCCAGAAAATCAGGGCGCTGCCCGAAAAGCCTTAAAAAAACAGCAAACGATTCTGGCATATTGAAACAAGTATGCATACGGTAAGCAGCAATCCGCAGTCGGCTTAGGTTACGCCCGACAAGGGCTCTCCCAATTCAGGCAGGTGACCATGCTCTACAACAACTTGCTCTACTTTCTGGTGGTTATTTTTGTCTTTTCCACCAACACTCCGGCAGCCAAACCCGCATTATCCATGCCCTGGACCCTGGTGGCGATTGGTGCAACCTATTGGCTCTATGCCCAAATCGCCGCCCGCCTCTATGCCCGCGCTGGTCATAGCCCCAATGGCTACTTTGCCGCTGAAAAAAAGCTCTCTATCCTGGCAGTAGTGGTGTTTATGGGTTTGGTGTATCTCCTCGACATCAAGCACTTTCTCAATCCGCTCTCGCTGGGAGGCCGGTTACCGGTACTTAGTGACCTGGCAGGTCTGGCAGGCTTTTTTCTTCTCCTAGCTTTGATGTGGCGGGCAGCACGCAACCGCTACGAACAAATTTTCCAGCGAGCGTACAGTACCTTGGCCTTTATCCGCTCCAACTTCAAGGCCAACCTGCCCATCGTTTTACCTTGGCTCAGCCTGTCGCTGGTCTTTGACGCCCTACAGTTGCTGCCTTTTCCCCAGTTGCGGCAGTTGCTTCGTTCTCCCTGGGGCGATCTGGTCCTCTTTCTCCTTTTTCTAGTCTTCCTGACCCTGGTTTTTCCTCCCCTGGTCCGTTTTCTTTGGGGATGCACCCCGCTACCTGCAAGCCCTTTGCGCGACCGGCTGCTGGCCTTCTGCAAGACCCAGGGATTCGATTCAGAAATCTACATCTGGCCCCTGTTCGAAGGACAGGTCCTGACCGCCGGCATCATGGGCATCGTCCCCAAACTGCGTTACCTCCTGATCACACCAGCTCTTCTGGAGACCCTGAACCAGGATGAACTCGACAGCGTGCTGGCCCATGAAATCGGCCACGTCAAGCATCTCCATCTCATCCTCTACATGACCCTGTTTCTCGGATTCAGCCTTCTGGCCGGCGCAGTGGCCACACCGCTGCCGCACCTGATCCTCTCAAGCGATCTTTTTTACACCGTGCTGCCATACCTGCCCTTCAGCCCGGAAAATGTGCTCGGCGTTCTCGCCACCGTTCCCCTGCTGGCACTGATGTTGGTCTACTTTCGCTTTATCTTTGGTTATTTCATCCGCAACTTCGAAAGGCAAGCCGATGCCTATGTCTTTCACGCCCAGGGGACCAGCTGGCCGCTGATCAATTCTTTTGAAAAAATCGCAAGTTTAAGCGGCGGTAACCGGGACGAAAAAAACTGGCACCATTACGGCATCGGCGAGCGAATTGATTATCTTCACCTCTGCGAAAACGATCGCACCCAAATCACCCGTCATAAACGCAAGCTCCACAGAACCCTTCTTGCCTACTTCGTCATTATCGGCCTGCTTGTCTTTGGCCTGCATCACATGAATACCGGTAAGCTTTCCGAGGAGTACGAGGCAAAATACGCTGAAGCCGTCTTGATGCAGAAGGTGCGGCAGGAACCGAAAAACAGCCTCTGGCTGATCTATTTAGGCGACTTTCTTCAAAGTCGGCAGATGGAACACAAGGCAGTTGAGGCCTATGAGCGAGCAATTAAACTCACACCGATGAATGCAGAGCTCAACAACAACCTGGCCTGGCTCCTGCTCACCACCAAAGACCCCACCATTCGCAATGCGGATCGAGCCCTGACCTTGGCGCTCACAGCAGCGATGATCAATGAACGGGGCCATGTCCTCGACACCCTGGCAACGGCCTACTGGGCCAACGGCATGATCGACAAAGCAGTGGAAACAGAGCAGCGGGCATTCCGCCTGGACCCGAAAAACCAACCCTATTATCTGGAGCAATTGGGAAAATTTAAGAGCAAACGATGGGACGAAGAGAATCTAACCCCGTAAGGCGCCCACGCCTCTTAAAGAAGCATGCTGGGTAAATCGAGATCCATGCGATCAACGGCAGCGGCAAAGGCTTTGACCACAGTTGCATCAAAGCCGCTGTCGGTATCGGCAAGGATCCTGGCCTTAGCTTGCAGAGGCGAAAGCGCTGCGTGCTGCGGGGGGTTGTCGGTAGTCAGAAAGTCGTACGCATCGGCAATGGCAAGGATTCTGGCGCCAAGAGGAGGCTCAACGGCCGCCTCTTTTGCAGCCTGACCGGGTTCGGCATACTGCCCGATAAGCATCGGCAAAATTCGCCCCATAGGTCCGCTAAGGGGATGCGCTTCCGCAAACGGCTCTCCACGAAGGGATGAAGGCAAGCGGTTAATTCGGGCGGCTTTAAGCAAGATGGAACGGCTGATTTTGAGATGCCCGATGTCGTGCAGCAGGGCCGCCGAACGGATATCCTCAATATCCTCCTTCTCCAGCCCCATGGACGCGGCAATGCGGGTGGCATAGATGGAAACCCGAAAACAATGGTTTTCCTTGTCCTCGTCCTGGGCAATGAAATGCCGCATGATGATCAATAATCCCTGGTAGGTCTGGCGCAATTCTTCCACCTTGTTTTTGTTGCGTTCATACAAGGTTCCCATGGTATAGGCGGTCACCAGAAGAATGCAGCCCCAGGAGACGATATGGTACCACTGGTTGTTTCCGCCAACCCCGGCAAACTGAACACTGTCGAAACGACCAGGGTTGCAATAGTTGACCAAGCCGACCAGTAGAATGGAGGCAAAGGCGGTGAGCACCGCCTGACGACGGCCAAAGATATAGGCGGAAACCACGGCAGGCAGAGTGTACAAGCCCAAGAGCAGGTACTGGGAGGCAATGGAATAGTTGAGCATCCAGGCGATTCCGAGCATGGCAAGAACAATCCAAAGCTCTTTGGTCAACTGGGTCCAGCGCTGCATTGCAGAATTCCCCGCCGCCTTTGCCGTTCGCCCCTTGCCAGGGTACAGATCTTTATCGCCCTCCGGAGCGGCATTTCCCTCCTGTTCTCTCTGCAGGGCCTCCTGAGCAGGAAGAAACAGGGCGACGGCCCCCAACTCCTCCAGATGTTCAATCACCAGTTGTCCGGTTTCTTTTGCCACGTTGCGACTGAGAACCACCGGCAGGCTTTTCAAGAGCAGGGGGATTTTTTCCGGCGGAATACTCTTAGCCCGCTTCTCCAGATAGGCGATAATCTGCGTTTCATCGGCGTCCGGGGAAAGTGCTTTAAGGATGAGCGAGCCTTTGTTATTATCCATAATTGCTGCCTTCAACGTTTTTTTACGAAAGCCATGCCGCTGGAAGAGATCATTACTTTAGGCAGTATACGGAAAGGCAATGGACGATTCAAGGCATGGCCCGTCTTTTCTCCGGAGAAATTCCTTTTGAAAACAAACCGAACCCCATGGTTATGGAAAATTGAGCTCATTGCCTTCGGCGTGAGCATCCTGGCAATATTTGCCTTCCGCATGCAGCTGCTTGGTTGGCGCCCAGCCCTGTTATCGGTGGCCACGACACTGAGTGCAGTGGTCCTGATCGGATTTCTCAGCTTAATGATCCTCTTTGCCAAACTCCGCTCCGGCAGAGCACAAGGTGCAAGTCGCCACTGCCTCCTTGCAGTCCTTCTTTCACTGCCGGTACTGATCGGCCTCCTCCTCTTGGGTATGCGAGGTGCCAAGGCGCCCCCTATCCATGACATCACCACCGACCTAGCCAACCCACCGGCATTTACTGTAGCAGCCACCCAGCGGAGGCCCGGTGACAACAGCGCGCTCTATCCAGGAGCTGCCATCGGCGAACAACAGCAGCAGGCCTATCCAGACCTTGCCCCAATAAAAACACCATTAACGCCCGACCTGGCCTATACCCGGGCCATCGCCATTGCCCATGCGCTCGGCTGGCAGGTCGTGTCCCAAAATCTGGCTAATGGAACCATTGAAGCCACTGACCGCTCTCTGGTCTTCGGTTTTATCGATGACATTGCCCTGCGCATCACGGTTGAGGGCAACGGCTCCCGGATCGATCTTCGCTCCGCCTCCCGTGCCGGAGTCAGTGATCTCGGCGT
>JAQUEZ010000324.1 GCA_028684915.1 Desulfobulbus sp.
TGATCCGTTTTCTGCAGCTTGTTTTGCGAATCGCACCCTGGCGGGCCCTGGTCAACAACCAGAAGCCACGGCCGGCAATCATCTGCCCGGCCTGCGGGGCCGCCATGGTGATCATCGCAACGAGGCTTGCCAGACCACCGGCCTTGGCCGCTGCGTTACAAGCATAGGCGTGGCGGAGGTATCGGGTATGTAAAAGAAAACCACGACATCGTCGGGGACAAAAGACGGTTTGCACCGGAACAGGACACCTGCGCCCAAAAAACACCGTAAATCGAAACAAAACAGCATGATTTCACCCCAAAATTCACCGCAACAAACATTCCAGAGGCATCTTCCGGCTCCCTACCACCCCACCGCCTGATTCAATCCCTCGGCACCAAAAAGCTCTTTTCTATAGAGGCCCACCGGGCTTGTCCAACAAACGGTTCAGATTTTGGTTCGCTGCGCTCTCAAAATCTAACCTTATTCGTTGGGCTACCTCTTTCGCGGGCCAAATTAGCTCGCGCGCCCCCGCGAAAGCCGATAGAAAATCATTCGTGGTGTGCAGAGAACGAAGCCCCCTCAGCAAGACAGCATGTCTTTCTGCTTCCAACTTTAGGCCATGCGATGTGTCTCTTCGACCGTGGTAATGGTCGAATGAATACCCTTTATATGTGATGATTCCATCTACAGCTTCGGCCAGGTGCAACACCCAGAGGCCAGCCGTATAGTCGTTCGATGACGCGGCATCATTTTGGTAGGCGACGTAGAGCGTATTCTTGTCGATGGCTAGCACATGTCCATCAAAGCCGTGGCAATATTTCCCGTCATAGTCATAGTTGTTCCCTTGGCAAAGCCATTCACGTCCTGACTTGTAAATCCGAAAGATCGTAAATAGGAGGCGCTCGTCTGGTTGCCGCACGGGGTCTATATTCCCACCCTTAAACCATATTCCCTCAAGAGCCCGCACGGCGATAAGCGGATCAAGCAGTTCCGAGGTCAGATTGGCAACAAGTGTCCCTGCCATAATAATGCCAGTGATCGCATCTGCAGTTGCCACGCTTTTGAACCAACCAACCGGCGCAATGTCTCCATAGCCGACGGTGGTCGCAGTAACCAAGCAAAAATATAGGATGTTAAAAAAACTGAAAGGTTGGACGTTTCCGTCAATCTTCAGCGCTCCGCCTCCTACTCCCTGGCCCAAGGTCATCACGAGCGCAAATAACGCTACGATTGCGAGCCAAATAGCCAATACTGGCAGCGAAGCTCGGAGGACAGCTCGTAACTTCATTTTCTGTGTTCCTGATCGTGGACTATCAATTGACGCCTCACCTTTACGACGCCGCCCAACGAAAACATCTGCGGCTTGCCCGCAGAATGTTATTGTTGGAATTTACATGGTGCCCCCGGAGCTCACGGTTTAGGGCATGATTATGTGCCTATTCGGGCTCAAAACTCCTCAATGTGACCGCCACGGTCGTGGTACGCATGATGCAAATCATATGCGATTTGAACGAACAATTCAGGTATGACCCAGTCTTCCAATTCATCCACAGATTCGGCACTGTCAATCTCGCTGAGACCTTGATCGATACCGTCCGTTAAGTCTGAAAAGGCAGTTTTGCACTTTGTGAACAATGCCTTTAAGTCTGCCAGGGTCGGCTCGTACGTGATTCGATGCGCAAACTTGTTGCGCATCTTGTTGATGTCTACGAGGGCGTCCTTTTGCACGTCGGTAATCGTACCGATGTCGTGGTTCAGTGAAATCAGGCGGGCATGGGTTAAATCGTCTGCGTGCCGAATAAGCGAAGCGTCGTATACCTGAACGAGCTTGCGAAGCAGGAATTCCACAACCAAATGGCCGGTGATAAACGGTGGCATCAGCCGTTGCGGGTCAACCGCTCGTTCGTACAACGCCGTGAAGGAATCGATATTCATGAATTCTTCAATGTCTGCGGTTAGCACATAACGCCGCAGTAAGCTGCCGAAAAAGCCGACACGACAGCCTTCAAATTAAACGATACCCGAGCTCGGCTTTTTGGGTCAGCTTGAGTGCAATTGTTAGCAAATTTTTAAATATTATCTTTGACATCTATAAACATCCAGACACCATCTTCTTCATCTTTAAAGTTTTGAAAACCGATCTTTTCGTATAAACTATGAGCTGGATTTGTTCTAAGCACAGTCAAAATAATTTTTTGAAATTTTTTTGTTTTATCACAATATCTAATTGCTGCGTTTATCAGTTTACTTCCAATCCCTTTATTCCTAAATTCTGGTAATATGAATACTTGCATCATTGCAGATATATTACTCCTGCCACCCTCAAGAAAATCCCCCAAATTAAGATAACCAATCAAACATTCATTTTCATGTGCGACAAAGGTTACTTTGTAATTCGCTTCTAAAATATCAGATTCTGTTAGATCATTAAGATCGTGGTCATCATCGCTGATGGATACAGTTCTTCTAATGGAATTAATTCCATCAATATCTGCTGAAGTTGCTATTTTTATTTCCATCTCTTTTATTTTGCTAACGCCGGCTGTTGAGCGGAATCTGTCTAGTTCTGGTGCGAGCGAAGCTCGTGACCAGGGCTAGGCAGATTTCCGCTCGAACGCCCTTGATAGGCGGAGCGTGAGCGGAGACTATCAAGGGTGGTCGAGCGGGTCCCGCTCAACAGCCGGCGATAAGCGAACTGTGGGCGTAGCGCAGCGGAGCTCACGGTTCGCTTATCAGTATTATTATGCTAAATTTTTCAAAAAATAACTGGCGTCGCTAAAAACAATTTTTAATAAATAACAGTGTATTACGAATAGCCATTGGGTGATATGACAAAGTCGAAAAATATCTTCCTCCTTTATCCATGAGTATTTTTTTTGCTCCTTAGTTTCTTCGGCTCAATACCATTCAATTTTTCCGTCTGTATATTTTTTGTTTTCGGGAAAACCTGTGTTTGAGAATGCTTTTTTTCCGTTTTCATCAATCCAGCTATATATTGCCTGTTCTCTTTTTTGTGTGACGATTTGTATTCTTTTCTCTTCTAGATCTATGACCGGCGCATTCATTTTAGTCTTAAAATTAGGTTTTTGAATCGGTTTAACGTGGTTTATTTCGGCTGTTTTGATTGGTTCTATTTCTGGTGGGTTTATTTTAGCCTGAATTTTGTCTCGTATTTCCTGCAAGCCGACAAATAAAGGAACTTCCTTTATAAAATGGAAATATGCCCATATTGGTATGTCTATTAAGGCACAACAAATCACTATCCTGAGCATCATTACCAGCACAGGGTCTATTCGCTTTTTTTTTGACTGGGATGCCTTTTTACCTCTTTTGGTCGGCTCTATTCCTGTTTCTTTTATTGAAATTTCCATTTTCCTTTATTGAAATATTATTATTTCACGCTACTTTACGATCCGAAGTATAGGCTTTTCCTTTATCGCCCCCTTCCTTTTCTTCCTTCCATTTTTTGAATTCCTGGAACGTTTTTTCGAATTCAACCTCAAACCATATTTCTCGCTTTGGGTTCTTTTTTACTTCTTCGTTTAGCCATTCCTCAGCCTGATTGAAAATTTCGAATTTTCGTCCTTTTTCTTTCTGTTCATTTTTTTGAACTTTTATACCTTTTAATATCCATTCCGTTGTTAATCCATATCGGTCAGCCACTAAAAATGCCCATTCAATAGGGAATAAATCTTCATCTTTTCTTTTTGTTATGTTCGACTTTGAAATACCAATAATTTCAGCAAGTTGCACATAATTATTTATTGGTGTTTTTTCCTGTATTCTTTCCCAACATTCAACAAAAGAAAACGAGTTCTTTTTATGAAACTTTTTTATTGACATAGTTTCCAATATAGAACATAGTTCTAATTATAGAACTATTTATTTGATTATACCACACAACTACCAAGACACGAAAAACCCAAGGTGCCAACCATGCCAGAAACCAAATCATGCATTCGCACAAACCTTACTTCAGTAAGCGATTCCATTGAATTCTGCCCCAAGTGCCTTAATCTACTATCTTTTTCCGGAATGCAGGAAACCGACCGTGGTTTTCAGCTCGTGTACGATTGCCCCGAATGTGAAAGTTCTTTCACGTATGCCCCTGTCACCCAAATGCAACTTTTTGAGGTCCTCAGAGACACCACTGAGCCGCAAATCTTCTGCGGAATCAATCCATTAATCGATCATATCTCTGAGAATAGCAACGTGTCCAGGTCTCACCTTATCCACGAGCTGCAGCTTTTAAGACGTGCTCTGGATCGTCTCCGCCATGAGCGTCAATATTTAGACGAGTCCGACATTGATTCCTTCCTCGATAGACTTCAAGGGTGAGTCAAAATGACATTTTCCGATTCTATAACCCTTTTCGGCTTCTTCATCGTTTTCCTTGGTTTCGGCCTGCTTATATACGCCAGCCTTATTGGGCTTTACCTGCGTTTACACATGCATTTTTTCCCAAGGCACAACAACCAGCTTGAACAAACGTTTAAGCGCACAGATGAAAAGACGGAATGAAAACCACCAATTCCCTTATTACCGAGGCAATTATGCAACCTTCAGACCTATATAAAGTTCGATATCGCGGCCCTGGTAGAATGCGATCCTTTGATGAACCAGTGTATGCTCGAGTGATTATCGACACGATGACAGGTCTTCATCATATTAAAATGGATACTGATGAGCCTGAAATTTCTCAACGATGTCAGCAATTGATTAATTTGTTGTTGTGCAAATATCCACATCTTGTGCCTCATTTTGACGATTCATTTACCAAGAATTGCGACAGTTAATTCCATTGTTTCACCGGTTTCAGTTTTAACTGACCATGAGCGCCAATATTTAGATGAATCCGACATTGATTCTTTCCTCGATAAACTTCAAAGGTGAGTCAAAATGATACATCCTGACCCTATGACTCCTTTTAGCGTATTCATCATCTGGGTGGGCTTCTGCCTTCTCATCTGCGTCGGCTTATTACTCAAGTACCTGGATGCAAAAAACGAAAAACGGCACGAATAAAAAACCAATGAAACCCTCAACCCGCCCCAACATCTCAGAGATCATCTGCCACCAATGCGGCAGACCGCTTGAAGTGACCACCGTCGAAACCACCGACGGCCACTATCAAGACTTTCTCCAGTGTTGGCATTGTTTCACCAGCACACCGGGGCGGAAAATCATGCGTATACCACTGCACATTTACAAACAGCCAGAACTCAACACACCAGCGAACCTCTAACGCCTCCAGGAAACGAAATGATCCTCACATCTTACGGTATACCCGGCAAAGGCAAAACTAACGAAGCGACCCGCAACCTTGTCCAAAAAATCATGGCGGAAGATCAGACCTCAAACGAAGAACCAACCGAACATATAGACCATCAACCCCCAAAAAATCCAAGCAAAAACCAGGAGTAACCACCATGCCCAACGAGAAAGAAATCACAAACGCCAACAGCCTTCCCGCTTTCATCATCTCGGGCCGTATCGAGTCCTCCGACCAGGTGGCCGTCAGCCGGGACAACCTCCCTATTTTCAATACCCTCATCAAAGGCAAGGTCCCTGACGAGTACTCGAACCCGCCGCAATGGGCCGTCACTTCCAATATCCGTTTCGGCAAACCCGGTGACATCCTCACCAACCTCAAAACCGAGGTCCGTTGCCGTTCCTACCTGATTGAACAAGTGGATGAACGAACCGGCGTTGTTTCCAAGATCCGGAGATTTACCCACGATCTCTGGCTTGCTCAATGACGTGCAACTGCCTCAAAGCAAAGCTCGGGATCTCCCCGAACCTTGGCAGGGCTGCCCGGCTTCCGGCGTCTGCCGGTGCCGGGTTGACCTGGCAAGGAGCGTGGTTTCCTGGATTTCCCCACGAAGCAGAGGGCCCCCGTGAACCTTCCCTGACGTACGAAGAAATCGGCCAGGCCCTTTGTGAATGCGTCGACGCTGGAATCATCGACCAGCAGCAGGCCCGGCAGATTGGCAACGCTCTCTTTCCACCCGTGGAGAATGTGTCATGAAAAAACGTCTTCTTATTCTCACGGCTCCGCTGGTCACCCCCTGCGTAGCCTTTGCAGAAGATTGGACACCTCTTGTTTCCTCGACCACCTTTGATGGCATCAAGGCCGACGTTATCCTCGCTTGCGGGTCTATCTTCGTCCTTGGTCTCATCATTTTTGGCATAGGGGTTCTTATGCGGGCCGTCCGCTAAGCCCCTCTCTTCCACCTCTTCCCCAAAGGAGAACACCATGAAC
>JAQUEZ010000078.1 GCA_028684915.1 Desulfobulbus sp.
CAGCCCAGACGCCCACGCCTCCGCTGCCCGCTCAACTACCGCCCGGAAGACGCGGCGGCGAATGTCCTTGTCGTCGTGTCCCTGCTTTTCCAATTCCATCATGGTTAAATTCTCCCGGTCCGTGGGCATGATTGCATGGTGTCGATCCGATCCCGTCGCCAGTGTGTCTTGTCGATCTCCTGGCAGCAGTATTCGGCCCCGGCCTTGTGGTAATTCTGGCAAGCAATGTTGCACCAACTCGGCAAAGCGGGGATTGTCGGCAGACATTCCGCAGGATGCCCGATTATCCTCAACCGGGCCGATTTTTCCTCTTTTTCCACTCTTGCGACACTGACAGTTGCGACAGTTGCGACAGTTCGTTGTGTTTCCGGGGTGAGTGTCGCAAGAGTCGCAACTGTCGCTGTCGCAACTCGCCCAGAATTAGAAATCCAATCACGCAAGGCCATGTGTTCAACCTCTCAACAGCGCGGGGTTGATCTTGACCAACCGGCGGCGCTTGCTTTCGACGATCTGCACCCGCCCGGCTTCGGCCAGTTCTTGCAACGCGCCATCAAGGGCGCTCTTTTCCCTGGTGCAGTTCGGCCCAAGTCGCTGAGCATCCCTTGTCGATATTTCTTCAACCCGATTCTGCCGGCAATGCTCTAACAACCAGGCGTCCAGCTTCGCCGCGCTGCTCAGTTGAACAGGCAAGGCTATTTCTCCCAGGAACCGGCGGGCTTCGTACAGGTGCCAACCGGCAACCGCTGCCGCCCGCCGCATATGGTCCGCGCCGATGGTCCCGCCGGGGTCATTCTCGAACAGGTGGAAGAGTCCCGCCAGCCGCGCCGCGTTATCCGCCGCTTTGCTTGCCACGTCCCTGGCTTCGGCCATATCCCGGCCCGGTTTCAATTCAGCTTCAACGTCGTCATGGAAGGCTACCCATACCGCTTTTGCCTCTGGCGACAATTCCAGGGTTTCCGGCTCCAATTCGCCACGGTCATTGAATGCCAGCGGGTGGTCAAGCAGAGTGCCAAGCCGTCTATGAAATTTCGCCAAACAAGGCCAGTGCTCCGGCGGTTCTTTGAACATGCGCCCGCCCTGTGTGGACTCCGGCCAAGCAACCAAGAAACGGGCAAGCCAGCCGATGCCACGGGCCAGCCCTTTGGAGCCGTCAAGGAAGGCCCGCACCGTTTCGGATTGAACAGCAAGCCCCATGGTCAGGCGTGCGCCTCGCAAGGTGAACGATCCGTTTTCCGCCCGTCTGTCAACGGTCAATGGTTCCGCACCCCACAGGCTATTCAACATCGCCATGTTCCTCATGGCCGAATCGCTTTTCATGCCGTGGCTGCCAAAGACCGCCCCGGCCTCGCTGGACAGAACGCCGCCCACCGGCCATTCATGTGCCAACCGATGCGCCAGAGCTTCCGGGGTTGCATCGCCATACAGTAGCCGTGGAACCTTCGGCAGTTCGGGCTTGCTCGATTCAAGGTAAATCAAATTTTGCTCAAGGCTATCGGTGGATTTTACAGCTTTGGCGGCGTCCTTGATCGCGGTCAGCAGTCCGCTTTTCTTCGCCGCCCAAGCCTCATCTTCGGAACGAAACCTGTTGAGTTCAGGCTTTGCCGACTCCGCCTGCTCGGCCTCCCATTGTTGGACCGGTTTGGAGAAGAAACCGTCAACCGTGGTCTTTCGCTCGCCACTGTCCGCAACGGCCAACAGGAAAAGGCTTGTGGGGCCTTCCAGCTTGGCCGCCCGGCGAACATCAACCAAACCTTGCCCAACAGTGGAAACCACTGAAAGCGCAGAGCACGCGCCCAAGGCAACAGGGCACTGCACAAACCCCACGACTTCCCGCACCGCCGCGCCGATGGTTTCAGGCAATGCGTCCAGCGGGTAGGGTGCGGCCTGTTCGTGGACAATCAAGGGTAATGGCTCCGGCCAAGAGTGGCCGCACTCCTGATCCCCTGCCGGGGCGTCCGCACTGCGGACCTCGCTGCGGACCAACTTATTGCGGACCGCCCCCTCGATAACCTGCCGCACAGCGTCCGCGCCTTGTTCGCTCCACAAGTCCCAAAAGTCCGCCTTCCTGCCCAGGCCCGGAACAGCAACCACGCCGCCGACAGCAAGTGCCGCCTTAGTGGCCGCTTCAATGCCGGGGTTTTTCTCGGCGTCGGGCTTGCGGTCATCGTCGGCGCAGACCACAATCTGGTGGCCGGGTAGTTTGCCCTTGATGATCCGGGCAACTGCTTCCAGGTTTCCGGCGCTCATCGCGCAGGCTACCGGGTGGCCGGTGCCCTCATGGATCGCCGCGCCGGTGGCGAAACCTTCCACAATGCAGACCGGGCCGCCGGTGGCCGGGGTGCCGATGGAGAAGTACAGGCCCGCCGTTCTGCATCCTTTCGGGGAAAACATCTTGCCGCCGTCCGGGCCGATGGTTTGCAGTGCCCACACCTGGCCGGATTCATCCCGCAAAGGGATAACCAACTTGTCGCCCTCCTGCTGGGTGCCGTGGGGCTTGATGTGCTTTTTGACAAGGTACGGGTGGCTCGGGTCCGCCGGGCGGGCTGTTTCCCATCGCTGCCGTGCTTGGGTGGCTGCCTGTTCCTGCTCGGCCAGACGTTGCGCCTCGGCCTGCTTGCGGGACTCCGCAACCTGCCGCCGGAAAACGGCCCTTTCTGCTTCAGTGAAAGGTTGTTTGCGCTCAGCCTGCCATGATTCAGAAAGTCCGTTCGAGTAGTCGCCAAAAGAACCGCCCAGGCCATCATCAAACAGTTTGCACCACCCGGCTGTATTCCCGTTGCGCTTGCCGATACCGGGGAAACGATAGAACCGGCCCGGCTCGACATGCTCCGGGGGTTCCAGGCCGGCGGCGCGCATCATTTCCGCGAACGCATAGATGTTGTCAGTCATGCGCCACCTCCCCATTTGGCTTGAGGATATACCGGGCGACACGATGCCGCACACCGCCGGGGCAATACTCGTTCACTTTCTCGGTGGTGATTTGGTGGCCCAATTTACGCAGTTCGCAAACCCTCATGCCGGGGTGCATAATTCCCAGGGATCGCGCTTCCAAGGTGGTCAATGATGCGTGCTTGAGGTGTTCAAGAATGCGCTGGCGTTGGGCTGATGCCGTGTTGTTCTCAGTCATGGCGCACCCCCAAGCGAACAATGAGCCACTCAGCCAGAGATGTGGGAATGAGCCCCCAGCAGGCGGCGCAGACGATGCGCTGTTTGATGTGTTGACGGGTGATGGGTGGAATGGTATTTTTGCGAGCAGTTGTATTTGAAGCGGTTTTCTCCGGCCTGCCAGCCTTTGAGGGGAAAGCCGCTTTCTTTTTTGAGGTCATGCTCACACCTCCACCGCCATCGAATCCAATAGCGCGCGGATTTCCTCAACTCTCCATGCTGTGCAGCGTTCAGATAACTTGATTGGGGCAGGGTAACGCCCTGTTTTGATACCGGCCCACCATGTGGAAGAGGAAACCGGAATGATTGGGGGCGTCGGCGGGTTGCTCTTTTTGTCGCCGATGATTTGCTTGAGCCGGAGAAAACCGGTGGGGGGGAGTGGTGTTGATTCTGTCATCGTGAAACCTCAACGTAATTTTTTCAACCACCATCCAGAATTGTGCGGTGGTGTTTCGTGAGGTATAACCGGCGACTGTTAGTTGATCAAGAAAAGCTCCATATACTCAGTATGTTGCGATACATTTGCAAGTATCGTGTATATGGGCAATTTTATTTAAGGAGGTATATTTCTGGTTTTTCTTCTCTGCCTTTTTTTTGGTGGCGTGCGAGATACCCACTTTCGATCTTGATTCTATTGTTGAAGTGGTGGCGGCACGCATCCCTGCAAAATTTTTGTTTTGGACGATTGAACAAAAACTTCTTTCCACAAGCGGGATTTGCGCAAGTGCGCAATCGTTTGAAGTCGTCGCCATAATATGTCGCTGCATCCAAATAGCGGAATTCTAACCATTCTTCAATGGTACTAGCCCTGAAATGGAAGTTGCCTATCTTTGGCGCGAAGGGGTTTTGCGTTTCCTCTATGCTCCACTCCGCACGTGCTGCGATTTCTGTTAGGAATTTAATATCTTGGCCGTGCTCCCTGACTTGCTCAAGAAGGTTTTGCCAATAAGCTTGTAACTCTGCCAAAACATGGAAAAATTCTTCTTCCGGGCATTCGAAACTTAGGGGGATCAATTCGGTTGCTTCCCCAAACATGCGAAACATCCCAGAGTCGAATTTCCGTGAACAAATGTGAGTTTCATATCCGTTTTTCTCCCCGAACATGGTGGTGATTAGTCGGTAGTTTAAGGAGGTGAAAAAGAGTTCTTCCCTGTTCCATGTTTTCACGTTTACAAAATGCAAAAGGAAGTCCAAGGGATGGTAGGGGCAAGGTATTACGCTAGGTGTGGTCGTCACGCAACCGCCCTCCGAATCGGTACAATCTTGTCGGCCATACCCTCCCTGAGCCTGTCCAGGTAATCCGCCCAGGCCTGCATCATCTTTCGGCGTTCTGGCAAGTGGGTTGTGCGATTGTAGGCGCGGCCTAGAGGATCGCGGACGGCGTGGGCAAGTTGGTGTTCAACAATCTCCGGGCGGACGTGCAAGACTTCGTCAAGGATCGTCCGGGCCATTGCTCGGAAACCATGCCCGGTCATTTCCGTTTTGGTGTCGTAGCCCAGCCGGCGCAGCGCAGCGTTTACGGTGTTGTTGCTCATTGCACGGGTATCGGTTCGCGTTGACGGGAACACGTAGCGGCCTGCACCGGTCAAGGCGTGCAGTTCCCGCAATATGATAACGGCCTGAGTCGCCAAAGGAACAAGGTGGAAGTCCCCCTTGCGTCTTACCTTTTCCGATACCCTGAGCTTGAGCCGTTCAACCGGGAGATTCCAAGCGGCTTGTTCAAGATCAATCTCGGCCCATTCAGCCTGCCGCAACTCGCCCGGGCGCAGGAAAAAGAGCGGGGCCAATTTCAAGGCGCACAGCGTAACAAATCCGCCCTTGTAGCCGTCAATCGCCCGTAGGAGTGCGCCAACCTCTTCAGGGTCGGTGATCGCCGCGTAATGCTGTTTTTGAATGGCTGGTAGAGCGCCGCGCAGGTCGGGCGTGGGGTCGCGTTCCGCCCGGCCAGTGGCAATGGCGTAACGGAACACCTGGCCGCAGTTCTGCTTTGCTCGGTGGGCGGTGTCGAGGGTGCCTTTTTCTTCAAGGCGTCTGAGGCACGCCAGCAATTCAGGCGCGGTGATGGAGCGGATTGGCTTGGAGCCCAGCCAGGGGAAGATGTAGAGTTCCAGCCGACGAATAATCTTGTCGGAATGGCCGACGGCCCAGGTGGGAGAAAATTTATCGTGCCACTCTCTGGCGATCACCTCGAACGTCTCAGTCTCTTGCGTGTCCGCCGCCTTCTGAGCTTTTTTTACCGCGCCGGGGTCAATGCCCTTGTCGAGAAGTGCACGTGCGTCTGTGCGCCTCTTGCGGGCTTCGGTAAGCGTCGTTTGGGGGTACGCGCCAAGAGTGAGTAGCTTTTCTGTACCCCCAAAACGATATTTCAACCGCCAAAGTTTTGAGCCGGTTTTCGTGATCAGCAAAAAAAGGCCGCCGCCATCGAACAGTTTGACGTCGACGGTCTGGGGTTTGGTTGCTTTTACCTTGATGTCCGTCAACGGCACAGTTTGTCTAGGCATATCGGTATTTTCCCCGTTTTGGGGGTATCGACGTTAGGGGTACGGCGCTGCACCCCTAAAAATACCCCTAAACTTCATGGATATTACCGTATATCTTCGGACGCTATCAGACAACAAAAAACCCGCAATCCTTGACGGGATGCGGGTTTGGTGAACGGTACTGGACACCGTTGGACTGTCTATTGGTGGAGCTAAGCGGGATCGAACCGCTGACCTCTTGAATGCCATTCAAGCGCTCTCCCAGCTGAGCTATAGCCCCGTCGTTTTCTGGGAAGGCATTTACCATGATGACAAGTACGTGTCAAGTTTTTCTCAATTCTTTTTCTTGGCTTTACCATATCGATTGCCAAGGGGGGGTTCTATTGGTAAGATAATAGTTTTTGCTTCAGCAAGACAAATCGTTGCATCAGCTCCATCGCCACGCCTTTTTCAGTGCGCTCAACCCCGCTGATCTTCATACCCATATATAGGTGATTTCGGAATGTTTTCTCCGTTTAATTTTCTGTTTGGCTGGATGTCCAACGACCTAGCTATTGACCTTGGCACAGCCAATACAGTGTTGTACGTCAAAGGCAAAGGCATTGTGCTCCGTGAGCCCTCGGTGGTCGCCGTGCGCAAAGATTCACGAGGCAGCCGGGTTCTGGCCGTGGGCCGTGAGGCCAAAGAAATGCTCGGCCGCACCCCCGGCAACATCGTGGCCATTCGACCAATGAAGGATGGCGTAATTGCCGACTTTGAGGTAACCGAGGCCATGCTCCGCTACTTTATCAATAAAGTGCACAACCGGCGTACCCTGGTGCATCCGCGCATCATCATCTCCGTTCCTTCCGGCATTACCCAGGTCGAGAAACGAGCGGTGCGGGATACCGCAGAATCCGCCGGAGCCCGTGAGGTCTACCTGATTGAGGAGCCGATGGCTGCTGCCATAGGCGCCAACCTCCCCATCACCGAGCCGACCGCCAACATGATTGTTGATATCGGCGGTGGCACCACTGAGGTGGCGGTTATTTCCCTGGCTGGCATAGTGTACGCCAAATCGGTTCGAGTCGCTGGAGACAAGATGGATGAGGCGATTCTCCAGTATATCAAACGCAAACACAATCTTGCTATCGGTGAACGTACTGCAGAAGAGATTAAGACCACCATCGGTAATGTTCTGCCGGAGGAGCCCTACGAGACCATGGATATCAAGGGACGCGACCTTGTCTCTGGTATTCCTAAAACGCTGACTATCACCTCCAAAGAGATTCAATCCGCCATTGCCGAACAGGTTGATGTGATTGTCGATGCAGTCCGGGTTGCCCTGGAGCAGACCCCGCCAGAACTCTCGGCGGATATTGTCGATTCCGGTATTGTTCTCACCGGAGGCGGTGCATTGTTGAAGAACCTCGACAAACGTCTAAAAATTGAAACCGGCATGCCCATCATTGTTGCTGACGACCCACTTTCCTCGGTGGTCCTCGGCTCCGGACAGGCACTTGACAATATTGAGATTCTGAGAGAAATCGCCATCGACTGAGTTCGACAGCGTTTTTTCCCGGCCTTCACTGACCTTTTTCATCCGATAGCTGCCCCAGCGGTTTTCGCAGCATGTTTCCATGAAAAAAAAGAGCACCAGAAAACGAACCAGCCGTTTCAGGCTTTTCCGTGTCATTGTTTTGGCCGGTGTTCTCCTGACTTTGGCTTTGATATTCCTTGTTTCCACCCTGGGGAGCCAACAATTTGGTTCCATGCACAAGCTGATCCTGGAAGCGGTGGGGCCATTGCAGAAGGTGGTGGCCGTTGCCAGCTCAACCGTGGACCGGTTTAAATCCGAGTACGTTGACATCCTTCAGGACAGCCTTAGGCTGCGTGAGGAAAACAAACGTTTGGTGCAGCAACTGCAGGAAAACGAGACGCTGCTCAACAAGAGCCGCGAGGCCATGGCCACCAACGCTAGCCTGCGCAAGTTGCTGGAATTTAAAAACACCCTCGGCCATCAGTCCAGTGTGGCCGCGACCATAATCGGCAAAGACCCTTCAGCCATGTTTCGCTCGATCGTTATTGATCAGGGGTCGAACAACGGTATCACCAAGGGAGACCCGGTGGTCAACAGTGAAGGTGTTGTCGGCCAGGTATTTGCCATCACACCTAACTATGCCAAAGTTTTGTTGGCCATAGCACCGTCAAGTGCCATTGATGTGCTCCTGCAGAAATCGCGCGTACGCGGCATTCTCAAAGGCGACGGCACCCTGACCTATAAACTTGAGTATATTTTGAAAACTGCTGAAATAGAGGAGGGGGATCATGTGGTCACCGCCGGCTATGGCGGCATCTTCCCCACCGGTTTACCTGTCGGGGTAGTTTCCAAAATTATCAAAAAGCCTCGGGGCATGTTCCATGAAATCGAGGTCACCCCGTCAGTTGATTATCAAAAACTCGAACATCTGCTTGTTCTCCATCAACCTAACCTGATAGAGATCAAACAGTTGGGGCAGCCTTGATCCGCTATGATCTGTCCGATCGCTGTTTTTTCTGCGTATGATCCAAGGAGTTTTCCATTCAGGGGCAATGAAGGGTAATGGTTGTTGTTAATTTCATTTTGGTCGGCCTGTTGCTGGTTATCCTGCAAACAACGGTCTTTATGCCGAAATTAGTCTGGCTGCCGGCCCCTGATTTTTATTTTGTCCTCGTGGCCTTCCTTGCCTACCGGTTAGAATTACTCCACAGTCTTATCATTCTTTTCCCCCTGGCCTGTTTTCTTGATGTCCTCTGCGGAACAGTACTCGGCAGCTACGCATTGATCTGTTTCGGCTGTTTTTTTTTCGTCAAAACCATTGCCGGAAAACTGCCGATCCGGGAAACCCTCTACCAGATCCCCTTAATCGGCGTGGCCTACCTTGTGGTCCACTGGTTAGTCTATCTGCTGCTGAATTTTTTACAACCGGGGCAACTGGTGCCTTGGTCCTGGTGGCAAATGCTCATTCGAGCTTTATTGGTTGTCGTCCTGGGCTACCCTCTGTTTTATTTCTTTGAAAAAGTTCGCAAATTTTCATTAAGCAACTTTCTCCCCTGGAATCGCCTGCGCCTCCGCACAGATAATCGGCGCAGACGGCGTACCTGATGACTATCCCAAGAAAGTCCCTACGAGGTCATTGATTGTGGCGAATTTGTTTGGTGCCGATAAAAACCCTTTAAGAAGATCAAACCAGCGGCGTGCAGAACCTCTGCTCGATGCGGAACGGCGGCGGGATACAGGGTTAACGAAGCTCACCCCACGTGACGAAAGCGATCTGAGCGGCTACAAAAAAAAGGCCCTCTACAGCTGCGTGCTGATCATTCTCTTTTTTTCGGTCATTATCACCCGACTTTGGTTTTTGCAGGTCCAACAGGGAGATTCCTTCAGCGAACTGGCTGACACTAACCGGGTCCGCTCGATTGAGATTGCCGCACCACGTGGAAACATTTATGACCGCAAAGACAGGGAACTGGTGACCAACCGTCCCTCGTTCAATGTGGTCTGGATGCGGGAAAACAATAAAATCGACGACGAGTGGCTGAAGAATCTCACGCGAATTCTCCGGGAAGACCCCTCGGTACTGCTGGAGAAAATACGCAAAATGGCCAATACCCCTGGCCATCTTCCAGTTCGGCTTGCTGAAGACATCGATTGGGAAACCGTTGCCCGTATCGAAAACAACCGGATGTATCTTCCGGAAATCAAGATCGAGGTTGTACCGCTTCGTATCTATCATTACGGCAATCTCGCCTCCCACTTGATTGGCTACATGGGGGAGATCAATAAAGCGGAACTCGATAAATCAGAAACCGACCCAACGACCAAAGACCGCTATAAAGGTGGGGATCTAATCGGTAAAATGGGTTTGGAGCGTTTGCGCGAGATCGATCTTCGCGGTGAAAAGGGCCACCATAACGTGGAAGTCAATGCCCTTGGTTATGAGCAGCAGAACCTCAAGGGTGACGAACCGCTTCCCGGCAACGATATCAAGCTCACTCTCGATATGGAGTTGCAGAAGATTGCCGAAGAGGAGATGGCGCTCAAAAATCGGGCCGGTGCGGTGGTGGCCATGGAAGCCACGACCGGACGGATTCTGGTTGCAGCCAGTGCGCCGGAACTCAACCTTGGAGAGTTTGTCGGCGGCATCTCGCATAAAGCCTGGCAGGAAATGCTCGACAACCCCCTGCACCCGCTGATCAACAAACTGATCCAGGGCCAATACCCTCCTGGTTCCACCTATAAACCGGTGACGGCCTTCGCCGGGCTGGCTGAAGGGGTTATTACTCCGGATACAAGCTTTTTCTGCCCTGGTTTCTACCGTTTCGGCAATCGGGTCTATCGGTGTTGGAGGCATTCCGGCCATGGAACCGTCAGCCTGAAACGGGCACTGGCCGAATCCTGCGACGTCTTCTTTTATCAGGTTGGCCAACGCCTCGGGGTTGACCGCTTGGCCCGCTATGCCAAAATGTTCGGCCTTGGCGCCCGTACAGGTGTAGAGATGGAGCATGAAAAACCCGGCATCGTACCCTCTACCGAATGGAAAAAGAAACGGTATGGAGTTAAGTGGCATGAGGGCGAGACGCTTTCGATCGCCATCGGCCAGGGATACGATCTCGCCACGCCCCTGCAGATAGCCCTAATGACCTCGGTTATTGCCAACGGCGGGACCCTGTACAAGCCGACAGTGGTCGAAGATGTCACAGACCCCGACGGCAAGCTGGTCAGCTCATTCAAACCCGAGGTTCTTTCCCAGATTACCGGCCAAGGGCGCAACCTCAAACTGGTGCGCGAAGGTATGATTGAGGCGGTCAATAGTCGCCACGGAACGGGTCGTGAGGCCCAGATCGACGCCCACGGCATTCTCGTCGGCGGCAAGACCGGTACGGCCCAGGTCGTCCGCCTGGCCCAGTACAAGAATCTCAAAGATGAGAACATCCCTTACGAGTACCGCGACCATGCCTGGTTTACCTGTTTTGCTCCAGCGATCAATCCGGAAATCGTCGTCACCGTCCTTGTCGAGCATGGACTCCACGGCGGTTCCGCTTCGGCACCCATTGCCGCAAAGATCCTCAATAGATATTTTGCGGACAAAATGAAAGACCAGGATGACGCCCAGAATCCACAGACCGCAGGCAAAAAGGTGATACTTTCCCAGGAAATGATTGAGGAGACCGATCTGCCGCCGACTGATGACGACTCGACCAATCTCCCGGCCACCCAACTCCCCAACCAAAACGACTAACCGAGATTTTGTCGTTCTTGTAACACGCCACGAGAACGAGGTTTCATGCTTCGTAACATACTGTATTTATGCTACGTAACTTCTCGGATTTTGATTTTTCACGAGGCCATCATGTTTCAATTCGACCGACGACTTCTCCAACATTTTGACTGGGTTATGCTGTTGATGCTGCTGTTGGTGGGCGCGATGGCCCTGACCAACCTCTACAGCTCAACCTATATCACCGATAATGGTGCGTCCTCGATCTTTTACAAGCAAGGTCTCTTTTTTTCCGTCGGCCTCTGCATGATTTTGGCCCTGCTTGTCGTTGATTATCACCGAATTACCAAGCTTAGTTATGTCTTGTATGTGGTAATCCTTGCCCTCCTGACCTATACCCTCTTTTTCGTCAAGGCTATTGCCGGTTCCCAGCGGTGGATCGACCTGGGATTTTTTAATCTCCAACCCTCCGAGCCGACCAAACTGATCCTTATTCTCGTGCTCGCGTCCTGCTATGCCAACACCAATGTTCCCGGCGGGTTCCGCCTACGAGATCTGATCAAACCAATCGCTCTAACCGCCCTACCCTTTGTCCTGATCATGCTCCAACCCGACCTGGGAACGGCACTGATCTGCGCGATCATCTTCGTCTCCATGACACTTTTCGTCCGCCTGCGCTGGGGCACTCTGACTATCCTTGGAGGAACCGGGCTGGCCTGCATGTTCATTGGCTGGAAATTTCTGCTGAAAGAGTATCAGCGAAAACGGATCGAGACCTTTCTTAATCCGGAAGCCGACCCGATGAACCACGGCTATCAGATCATGCAGTCCAAGATTGCGGTGGGAAGCGGTAAGGTGTTTGGCAAAGGGTTTATGGAAGGGACCCAGGGACATCTGCATTTTCTGCCGGAGCGGCATACAGACTTCGCCTTCTCGGTATGGGGTGAGGAATGGGGGTTTGCGGGATCGCTGTTTTTCCTCAGCTGCTATTTTTTCATGCTCGTTTGGGGGCTGAACGTAGCCATGTCGGCCAAAGACAAGTTCGGCTCCATCCTTGCTTTTGGCTGCACCATGCTCATTTTCTGCCAGGCAGTAATCAACCTCTTCATGATCATGGGTTTTTTGCCGGTAGTCGGCGTTCCCTTGCCCATGTTCAGTTACGGTGGATCATCGCTGTTGACCAACATGTTGGCGATCGGCATCATCATGAATGTACGCATGCGCAGCTTCACCGCCGACACCTCAAGCAACGTTTAACCACCGGAATCAACCGGCCGCAGCCTCTAGCACCAGCGTCTTCAGGGCCCCGATAAATTGCGGATCGTCATTCAAGGCTCGGGTGACCGCAAAGCGCATTCCTAAAGCCTCGGCCATTTCACGATACTGGATATCGATTTCATACAGCGTTTCCACATGATCAGAGACAAAGGAAATCGGCATCACCAGCAGGTTACGTTTGCCTTGGCCAGCCAGTTCCTGTATCACCTCCGGCAGCGCCGGTCCCAACCACTCCACAGGGCCGCTCCGGCTTTGATAACAAAGCCGTCCTTTAACACCGGTCATCGATTCGAGGGCCGCAATAGTCTGCTTCAGGTGCTCGACATAGGGATCCCCTTCCGCAATTAACTGCACCGGCAGACTATGCGCACTGTACACCAACTCCACCTTATCACCGGCAAAAGACGCCACCCCTTCACGAACCCTTGATGCCAGACAGACGATAAAAGCCTCCTGTTGCGGCCAGGCCTGAATCACCTGCAAAGGGAGTCGCAGAGTGCATTGTGCCATCTGCTCTTTAAGATCGGTTATCGAAGAACCGGTGGTCGCAATCGAATAATGCGGATAGAGCGGCAAGGCAATCAAACGATGCACCTTTGCAACCCGCATCTCCTCCAAGGTTTCGCCAGCAAAGGGATGCCAATAACGCATGCAAGGCCGGACAATAAAGCGCCCTGTTGAAGCAAGCGAATCTTCCAAAGCCCTGGCCTGCTCTTCAGTTTTGGCACGGATAGGGGAGCCGCCGCCAATACGGCGGTAATTGGCCATACTCTTTGGCGCCCGGCGATAGGCGATTATCCGGGCGATTATTTTTTGCATGAAGGCTGGCCCAAGACGAATAATCTGCCGATCAGAGAACAGATTGAGTAGAAAAGGACGAACATGCTCAAGGCGGTCCGGACCACCGAGATTCAACAGTAATACACCAATTTTCTCATGAGTATTCATGCCGTTACTCTAATCCCTTGCATATAATTCCGTCAAGAAATTGTCCTTCCCCCTTGATTTCCCGTTCTGGCAGTGCCTATAATTGAGACATGATCAAACGGTTTCCTTTCTCCCAACAGAATCTCAGTGTGCTGCTTGCACACAAATTTCCCCAATAACTACCGCCAACGGATTGTGCACGGAGAGAATTGATCCGTATAAACCTCCAAGGAAATTGCTCTTTGATCTTTAGGCAGTGGCATGGGGTCACTGTCGCCGTTCACATCGGAGGATGTTTATGGAATTGAAAATCGAGGCCAAAAATCTTGACATACGAAAGAGCTGGCAGGATAAGATTGAGGAAGAGCGAAATCGGCTCATCCGCCACTATGCGAATTTCGTCCTCCATTTACGCGTAACTATTGAAGCCACACCGGGGTATAAGGAAGGCGGTTACGAGGTCCGCTTAGTTGCTTCGGTCCCCAATGATACGGTCGCGGTGAAACGCTGGGGTGAGAATGTCCGCAGCTTGCTGACCGAATCCTTTGATGTTCTTGGCTCTCAACTCAAGGAAATCGTCAAAAAGAAGCAAAACCATAAAACAGCCAAGGTTGCAGGAGCGGTGGCGGACGGCAAATCGACCGGCATTGTCCGTAAAATTGTCCCTGAGGAGGCGTACGGGTTTATCGTTACCAATGACAAACTCGACGTGTTCTTCCATGCAAACACTCTTAAAGACGTAGCTCTCAGTGAACTCGCTGAAGGCGACGAGGTTCTTTTCGCCATGGAAGAGGGAGATAAAGGTCTTCAGGCAACTTGGGTGCGGGTTGGTCAAGCCTGAGCTGAAAATATCTTTTTAATTCGGGCTGTTCTCATCGCCCATTTTTTTTACCCTGCCAATTTTGGCAGGGTTTTTTTATGCCCGCTTCAACTTGTATTGGAAGCATCGTCCCAGCGCCCTTGCGCGTGAATGGCAAATAGTGCTTGGTCAACCTGGATGCGCCGTGTACAAAGACAGGTTGAAATAATACGGTGCCACCCCTTTCCAGATCCATTGGTACCTCCTGATCCCTGCAACACCCCCCGTGCTTACCATGACCCAACCAGAAATCTACCTGATTGACGGCAGCGCCTATATCTATCGGGCCTATCATGCCATAAAACCGCTGTCTAACTCTCAAGGACTGCCCACCCACGCCGTATTCGGTTTCATATCCATTCTCAGGCGGCTGATCAAGGAACGAGCTCCCCACTATCTCGCCATTGCCTTTGATACTAGAGGCCCGGTATTTCGCCATCGACTCTACGACCAGTACAAGGCCAATCGCCCGCCCATGCCCGACGACCTTGCCGCCCAGATCCCCTATATCCGCAAACTGGTCGAGGCCTACCGTATTCCCTGCCTGGAGGATGGCGACCAGGAGGCTGACGACTTGATCGCCTCGCTTACGACAAAGATGGTCGCCCAAGGCCACAGGGTGGTCATTGTCTCCGGCGATAAAGACCTTTTGCAACTGGTAGGCCCCAACGTCACCCTGTGGGATCCGATGAACAACCGCCTCATGGACGAGGCCGCAGTGCAGGACAAATACGGTCTACCGCCCTCTCGGTTGCTCGATTATTTTGCTCTCACCGGTGACAGCGCCGATAATATCCCCGGTGTTCCCGGCGTAGGGCCCAAGTCTGCCCTCAAATTCATATCCGAGCATGCAACCCTTGAGGGATTGTATGCCGTGGCGGATCAACTAAAACAATCCAAAACGGTGCGCAATATCCAGGAAAATCGCGAGCAGGCCTTTTTATCCCGCGATCTGGTCAGGCTCAATGAGTCTGCCGAAGTTCCTGAGGAAATCGCCCATTACCGCTTTCAAGAACCCGACGCGGATAAATTGCGCAAGCTCCTCCAAGAGTTGGAGTTCCATTCCCTAATTCAGGAAGAAAACACCGCCAGCGCCATTGAAACCTCACGTTTTCATCTGGTCCAGGATTGCGCGGCCTTAAGCCAACTGGTGCAGCGGCTGAAAAACATGCCCTCTTTTGCCCTGGATACCGAAACCGATTCCCTGGAGACGCTTAGTGCCAACCTTGTCGGCGTTTCGATCTGTGTCGACGATGGCGAGGCCTGGTACCTGCCCTGCGGCCACCGAACCGAGACGGGGGAGTTGCTCCCAGGTCAGCTAAAATTGGTAGAATTGATCAGCGCCCTCAGACCTATTTTTGAGCAACCAGGCACCACCAAAATCGGCCATAACCTGAAATTCGACTTGGCGATTCTTGCCGCCCCCCATAACGGTGGGATGCAACCAGCCGGCCCTCTCTTTGATACCATGATCGGTGCATGGCTTTTGGAGCCTGATCGCCGCTCCTATAAACTTGATGATCTCAGCCTCGAGCTGGGGTTAAAGATGACGACCTTTGCCGAGGTAACTGCCGGCGATCCGGCACCGGATGCCTTCTGTCGGGTCGCACTTGATGCGGCTTCAGCCTACAGCTGCGAGGATGTGTTCGGTGCAATACGGCTCTATCAGCATCAAGAACCGCTTCTTGCGGAGGCAGGACTCGATACGTTGATGACCGATGTCGAAGCTCCGTTGATCCCAGTGCTGCGAACCATGGAACATAACGGTATCCTGGTCGATGCCGAGCAACTGAAATTACTCTCCCATGAATTTGGCCAACGGCTGGATACCTTTGAAGCCTCTATTTATGAAAGTGCCGGCACGTCATTTAATATCAATTCACCCAAACAACTGGGTGAGATCCTCTTTGAGCGACTTCAGCTGCCCAAAGGGAGAAAAACCAAGACTGGCTGGTCCACGGATGTCAAAGTTTTGGAGCATCTGAGCCTGACCCATGAACTGCCTGCCCTTATTCTCCAATACCGCAATCTGGCCAAGCTTAAATCCACCTACGTCGATAAGTTGGCAAGCCTGCGGAATACAGCCACCGGTCGAGTCCACACCTCATTTAACCAATGCGGCACTGCGACCGGTCGTCTGAGCTCGAGCAATCCCAACCTACAAAACATACCCATCCGCACCGAAGAAGGTCGACGGATTCGCTCAGCTTTTATTGCCACCGAAGGCTGCTCCCTGCTGGCTGCGGATTATTCCCAGATCGACCTGCGTGTTCTTGCCCATTACAGCCAGGATCCGGCCCTGATGACCGCCTTTCAAAACGGCCAAGATATTCATCGCCGTACCGCCGCACAAATCTTTTTCATCGCGCCGGAATTGGTTACTTCGGACATGCGGCGGGTGGCCAAAACCATCAATTTTGGTATCGTGTATGGCATGTCCAGCTTTGGGTTATCCAGCCAACTGCACATCAGTCGCAAGGAAGCCCAGACCTTTATCGATCGCTACTTTGCCCATTTTTCCGGAATCAAGGATTTCATGGAGGACATCGTCGTCCGCGCCAAACAGGATGGATTCGTGACCACCCTTTTGGGCCGGCGACGCCCATTGCCCGACATCACGAGCAGTAATCGGGTTCAACGGGAATTTGCTGAACGGACGGCCATCAACACGCCGATCCAAGGAACAGCGGCCGATATCATCAAACTGGCTATGCTCCGTATTCACCGAGAATTGATGCAATCGGGATTACGATCTCGTATGTTGCTGCAAATTCATGATGAATTGGTCCTCGAGGTGCCAAACCATGAAATTGAGACGGTCTCGGCACTCCTGAAGGAGCATATGGAAGCTGCGCTCCCTTTGCGGGTGCCCCTCGTTGTCCACCTCAACTGTAGCCAAAGTCTGGAAAAGACTGATTAGTTTTTACTTTACTTTTGCCACCTGAACATCTAAAGACTAATCAACACGTTTTTCCAATAGGTTGGCCCGAATGCCCAGTGGGTAAAAGACGGAATCCCCTAGAGAGCTCTCCGCTATTTCGGAAAAGTTTGGCAAGAGAATCCTCCCTAGGTATAAATTCCCTGTTCAACGCACTCTTTACGGACGCATAACCCTAACTTTTCTGGCCCACGATTTGCAAAGATAATAACAAACGGCATGAACAAGGAGGGATGATATGAGTCCGCGAGAAGCTATCCGAATCTTGATATTGAGCCCCATTTATTTTCGATTACGACCTCTGCAACGTTGGCAGTTGGTTCGTGAATACTGCAGGCAATTTGAATCCTGTAAACACTGATTCTCCACTACCTTCCAAGCTGTCATGACCACAGCTCTGCAGAGCCCGGTGTCGGGCGGTAAAGAACGGCGCCAGCATAAACGCCATAAAGTTCACCCGGATGCACTGGTATTTCTCGGCAAAGAACCGGGCACTATCATTGATTTGAGCGAAGGTGGAGTGGCGATCCATTTTGTGTCCATGAAACATGGCACCCCCTTACCCAAGCATCTAGACCTCTTCTTTGCCCAGAATCGGATGTATCTCACCGATCTTCCGGTGATGGTGGTCAATGAACTCTCCACCCCACCCTATTCCATCTTCAGTTCACTCTCCACAAAACGTTTTTGCCTGCAATTCGGCCCCCTTTCCAATGATCAGCAAGCCCGTCTACGCCAATTTCTCCAGACCTGCAGTGTCAGCGAAAACTAATTGAGCGCTCCATACCAACAAAAAAGCCGCACCAATTTGGCGCGGCTTTTTTGTCCTAAGCGACACTGTTGTTCGTGTTAACCTACTTGAGAACGTCGGTGCGCGCTTCGCAACTGTCTGTATTTACAAGCCGCAACCTCTCGACGTTTTTCTTTTTCTAAGGCTATCAGCACGTAACGACATCAAGCTACAAGCGCTCACAGAGGGGCACGAATCTACGCGAGGGTGCTCCGGTATAGATCTGTCGCGGTCGGCATATCTTGGTATCCTTATCCTCGCGCATTTCCCGCCACTGGGAGATCCAGCCGGGAAGCCGCCCTAAGGCAAACATCACGGTGAACATATTGGTGGGAATACCAAGTGCCCGGTAGATAATACCGGAATAAAAGTCGATATTGGGGTAAAGATGCCGGCTGACAAAATAGTCATCGGTCAACACGATCTCTTCTAGATTACGAGCAATATCCAAAAGCGGATCCTTGAAGTTCAAAACTGCCAAAATGCCATCGCAGGCATCTTTAATAATTTTTCCACGCGGATCAAAGGTCCGGTAAACACGGTGACCAAAGCCGGAGAGGCGGAAGGGATCATTTTTGTCCTTGGCTTTGGCAATGTACTTCTTATAGTCGTTGTTGTCTTGGTGGATGGCCTCCAGCATCTGGATAACCGCCTCATTGGCGCCGCCGTGCAACGGTCCCCACAAGGCGTTGATACCAGCAGAGATGGATGCATAGAGATTGCCGCCAGCGCTGCCCACCAACCGGACCGCCGAAGTGGAACAGTTTTGTTCATGGTCGGCGTGCAGGATCAGCAGTTTATTCAAGGCGGCAACGACCTCCGGCAGGACAATATACGGCCGAACCGGGGTATTGAACATCATGTTGAGAAAATTACCGCAGTAGGACAGATCGTTGCGCGGATAGACCAGGGGCTGGCCGATGGATTTCTTATATGAAAAAGAGGCAATGGTCCGTATTTTTGAGATCAGACGGGTAGCGGTCAGATCGATATTTTCCAAAGGGTCGGCACTCATCTCGGGATAAAAATTGTGCAGACTGTTGACCATCACCGACAGGATAGACATCGGCGAGGCATTGGGTGGAAACTTATCGAAGAAATGAATCATATCCTCGTGGATCAGGGCCTGTTGCTCAAGCATGAGCCGAAACACTTCCAACTCCTCACGGTTAGGCAGTTTATTGTGGAGCAGCAAATAAGCGACTTCAATAAACAGACACTTTTCCGCCAAATCCTCGATGGCGTAGCCGCGGTAGCGGAGAATACCTTTCTTCCCGTCAAGGTAGGTGATCGTGCTACTGCAAGAGGCCGAATTCTTGTAGCCGGTGTCAAATACAGTGTACCCGGTATCCCGCAGCAGGTGGCGAATATCGATCGCCTTATCGCCCTCGGCACCTTCAATAAGGGGCAGGTCATAGGTTACGCCGTCAAGGTTTAATTGGGCAGTACGGGGTTGAACGGTATCAGACATAAAAAATCCTCCTACAAATCATTGTCGAACTCCGGGGCAGTGGTGCGGAAACAGGACGTCCCCGAGGATTACCCTGTGAGATGAAAAAACGGTGCATGGACCGGAGAGGCCCGTTAGAGTAAAAGCATCGGTAAAGCAACCGCTTCTATCACAGGGCTAAGAAGAGACGCCAACAGCGGTGTCTGGAGTCCGGACGGGTTAAATAACAGTTCTTTTTAGCGCATTTATTATTGAAATTCAAGCAAGGCGCTGCAGGCACCGCTCACAGAGCCGACAGAAAAATCGTAAGCGATCACGGGGCACCGAATCTGCGGTGTTAGCGGGGCCTGTTTACGTACAGGTGTACGCTGCACAGGCCGATGCCTTGCACCTCCGGTACCCAGCAATCGCTTACAGGTCCGTTGATAAACGGTGCCTTGGAGGTTCCCCTGTGATCGGTTACGAAAAATCAATTCCTTGTAAACCTGTGCCCTAGGGCACTTTCGCAGTTATTATTGGGACACAACCATGCAAAATGAATTAGAAAAACAAAGAAAATCCATTGCAACCGCCATGGAATATGCCGTTCCTGAAGAGTTTCGCGCCGAGGCTGAAGACCTTGTTGAAATTTACCATGATGACCGAATCGGCCTGACCCTTCTGCTCGAATTTTACAGCTACCTCCCCGAAGCACGGGAAGAGTGGATCCGAGAACTTCGGCTGATCAACCGGCAGCAGGGGATCTTTCTTCTGGCAGCCCGAACCGATCACCACAGGTACCTCTACCTGGTTTCCAGCGAAGGGATCGAATTCCAGGGTGACCTGGATGATGGTTATCTAAATCAGGAGGTAATCGATTATTTCGGCTATGAGAATACCGAGGCCTTTGTCACGGCCTGCTCTCCTTTTGATGAGCTGCCGATCTACGAACCGTTGCAGGTCGATGCTGAAATCTGCCCCGCCTGCCATACGGCAAGCGGGGAGAATCATGAACTGGGCTGTCCGGTGGAACTGTGCCCCTGGTGCGGCGGCCAATTGATCCACTGCGATTGCCGCTTTGAAAAGTTGGGCCTAGATGCCTTCTCCTCCGAGGCGGAGTTGGCCGAGTTTGAAGCACTATTGGAAGAACGCGGACGCATTCCCTACTCCCCGGAACAGCGCCCGGTCTTTGCCGACGAGGGGCCGGGCGTGCTCTTCGACTAATACGCTTGATGGCGGCGTAAAAACGTCGATTTCCTGCGTCGCCACGTTTTCCCGACGCTCGACGTATCTTATGCATGCCTTCAAGTCGGTAAAGACACCGTCCTTTGTACATTTTTGTTTTACCTAGCCATTGGTGTGATGGACTTTTGCAAGTCCATCACACCGGGGTTGCCCATGCAGGATAGGGACCGCCTCGCCGAGCGGCCTATTTAGCTAGACGTTGCCGTTCGAGATACCGCAACAAATCGGAGTCGGTACTCAGCACCAGGGAAGTGTTTCCGGCAAGGATGCGTTTGTAACTTTCCAAACTTTTAAGAAAGGCATAGAACTCCGAATGACTTGAGTAGGTCTGCCCATAAATTTTGGCGGCCTCGGCATCAGCCCTCCCGCGAATCTCCGTGGCTTCACGTCTGGCCGTGGAGGTAATTTCCTGCAACTCCCGATCGACCCGCCCCAGAATCTCCGCTTTACGCCCTTCACCGGTGGAGCGTTTTTCCGCCGCAATTCTTTTCCGTTCCGAGATCATACGATCATAGACTTTCAACCGTACCGATTCGATATAATTGACTCGCTTGAACATAACATCAAGCAGTTCAATGCCGTACTGAGGAGTGATTTTGGAGGCGGCCTCAAGCACCATCAGGCTGATTTTGTCGCGTCCTATCTTGGGCGGCACCACCATATTGTCCCGCGATTTCATTGAAGCAGCCATGTAATCCGGCGACCAATCCGAGCTGCGAATAATTTCAATCAGGTTGTTCTTGTTCACCAGGTCGCGCACCGTACCGGCAATGATGTCGTTGAGCAGGGAGCCAGCCCTCCGCTCGTTGCCCACTGCCTGGAGAAAGCGTAGCGGATCGGAAATACGCCAGCGAGCGGTATTATCCATGTAAATAAAGGTCTTATCGTTGGTGGGGATCTGATTTGGATCGCCGTCCCATATCAACACCCGCTTATCAAAATACTGCACCACCTGAATAAAGGGGGTTTTAAATTTGAGTCCGGCCTCTTGCACCGGCTCACCGACCGGGGCGCCGAACTGGGTTATCACGGCCTGTTTGCCTTCGGGCACGATAAAAAAACCGTCCCAAACGGTCACACCAACCGCCACCAGAAGTAACACTGCAAGTAATCGTACTATTTTCATCATAGGTCTTGGCACCTTAGAGTAAACGGATTGCTTTTTCCGAAGTTATCTTCACTGTCCGGCCCCCGCAGGTAATGCGGGAGTGGACTTTCTGGTCAGATCAAACAGAGGGAGAATATTCTGCTGACTCTTATCCATGATGTAGAGATGCTCGACTTTGGGCAGGATATCCTCCATGGCCTCAAGATACATCCGCTGGCGGGTAACCTCTTCTGCCCCCTGGTACTCCTTGACAATCGACTTGAATCGGTTGGTTTCACCGCTCGCCCGGTTGATCCGTTCTGCCGCATAGCCCTTGGCCTCTTCCACGATCTGCTTGGCGCTACCACGAGCCTTGGGAATAACTCTATTGTAGGTTTCCTCCGCCTCGTTCACCAACCGCTTCATATCCTGATCAGCCACGTTGACCTCGTTGAACGCGGGCTTGACCGTTTCGGGCGGATTGATGTCAAGTAACTGTAAAGTAACGATACTGATGCCGCACCGGAGCCGATCCATCTGGCCCTGCAGTTCATGTTTGGCGCTGGCGGCAAGAATTTCACGGTTACTGAGTACATAGTCAAAATCCATATTACCGACAATTCTTCTCGTCACCGTTTCCGAGGCATCGCGAACCGCCTGGGCCACATCCCGGACCTCAAAGAGGAACTTCACCGGATCGCTGACCTTGTACTGCACAATCCACGCGACCTCGATCACATCCTTGTCGCCCGTCAGCATCAGGGACTCCATGTCATAGCCCTTGCGTTCAAAGGCGGAACTGAACCCCGGTGTACGGGTGCGGAAACCGAATTCTTCCTTACGCACGTTCTCGACATCAACCTTGGTCAGATCTTCCAGATAGGGGATCTTGAAGTGCAGGCCAGGGTGAGTCGTACGGGCATACTTGCCGAAACGAAGAACAATACCGACCTCTCCCGGTTTAATAGTGAAAAAACTGGAGAAAGCACCTTGGAGGAGAAGAACAGCCACGGCAACTGCCAAGAGCTTGCTAAAACCGGCAAGTAAATTGGCCGAAGGTTCAGGTGGATTGGGCGCCCCTCCCTGTCCGCCGCCTTCTTCTTTTCTGGCGAAAGTATCCCGAAGTTTTTGTATAAGGGTCGCGAGAAGATCCTCCGGTCCGGAGGGTTTCTTTTTCTGGCCCCAGGGGGGTTGTTCATTCATCGGCATGAATACAGCTCCAAATGGGTAGTATGTGTTGGGGAAATAAAAGAAAAAAGAACACCAGCTAAGAGCTGGTGCACCTCGATGGGGGAACAATTGGCTGTTACCTTATGCATTTCAACTCAAATCGTCAAACAAGATCGGACAGATAGCGTTCCTTTTCCCACCAGGCTACATTTGCCAGGAGCCCAGGACCGGAAAAAGGCGCTTAACGGGTTGTCTGCCACCAGGCAATGAGGACCAGAGATACGGTCCCCCCAAAAAGCCATTTTTGCAGAGTGGCTGATCGACAAGAGACGACAAGCGGTGTGCATCGTAAAACCAATCCCCCACAGATACCGATAAAAAATCCGAAGAAATGAGCGCCAAGATCGGTATGTTCGCCTTCGGTTCCTAAAAGTGCAAGCAAAGCAAGTCCAGCACCCAGCGGCAAGACCAAATCCTTTACAAAGGGTATTCGCCGCCGAAACACCTGCATTCCGGAGAGAATGCCGACGGCAGCGAATACCGAGGTTGAAAATCCAACTGAAAGGTGGCCCGATTCACGCGCCACTACATTGCACCAGTTACCGAGAACGCCACACCCGATAAGCAGTGCCCAAGCGAGGCCATAACCGATTGAACGGCTGAGCAGGTGCACCAGCAAGCCGCCAAGACAGCAATTTCCCAGCAAATGCACCGAATCGGCATGTAGGGTAAGTCCGGTAAGAAGACGCCACCACTGGCCGTGCCTGACGGCAACGGCATCGACAGCCCCTTGATTGAACCAAGGGTTGTGTGCGGTCCACTCTCCGGTAAAGAGAAAAAACAGGACTAGCACTCCCATAACCAACACAGTGGGCGGCACCTGTGGGTGCGGAGCTGACAGCGATTCGACCGGTGGCCAGTCAAGATTTTCCTGTTGATAGAGATTCAGCTGTTCCATCGCCTGATCCAGGTCTGCCTCAGCCACCCACAGCGTCGTATCGAGCTCTTGAAGGTGATAGTTTATCCCCACTGCCTCCAAAACTAAGGTCAACGATTCCAAAACCACGATATCGCCCTGAGCAAGTAGATGCATGACACCAGGGAGTGAGGGTTCATTTGAGGTCATGGGGAACTCGGTGGGTTAGCGCCGTTGTCTAGGTCCGGATTTGCTTGACATCCGAAGGAAAGCCCTTACTCTAAATCAAATTGAAACACTGACGACAAGCTGTACCCAAATACCCCTGCATCCTCGTACGCAATCTTTAACGTTGATGGACTCGTAAAAGCTCCATCACACGCTAAGAGAGGGCTCAGTAAAAACACAGATATACAAGGAGCAGTGTTTTTTCCGGCTCGAAGGCGTACATTAGGTATGTCGAGTGTCGAGAAAAACGCTGCGACACAGTAGATCGAAGTTTTTACGACGTCATCAACGTTGGGAACTTCGTTTTTCGCACCTGTTTGCAAAAATGATCACGTTGTCTCTCCAGAGACATTGGTAGAAATGCAGTACCGGAAAGCACTGCCGGACCTGTTTAACCGACAATGTAGCTATGGAAAACTGAAAATGCTCGCATTACTCAAACGCTGTGTACCCTTTCTGGCCATATTCCTGGCCCTGACCCTGATTGACACTGCTCTTGTTCCCGACCAGGCAGATGCTCGATCCAAATCCGGGGGACGGATGTTCAGCAGCCCCACGTACCGCTCGACGCCCAAGTCGGCTCCCAGCCAACAGTATAATCAACGGCAGAGTCAGCCCGGCGGGTTTGGCCGTGGGTTAATGGGCGGACTGCTCGGCGGTGCCCTTGGCGGCATGCTGTTTGGCAGCCTGTTTGGTGCCGGAGGCAACGGTATGGGCATCCTGCCACTCATAATTCTTGGTGCGATCGGCTATTTTCTCTACAAACGTTTTGTCAATCGGCCCCCGTCTTCAGGTTCTTCCGGCTATCAGCCGCCACCGTCCTCTATGTTTCAAGGAGGAAATTCTCCTTTCGGCGGCAGCTCGGTTCCACCAGTTCCACCTGTACCGCCCGTGCCGCCGGTCCCCGGCCCCATGAGCATTGAAGACGGCCTCATGGAGATTCGTCGCAATGATCCCGGCTTTGATGACAAATACTTCCTCGAAGTGGCCTCGGATGTCTTTTTCAAGGTGCAGGCGGGATGGATGCGCCGCGATCTGGACTCCTATCGACAACTCCTTGGCACACAGCTTGCCTCGGAATACGAGCGCCATTTTGCCGATCTAAAGGCAAAAGGACACATCAATAAACTGGAGAGTATCGCCATTCGCAAAGTTGAAATCGTTGCTGCGGGAAGCGCCAATGGTGAGGATTTTGCGACGGTTCTCTTTACCGCTAACCTATTGGATTACACAGTCGACGATAAAACCGGTGCGCTGGTCGAAGGCAGCATGACCGCACCGGTGAAGTTCGCTGAAAACTGGACGTGGGCCAGGCCGGTCGGCACTGAAGGCTGGAAACTGGAGGGGATCGAGGTAGTCGAAGACTGATCACCTGTTCACTGTTGTTCTAAGCCGCTTTCCTTCCAGGGAAGCGGCTTTTTTTTTTTATCACTCCCCCCCTTTCTACGGCCAGAATTGCACCTGCATGCAGCTCTGGAGGAACCGCATAGGATGCCTATAACCTGGGATAATTTCAGCAAAGTCGAACTTCGCGTAGGCAAGGTCTTCTCAAGTCCCCCTTGAGGCCAAACTGTTTTAATCCTCTGCTGCACCAATAAAAAAAACCGCACAGGCAATGATGCCTGTGCGGTTAGCCATACAAAGGGAGTGTTCCGATCAGAGCGCGTTCAGTTTCTCGGTCAATACCGGGATAAACTGTTTAAGATCGGCGACGATCAGGACGTTGGCCACCTCGCCGATGGGCGCATCCTTGTCGGTATTAATGGCCACGATATAGTCGGATTTCTTCATTCCGGCCAGATGCTGAATCGCCCCGGAAATACCGCAGGCCACATAGAGCTTCGGGCTGACCGTGGTTCCGGTGGTGCCCACCTGACGGTTATGCTCGACCCAACCGGAATCGACCACCGGACGGCTGGCACCGTACTCACCCTTAAGCGCTTTGGCTAGTGCCTGGACAATAGCGACATTCTCGGGCTTGCCCACACCGCGGCCAGCACTGACGATCACATCGGACTTGGTCAGGTCGACGCCTTCGCTCTTGGCCGCCTCATAGCCTGTACATTGTACCTTAGCCGCTGCATCGGTATCGACACTGACCACATTTGGGGTACCGACCGGATCATTTTCCAGGCCAAAGGCGCCAGCCTGCAGGGTGAGGACGGTCTGGGCGGTGGCGGATTTAACCTTCCGGCGCAGCTTGGCATTACACACCGGCACCACCGGGATTCCATCCTCAACCGCAATAACCTCTGATATCTGTGCAGCCTTCAGGGCAACCGCCAGCCGTGGAGCAAGG
>JAQUEZ010000325.1 GCA_028684915.1 Desulfobulbus sp.
GGATGATTTGTAGAAGAAGCTAATTTTACCTTTTCGAGGGGTTGGGCAATAATAGCCCTATAGCCCTTTTTTGCCTCCAGCAAAAAGGGCTATTCCGGCGTATCCTTTTTTTTAGAGATTCAACCAGGGGTAGTGACCACCAAGCTGTAAAAAACGCCATTCGTCTTTCAATATTATTAGGCCCAGTGGCCACATAACCATCAAAAGTGCCAATTGTTTCATGATACTGTTTTGAAATATGGGCACAGTTTCGCAAAAAATACGCTCAGAGCTTACCCCGTAGCAACACCTCAATTCCCAACTCCAGATCGCTCTTGGTCAAAATCTTGTCGATGGTGCCCTCTTTGAGTTCGTCCGCCAGAGCCAGAATGTTTGTCAAGACCTTGCGCAGTCGTTCAAGCTGATCGAACAGCCGATCAATTTCCTCCCGCTCGTGGGTTGTCGAATCCGTTCGGTACCAACGGTCCAATTGTTCCCGAAATACCCATATAAATTCCAGTTGTTCCGTGTGCAGCTTGATGGATCTCTCCACCGTCGCGTCATCTAGCACATGTGGTTTATCCCGAACCTGTAGGAGCGTAGCGTAGTGCTCCTCGGCATCTGCCAGTTCTCCGTCGATGACCCCGGCGATCGTGGGCAACATGCTAATTGGTTGCCAATTTGGGCTTGCGGCATCAGTCATGGCTTTAACTCCAAAGGCTATTGAAGCGAATTGCCGCAGTGCGGGTGTAATGTGCAGTATGTCGAGGATCGCGGTGGCCGAGATAGTCCTGAATCAGGCGTGAGTCGCATCCTTTGTTTGCCAGATGGAAAGCACAGCTATGACGCAGCATGTGCGGTGTCGTCTTGAATGGCAGCTTGGCCCGTTCGCCGATGATCTGGACTAAGTAGGATACACCCTGCCGCGTGAAATTGGTCCCCCGTTCAGTTATGAAAAGCCATGGGAGTTGGTTCGACCAATTTTTGTCGCGTTCGCGGAGATAGCGTTTAATCGCCCGCAGTTCATCACCGGTCAATGGTTGCTGGGTGGCCAAGCCATTCTTGAGGCGATGGACAAAGACCTGAGCGTCAGCAAAAGATAAAGAGGTGCGTTGGAATGCGCACAGTTCTGACACCCGGAGGCCATGGCGCTGCATAAAAAGACATAGCGCGAAGTCCCTCGCACCATAGCGCCTTGCTTGGCGGCGTTGAGAAATTGCTCGAATTCTGCCTCGGTCAGGAAGTCTGTTCCTCGGTGGTCGAGAGCTGCAAGCTTGGTCATGATCACGCTCTTTACATTTAGCCGGTTGGATATCGTTGTCGATGGAACCGGAGTCAGCATGCCGGACACGCCGGAGAACCAGGAAGTTTGGCCGCAGTCAGCTTCACAGAAACCGGGGTGTGGTTTTCCGACAGCACGTATATGTGCCTGCTTTTCGTTGGAAAGCGGTGCGTTGCTCAGTTACGCTCTTGGCAACAAGAAGAGTAGCGAACTGCCACTGTTTCGCCAACAGTGGCAGACATTCAAGCAAGGAGACATTTTTCTCGGAGACAAAGGGTTTTGCAGTTATTACGACATTGTAAATCTGAAAAAACAGGGCGTTGACAGTGTTGTTACCCTAGCCCGGAGAACGCCGGTTAGCCCAGCAGGCAGCCTCAAAAAACTCGGGCCTTATGACTTGCTGATAACATGGAAGCGACCCGCCAGTAACCAACGCCTATCGTATTCGGAAGAAACGAGGAAGGATCTCCCCTCTGAGCTTGCCTTGAGACAAATCAAAGTTAGGGTGAGATTTCCTGGCTTTAGAACGAAGGGTTTTTATATCGTCACTACGTTGCTTGATGCCCAGGTCTATCCCGCTGAGGAGATCGCTGAGCTTTATTTCAAACGGTGGGATGTTGAGCTGTTTTTTCGCGACATCAAAACGACCATGGGCATGGATATCCTGCGGTGCCAATCTCCAGAAATGATCCGCAAAGAAATCCTGATGTACTTTATCGCCTATAACTGTGTCCGAAAACTGATGTGCGAAGCATCGGGGAAAATTGCCATTGAGGTACGAGTTGTGAGCTTCAAGGGCACAGTGCAGGCCATTCGCAACTGGGAGCCCCATTTAAATCAAGCGAAAATCAGTAAGGTGGAGCGTTTTAAACTGATAAGTGATTTGTATGAAGCGATGACCGACTCACCGATCAGGCAGCGTCCGGGAAGAAGTGAACCGCGATGCCTGAAACGACGACCCAAGAATTTCCAGTTGATGACCGCGCCGAGGCATCAGATGCAAGAGGTGCCGCACCGGGGCAGGTGTCAGGCTGAAATCGCTTAAACTAGCGCCATTCAGGTCAGACTGCGACGCCCCAATTTGTTGGCTCAAGAATAGCACAACATCGATAGGCAAATCCTCAATTGCGGAGGGGAAACGACCCTGATATTGGAAAAACTTGAGCATGACCACGAATCCCATACGGCCATGGTCGGTCCGGCCAGCCACCAAATGTAACTCTTCGGCACTTAAGGACCAATGTTCACGAAGCTCTTCCTTCTGCCAGTGCCACTTCACGTGTGAGTTCCTTATTGCCAATCGTCAAATTAAACAATGTCTCGGGGAAAGGTTGCAATAAACCACTACGTTAGCATGCACTTAATAATATTCAAAGCCAAATGGCGGTTTTTACAGCTTGGTGGTCACTACCCCTACTGGGAGGATATCCTCCGGCTGGCTACGTCGATAAAAATCGGTACTGTTACCGCCTCAGAGATTCTACGTAAACTTGCAGCCTACCCCCGTCAGAACGGATTAGCCCTTGCATTACGTGAGTTGGGCAAGCTGGAGCGTACGCTATTTACACTAGATTGGTTGCAGGATCCGCAATTGCGCCGACGGAGTTATGTCGGGCTTAATAAAGGTGAAGCGAAAAACTCATTGAGCCGGGCAGTATTCTTCCACCGACTCGGCCAAATCCGTGAACGTTCATATGAGAACCAACGCCATCGGGCAGGTGGCTTGAATCTCATTGTAACAGCGATCATCCTGTGGAACACAGTATATTTGGGCCGAGTTGTTGATCATTTACGTTTGCATGATGAATCCCCATCTATCACTGACCTTGCTCATCTCTCGTCACTTGGCTGGGAACATATCAATTTAACAGGAGATTATCACTGGGATACAGAACAACTATTCAGGCTAAATCAGTTCCGGCCACTTCGTGTCAGAGATATTGAAGTGGATTTGGCCGCTTAGCGTACGTAAAATTCCGTTTCGTGTCTTGTCCCCTTCTCGGCGAATGTGCCTTTGCGGCTTCCAGACTTGAGCATTTTTTGTCTTCAATGCACCCATGGAATCTTAACTACTGATCCTACTTTCCAAGTATGCCTTTAGATTTGGGAATGCATTCTTTTTTTCTCCATCTATCCATTCATAAACTTCACCATCCTCTTTCTGTAATATCAATAACCCTTCTATGCCTGTATTTTCCAAAACAATAGAACCTTTTGGGAATGCTTTATTTCTTTGAATTTCTTTTAGCGTGACACTAACGACATTTGCATAACTATCAACATTCAAACCTGTCAATTCTGTAGATCCAAACGATATTTCCCCAAACAGGGATAGATATTCTTTATAATCATCCGCAAATTTTAAATTTAGCTGCCTTTCAGCCTCTTCGATAAGCTCACCAGAGGCTCCTTTCGTTTTGTACAAATTGAATTTTTCTTCAATCACTTTGATTATACTATGCATTTTCATCCCCTGCGTTTGCTCTTGCTTCCCAATGATCTTTTCTTTCATTATTGAACGCAACTCTATCTATTTCAGATTCTTTTTTTGTGTTGTGTAATGCCAAATAATTTTCCTTACCTCTATGTTCATCAGGGGTTAATTCAGCAATAGAGCCGTCATTCTTCTGTCCGATATGATGCAGCTCAATTGTGTCTCCATCTTTATTGATGGGGGAAAGCCCTGCCTCCGCTCTCTCCTTATTGGTACGCCCCACAGAGTCTTTTTGATCCCAGTCAATGTCACTTTTTACAAGAACTTTTTTTCCGTTTATCTCAACTTCTTGAAGTCCAGCATTCTTATATATTTCATATTCTTTCATTGTGCTGATTGCATTAATTACCTCGTCAGACCAATTGGTTTCATCCTTGATCTGCTTTTTTTCTTCATCTGTCAACCCTTCGCTCTCATTATTGGCTGTCTCTTCCGGTTCAGCTTCATTTTGCTCCATGTCGTCAGTTTCTATAAGCTGAGTTGCATTCTGAGCTTTCAAACTCTCCAGGGAACTATTTTCGATAGTCTCCATACAGTCCAAGACTGGTGACTCCCTGATACATTTAATTGCGGTTTCTTTAAAAACTTCGCTTATGGATTCTGTGCCCCTAGTTGCAATCGCTATAAGATGTTCGAGCATGGACGCCCTCCATTTTATTACTTACTTTTTGCGAAATTTTTCTAATCATGTCTTTGTCTACCAATAATAAGAATGAGGAAACTGCACTTTCAACTTCTGCTAGACCAACTGCCGAACTATTTTTATACAAATATCGAATAGTAAGGCTCTCAATAACATCTTCGATGAAATTCTTAGCTGGAAATGGATCCCATAACGTATTCAAACTGTTAATTATTTCAGTTTTCGTTTCTTCGGAAGGTGTTCTTATAACCCTGAGAAGTATTGTCTTTAGGTTGCTGGGAATACGATTGTTTCGACAATACATGCCTTTATTCAGTAGTACCATGACCTGTAAAGTGAAATAATCCGAAAAGAATAAATCATCGATTCGATACTGAACATCTCTTAAAACCAATAACTTTTGCAGTTCATCTTTAGCCATGCTTATTAGCTTGTCCAACTCATCGGATTGTAGCGTTACAAGTGAGTTGAAGAATTTAATTACCAACTCTTTCCCAGCTTTGCCAATGAGGGTATCTAGCTGATAGGCTTGATAGTCGTGTAAAGGTTCACGCGCCAAAGAGGCCATCGACCTTTTAACTTTATCATCACTTATTGCATGGGAATTAACATCGCTCAGAACAGCGCACTCTACCGGACGCCCCATCCCTTCCTTGTGACAAAGTGCATGACCGGTTTTGAGCCTGTTCAGATATAGCGCATCGTAGTCGTCTATACTCAGAGAGCCTGCTAAAAGCCCTTGATCATCTTTTGAGACCAGACGATGAACAATCTTGGTATTGGAGTTTTTGATCACATCAGGGGATATTTTGGAGGGGATTTGTTCAACAACGGCTACTCCCTGGCCCAATGAACGCATTTCGGAAAGAATATTGCAAAACACTTCCACCGCTTTGCCTTTGGGATTGCCCATCATCTCTGTGGTCCGTTCGGTTTCAACATTTTTTAGTAATCGATGGGCTTCTTCAATAACCATAAAATGCCGCAAGCCTTTATTGCCCATTCCGGGGTTTACCGCCGGATTTTCTTTTTGCCGATATTCGCTGATGAGTACCAGAATCAACCCTACAAAAAACGCCTTATCGTCATCGTCTGCCAGATTCTCCATCTCCAGAATAGTATTTTGCGACAACAGTTGTTTGATGGAAAAGAAATCATGTGTATTGAACATCAATCCTTTCGCTCCGACGCACAGACTCTCAAGACGCACTATGATGGCGGTGCGGATATTGTCCCTTAACTCCCCCTTGTAATCGAGTTCCTTTTTGATGTAGCGATCAATCTCATCTTTCAGGTCGGTCAATGTCGGAAAACAGTAAAAATGTTCTTCGAATTGATATTGCTCTCCATCATAACCGCCCTTACTATCGACAAAATTGGGATGCGTACCCAAAGTCAAATTCCACCCTTTTTTGATGTAAATAGCATGAAGGCATTTCTCGACAATACTGGGCATGGGACCATAAAGAGAAAAACTGGCATTGAAGATTGCTTTCAAATAATCAATATGCACCTGAAGATGAACGCCCTCTTGAATGTAAAAAGGGTTGAAGCGAATCGGGCTGACCGTTGCATCTCCGATGGTAAATATATTCAATTTTTCTCTGAAAACATCATTCGCCAAAAGTTGTCTGTAATCCCGTTTGGCGGACTCAATGACCAAAAAGGGGATACCTTCATTCTGAACAACAAGGTTTTTTGGCTCCTCGTCATTTGGTGTGGATTTGATGTATAAAACGATCAAATCCACACCAAATGACGAGGGAAACCATGAATAGTAAAGATATCATAACGTTAGGGCTCAGACTGCAGGCTCCATGG
>JAQUEZ010000326.1 GCA_028684915.1 Desulfobulbus sp.
CAATTGCCTTGGTGGGTCATTCATTGGCTGAAACCGCACCCTCTGCGCCACGCGAAGCCTCTTCGTTCTTCTCCTGGGATTTGAGCAACTCCAGATAGTCTTTGATTTCATTGGGAGCATAGTAGCGGAAATTGATCTTCCGACTGAGCTTTGCAGTGAAATCAGAAAAGGCCATTACAATCTCTCGACCTTCTTCCATCAAGGCGGTGCCTTCTTCGTAGGAGATGCCGCCCATCTCCCCCAACCGGCCCTTGAAGTTGGCGTAGGCCATGTCAAATTGCCGCAGGATAGAAAACATGGTTGAGCCAATTGGCGAGTTGACCCGCATGACCCGGGATCCTTTTTCCTTCACCAGATTAATTTTCTTCTCCTCGATCTCCTGCCAAGAGGGGCGCTGTTTTTTCTCTTCGTGTTCCATGGGTGAACCTCCATTGCGGGTTACGCAGAAATACGTTGTATGTTGCGCTTGATCCGGTGGCGATGCCAGCAATCAAGCAGATAGACCGATCCGTAGGGAAACACCGCCGCCAACACCATGAGCAGGCTGCTCTTGGTGGCCAGCGGCACCAGGTGCGGTTTGATGGCAAAAAAGCCGTGGTAGATGTCGTGGGCCTTTGCGCCAAACTGGCTTGCCAGCCGTCCGATATTCTCCGGGGTGCTCAAGCGGAACAGGACCAGGTAGACGACATAGACCACAAAGGCCTTGAGCAGCAGGGAGAGGGCCCGGCCGGTAAGCAGGGAGTTGACCGCCTTGCGGGTGATGTTGCCGATAAAGTAGCGGCTGATGTAGCTGCACATGAGGGTGTTGATGATCAGGGGCAGATAGGGAATACAGCCAAAGAGCAGATGGCTGAACCAGTCGAGATGGAGAAAGACAAAGGGGAACAGGTAGAAGTGGAACACCGGAAACAGCAGCACCAGGGCAATCCCCTCGTTGAACCCGCTCTTCAGACCGATCTTGAAAAAATCAATGGTCCGCTCCAGGGTGAGGAACTCAGCCGGAATGTTCTGGCCCTTGCTCTCGATCACATAGAACTGCTGGATTTCGGATATGGCGCTGAGCAGGTTGACCGCCTTGTAGATCCGGCCGCTATCGGTGGTGATGATTTGGGCATTGGTGTCGTTTGCCCCTTTGGCTTCCCGATCCTTGGTCATCAGCTCACCTGTTCACTGCCTGTATAAGGACTGACTTTGATGATGTCGCGAAGCAGGTCCGGTTTGGCCCGTTCCATCTCGGCAATGGAACCGAAGGCCTCGGCATGGAAAGGGGTATAGTATCCCCGCATCTCCTTGCTGTGCTTCCTGGTCACCGTGAAATACCCCCCGAAATAGGTGGCCTTGATCAACCCGGTCGCAATCACTTCATGATCCTGGCGCAGCTGCTGGACAACGCTGAATAGCACCTGGCGCATGGTGGAATCATCCTGGGCCATGGTGGCGATCTCCATGCAGCCGGCCTCTTGAGCCTGTTTGCGGGCCACCTCTTCCAAGGCCTTGACCTGGAAATAGACCAGGCCGTCGGCCATGGAGAAGGCGAGAAAGCGCCGGCCCTCAACCCGGTTGATGTAGGGCTTGAGTAGGGCCAGGTATCCGGCGGCATCGAACCAACTGGAGATGTCCATCCGCTGGGGCGGCGCAATTTTTTCCCGGCTTGGCGCGGTATCGATGGTTTCCCCATAGATATCCGCCTGCACCCGTTGCACCGCTTCCCGGGATGAAGGTTGCGGCGGGTTTTCTGGTGCTTCCTCTTCGTGCGACTCCTTGATTTCCTCGGTTGCCTCCACTCCCACCCCACGCTCCAGTTCCTGCTGCCTGGCCTGTTGATCGGCCTTCTTGAGGGTCTTGCCCAGCAAGCCCTCGGGCATCTTGTGGTGCATCTTGATGGCCCGAAGGATGTCATCCTTGCGCGAGAGTTCCTTGAATCCCGGAATACCAGAGATGATGGCGCCGGAGGCCAGGGGGTGTTCGCCCAGGGTATAGAGGGAACCTCGCGCTGACTTGAGCTTACCCAGATCATGCCCCAGGGCGGCCGCCATGGTATCCGGGATCACGTGCCAGGCCTGATGGTCGGAGAGCAACTTGACCACCTGCTCGGCCACGTTGAGGGAATGATCAAGCAACGTGGTCTTAGCCAGGATCCGATAGGTGTTCTGCTCCCAGGCCGCTTCCACATCACCCTGGACATCGACCACCGAAGGGCACCACCCTTCACGGTCGAGCAGGCGAAGAATCTCCAAACAGACTGCACGCTGCCCGAGTGCCTGGTTGAAAAAGGACCAGGTCCGCAACTGGCTGGCAAAGGAGTTGGAGCGTGGATGCACTAGCTCAAACTTTTCGATCCCCTCGGCAATGACCTGCTCGTTCCGCCAGAGGTGGGCCAGCTCCGAGATATGCTTTATCCCCTCGATCCGGGTGGATGACTTGGGCCGGACCCACCGCTGCGAGAGGGCGCTCAGCGTCATCTGTTCAAGGAACGAGGGGGGGCCTGCTCTTCCCCCCGCAACACCAGGACGCCGGCAATGCCGACCAGCACCAACGCACCCCCCAGGATGACCACCGGCCAAATGCTCAGCATCAACCGCTTTTGGTTTGCTTTTTGATGATCGTCTCACAGGCCAGGTCCGGAAAGACCACCTTTAGCCTCCCTTTCTCGACCTCGGCGGTCAATCCCTTGTAGGTCCCGGAGTAGGTGATGAGGAAGAGTTCGCGGGGTTTCATCTTGAGGATCTCGCTCGGCTTGATCCGCACCTCCTCAGTCTCGCGGATGGCGATGTTGCCGCCCAGGGAAATGATGGGAGAAAACCGCTTCTCTTCCCCCAGATGTTCAGAGACGTAATTGGCAGTGCTGGGGTCCGGCACCCGCATGAACAGCTTGGTGTTGCAGTTGTCGAGAATGGTGTTGGCCCGATCCTCGCCGACCTCGGCATACAACTGACTGATCGACTGGCAGTAGCCGTGGATGAACACCCCGGCCCCGCCGGCCTTGGCAAAGAGGTCCTCAATCCCTTGGTAGAGGACCGACTGGGCCTCATCGATATGGAGCACCAGTGAAGGGGTCACATTCCTGCCCGAGGAATAGACCCTCCCGACAAAGGCCTGGATCATGGAGATGATCACCTTTCCGGCGGTGTAGGCGGCCCGCTTGGTCAACAACGAGCCCAACTGCACCACCAGAATGATGCCCTTGCCTTCTTCCAGTCGTTGAATAAAGCGGTTCTCGTTGGCCTTGCCGATGATCTTGCCGACATTGCCCGAGGTCAGCTCGGTGAGCGCCACCCGAAGAGAGCTAGCCACTTTGGAATAGTAATCCGCCGGAGTCGAGAGAATTTTCTGGATGTCCAGGGAGAGCTGCTTGGCCTCCGGGCTGTCGATGTAGTCGATCTTCTCCTTGAGCTGTTCCAGGTCCTGGTGGCTGATGTGGTTCTTGATGTCGTTGAGGTTGAACGAAGGCTTTGTTCCGGCCTGCTCAGCCAGCATGATCAGAGCCTGGACCACTACCAGGCTGACCTCGTAGGCCACCCCGAAGAAATAGGGCTCCCGGCCGATGGCCACCCCGGCGGTGATATGGGCCACCAGTTCCTCAGGCATGTAGTAGGAGGACAATGGGTCAAGGATGGCGCTGTACTGGGGAAAGATCGGCGTGATCAGCATCAGGTCGTCGAGCCGGTCGGTCTCGTGGGCCAGTTGCGTGATCTTGGAGAACAGATCGATGTCGCCCTTAGGATCGATGGCCACCACCGAATACCCCTTGCAGATATCCTGTTCGATGATGTGCTCCATGATCCTGGTCTTGCCAACCCGGGTGGTGCCGAAGCACCAGAAATGCCCCTTGCGGTGGCTGTCGGGAACGCCCAGTTCCATGACCGTTTGGGGATGATCGAGGTGTACGCCCTGTCCGATATGGGTCCAGGGAATTTTTTGTTCCGTTGGTTCAGGTGACTTCATGGCAAGACCTTGACGATTCGGACCTCAATCCGTTCCTGGAGTTCCCGGTCCACGGCGATGATCACCTCTCGCGGCAGTTTTTGTAGAGTCAGAACGATGCTCTTGTGGCCGACGTAGCGCTTCAGGCAGCGGAATTGAAACCGATGAGCCGCATCGCCCAGGTGATGGCGGAGCAGATTCTCGGTCAGGGTCTTGGAGACCCGATCCAGGGTGACTTCGGTGCGAGGGGTATCGTTCACCAGCACCGGTTCGATCCGGCGCAGATGAAAGGCCCGGCGTTGGCCAGGCCGAAACCGGCCGGCATGGCGTTCATGCAGGCCGATCCGGTTAAGGGGGCAGATGGCGATGATTGGTTCGTCGGGGATTATCTCGGTTTCAACCAGAAGATGGTCGCCGGTCCTGTTGCGGATGACCTCCCCCCAGAGCAATCGCCGCTCAAACCCTTTGAGCTGGCGAACCTGTTTGATGACCGCAGCCGTGGCCAGGTGGTTTTCGAGAATGGCCTTGAACTGATTACGGGAAAAAACGGCGGGAAGATCGAGGATCTGCTGAACAGGGAGTCCGTTTAGTTTGCTGTAGGCCACAATCTCAAGGCGCATCCCTTCGCGGAGGAAGACCATGACTTCCTGCCGGTACCACTGGGAGAGCTGGCGAGCAAAAGCGGATTCTATTTCCTGGATGACTTCAGATGTGGAAAGGGCGTACCGGTTGGCGAGTGACAGAATGATGGACTGCATGTGTGATCATCTCCCTGGTGAGAATGGAAAAGGTGACCGTTCCAATCGGTCTCTCTTCTATTTTCGGGGGTGATGACATTACACCTGCAACGTGACATGGTTTTGGGGGCAGTTGAGGGGGAAACAGGGAGTGTTTCAGGGATGTCTGGAAAAATAATAACCTGACAACGATGGACACGAAGACGTTCAACACATCGTATTCAAAACAGATTTACTTGCTGGCATTCTCTGGAAAGAGTCTCGCTTTGCAATAACTTCATTTTTCCAACAATGCGATTTGGTAAGAGAAAATCGGTGGGTTGGAAGGTGGCGGCTTTACTTGGATTCCTCCGAAGTTCCGCTTGTCCAGACGGCTTGCCCCTTTTGACATCAAAAAAAACACTTCGCCCATTCTGCGCAGCGTCGATACCAACCGAGTTGGTCATGCTGTTCGACCTGAGCTAAAAAGCGGGGTATCCAACTTTGGAAATGGGCCCATAAAAAATCGAAATCTTTGCGGGCCTCCGAGGTGTGCGTGGCCTCTTCGGACAACCAGGCAAGGAACTCGCTCTCCACCGAGATGTGGTCTGGCAACTCATCAGGATTTAAACCATATTTACGATATATTCCAGCAACCCGCATGGTTGAAGCCCCCATGAGTGCTCCTTCAAGATAAACCGATCCATAGGGAGCGCACGGGACCTCGGGCAGCGCGTTGACAAAAAGGCGGATGTATTCATTCTCCAGGAGGATTGGATCGAGCTCTGTCCTTTCAACGAGTAAAGCCCGCGCCTCGACTCCCACGCCATCTGGAATGGGAGCCGAGATTGTTTGCGCATCAGGATAGCTGAACAGGCGGGAAACGGCCCAGAGGTCATGGGCGTTGATTGTATTCGGCATCAGGCGTTCTCTTTGACCAAAATGGGCAGCTTGGAAATCGCGAGCACAACCAAGAAAACCGCATAGGCCATAATACCCAGCAGAATCATCACCTCCACCAGTGATGGGGTATAGCTGTACTGATCAAGAAAGGTGCTCATCCCCGGCAGGAAGCGTCCCGAAGCTATCGGTAAGGACCAGTGGGTATTGGGCAGGCCCAAGGGCGTCAACGTCATCGGAATATTGTTGTAGGCGGCCGGCATAATCAGGAAACGGTGGATAAAAACGCCAGCGATGATCATGCCGGAACTCAGGGCGAGTAATGGCAACGAGCGGCGAACTGCTGGCAACATGAGGAGACCCGCGCCAATGAATGGCGCCGCTACCTCAAAGATATGCGCCCAGGCAAAGTCGCCCCAAGCAATCTCCATGATCCGATGCGTTTCCGCATTGCCATACCAGGCATGGATGACCAAGTCGTTCATCATCAAAAAGAGGTGGATACACGTAGCCATGAAGATGATCAAACCGAGGGTCCGGTAGGCTTCCTCGTACTGCTGGCCTGTTCCGTAGGCCAATGCACCCGCTAGTAAAACGACTGTCGTGCCAACCGCAATGGCGACCGAAACAAAATCCGGCGC
>JAQUEZ010000327.1 GCA_028684915.1 Desulfobulbus sp.
TTCTTCTTTTATATCTACAGCAAAAGCTTTCTGTTCATAAGATAACGGTGATTGCTCGATAAAAAAATCAAAATTAGGGGATGGAACAAAGCGTTTAAAAGTGTCATTTTTGTGTATTATTAGTGCAGTAGGCGATTTTTCTAAGCTGCTTATCCTTCTGTAAACCGCTTCAAGAGAAGCATCACAAAGTTGAGAGAGAAGGTGAATATTATGCCAGGTAATATCGCCGTTGAAATTTGCCGAGATTAACCTCCTCGGCATGAGTAGACCAGAAGCAAAGCCGTTAGCTTCCTTTTCAATTGGATCGTTGTACGGATTATAGAGTTCTTTTGCTCCGCATTCAAAAGACATCTTTTTTTGTTGCATGATGTGCATGCAAACATGCCCAATTTCGTGGGCAGCTGTAAAATTTAATCGCCTTTTGTCGGTAATATTTGCGTTGACATAGATGAGCGCCCCCTTATTGTTGCCCTCCGCTTTGCCAAGTATTCCATCTGAAGTAAAGATTTTTTCTTCAAGAACTAACCTGAATTGATCACAATCAATTGAGGCGGCAACTTGATTAGGCGTTATTGGTAAAGTATCAAATCCTAAATCCTCTAATAGCTCTTCGGCTTCTAACGCGCCTTTTCGCTCTTCTACCATTTATTTTTCCGTGATATTTTTTAATCGTTCCGCCATGCCTTTGAGTAATTCCTGATCTTCTTGGGATAAGCTTTCAAGGATATCCCACTTTCTATAAAATTCTCGATTCCGCTCATCAGTCTCAGATACATCTTGTGGTTCTTCGCCTGTTATTTGGTAAGGTTGAACCTTCAGGGCAGATGCGATTTTGCTAAGAACAACGATTGTCGGAACGCGACCATCTCCTTTTTCAATCTTACTAAGAGCAGCAGCGGTAATTCCAGCTTCACCAGCCAGCTTGGATTGGTTCCATCCGAGCCCATCTCTTAAGTCTTTGATATTTTGACTTATTATTTTTGCTTGATCAGTTTTATTCGTCATAATGTCAACTCCTGTCAAAAAATAAATTAACACCTGTTGACAAATTTTACCACCGGAAATATTTTATTAACCGTTGTCAATTCATACTTTAACCACTGTTAATAAAATTTAAAGGAAACTCACTATGGCCACAAACCCACCAAAAGGCGATGGACATCGGAAAGGAGCCGTTCGCGGCCGATCACAAACTAAGACCCCATCAGGGCATTACGTAAAACGAGATACCAGCACCGGCCGTTTCATGGATGTTAAAACTTCCGACAAGAAACCATTCAAAGGGGTAAGGAAGGAAAAATAGCTCGGTAGATCGCAAAGAGAAGGGGGGACGGAGAAGGTGTCTTGTCTACCATTGGCTCAATGTTATGCTACAGCCTGCAATCTCGTCGGCAGCCTTCAAATCACTCAACCGAAGGATTGGCGAACGGCCGATACAGAAAAGCGATTGATTTCTTGGAGCTCTGATCTGTGGCTCCATGAAATTAGTGGATCGGAATACACTTATCCTTCAACAGCATTAAAATAGGAGCAAAGTTCATGCACAAGGTTACATTCTTTCCTCTAGGCAATGCGGATTCGTGTCGGATCAAACTGGAAAATGGCAAGAGAGTTCTCTTCGATTACGCCAACATGAGAAATCCCGATGACGAGAATGATCTTCGCTGCGATTTACCCAAACTTCTCCGCGAAGACCTCGACGATAGCGGCAAGGATTCATTCGAAGTAGTCGCTATTACCCACCTCGATGAAGATCATTACAAGGGTGCGAGCGATTTCTTTTGGCTAGAGCATGCGCAGAAGTACCAAGGTGAAGGAAGAATCAAGATCAAGACACTCTGGGTTCCGGCAGCGATCATCACCGAAGAAGGGGTTGATAAAGAGGAGGGAAGAATCATCAGGCGTGAAGCGCGGCATCGTTTCAAAGAGGGAAATGGAATCCGCGTTTTTTCCCGGCCCGAACGGCTTCGTAAGTGGTGCGAGGATAACAAAGTTGATTTTGAAAAGAGGAAAAGCCTCATAATCGATGCCGGTAAGCTTGCACCGGAATTCACGAAGGAAGAGGACGGAGTGGAGTTCTTCGTCCATTCTCCGTTTGCCAAACGGCTTAACGAGCGGGAAGTTGAAGATCGTAACGATGATGCATTGGTCATGCAGGCTACGTTCGTGGTTGACGGAGTGCAGAGCAAGTTGCTGTTGATGTCGGATATAACGCACGAGGTTATCACCGATATCGTCGAGATCACGAGAGACACAAAGAAAAGATCGGACCGGCTCGAGTGGGATATTGCGAAGCTCCCTCACCACTGCAGCTACAAAGCAATCGGTCCGGAAAAAGGAGAAGACAAAACAGAGCCGGTCGAAAACGTCAAATGGCTCTACGAAGAAAAGCAGCAACAAGGCGCCTACATGGTCAGCTCCAGCAAAGTGATCCCAAGGAAAGGAACGAAGGAGGATGAGGACCCATATCCCCCTCATCGCCAGGCGGCCGCTTACTACAAGAACGTGCTCGCTCTTCCTTCCATGAAATGGCTGGTCACAATGGAGCAACCGAAGGAATCGGATCCCAAGCCAATAGAATTTGAAATCAGCCGCCTGAAAGCCAACCATGTAAAGCGGGCTGCAACAGCGGCCTCTCTTGCCACAGGAACTGTCTCGCCGAGAGCGGGGAGACGGTAATGGAAGGACGGTTCATTGGCTTGTCGGGAGTGATCGTCGAACCCTATCAGCTAAAGCTGACCAAGGCACGTCTCCTGGCGCTTGCGGTTGCCCGCAATTTGGTCGAATATGCACTCATTGTGGAGTGTCGAAGGTTAGATGGGATGGAGGTAATCATTTTTGATGCCGAGATCGAAGTGCCTCAGCTCCGTGTACACCCCATTGAGGAGATTGAGCGGATCGCAGTCATTTTTCAGGAAGCAGACGATTCATACCCGGAAGTGTTGGCTCTTCGATCCGACTTCCCACTGGTTTCACATCTTAATCTGCGGGAGAGCGAATTTCCAAGAAGTCTCTGCCTCTACGATGAACGCTACGATGACCTGAAAGTCCGATGGACACCGCATAGGTTCATTGCCCGCATACGTGAGTGGCTTTCTTTGACGGCACAGGGCATCCTTCACCAAGACGACCAGCCCTTGGAGCCCTTGCTGCTTGCATGTTCCGGGCATGTAGTTCTCCCGCATGACCTGCTGGTATCCCAGCAGGAACAGCTTCAGGACACTCTCTATATATATGCGAAGGGGTCCGGGTCGGGAGATCTCTTCTTTACTGCTGAGTGCGAGAAACCGAGTAACAGCAATAAAGCCATTGCCGTTACTGCAAGCGTACATCTCTGCAAGCCGCAACCACATGGTATCATACGGCAAAAGCCAAAAACTCTCTCGGAACTTACGGATTTTGTGAGCACCGGAGGAATCGACCTGATTTCAGAGCTGAGATCTCGATTGCGCAGATGGAATGAGCAACCTGAAAAGCGTGACGAGGTCTTAAATTCCAACCTGATCATTATCCTTCTGTTGCCAAAGAGCCGGAAAGGAGATGTTCACACCCCTGAATCTCTTGAAATTCGAGTCTTTTATTGCTTCGAGAAGATTAGCAAAATTGGAGAGAAGCTGGGTGTCTGGTCGCTTTTTGGTAAAGACATAGGTACCCTCATCGGCGGCGACATGCCACAGCAAGCCGATACCATTGCCGTCGACCTTCTCAACCATTCCTTCCATTTAAACAGAGAAATAGCTGCACACCTCAACGGATACCCAAGCTCGGTTGATGTTTCTATCTCTGCTATAGGTGTTGGTGCCCTAGGCTCACCCGTTGTGACAAATTTTTTCCGAGCCGGCTTTGGCAAATGGACGATCATCGATCATGATAGGTTGATGCCACATAACCTCGGCCGTCACGTTTTGAACGATCATTTCGTGGGTTATGACAAATCAGCCGGAATGGCCTTCTTCCTGGACTCGATCATAAAGAGGACGGATGCTGTCAAAGCAATTCCAGCGAATGTCATGGCTCCTGGAAAGCACTCCGATGAGGTAAAGGATGCTCTTAAAACGTCCGACGTAATTCTTGATATGTCCGCGTCTGTTTCAGTAGCTCGGTTTCTCTCTCTGGATATAAACAGCTCTGCGAGGCGAGTCTCTCTCTTCATGAATCCTTCAGGGCAAGATCTTGTTCTTTTGGCTGAGGATAAGTGCCGGAAGAGCAGGCTCGATCAACTTGAGATGCAATACTACAGAGCCATAGCCATGAATGACGATCTCTCCGGTCACTTTGAAGCTGTCGAAGGACGGAGAAGATACGGCCAATCCTGTCGGGATGTTACGAGCACTCTCCCTCAGGATTATATAGCTCTGCATTCCGCTATCGGCTCTCGGGCAACCCGTGAAGTAACGGCTGATCCTGATGCACACCTGATCATCTGGAGAGCGGATGCTCTAGGCAATGTCAGGCGGTTTGAGCTGACTCCAGCAGTCACTATCCAAGTTTGGAGAGGTGATTGGCAGGTATGTACCGATATGCACTTGCTCCAAAAGTTGCAAGAATGCAGAGATTCAAAACTTCCCAAAGAGACCGGCGGAGTTCTCCTCGGTTCGTTCGATATGGAAAGAAAAATCGTCTATATCATCGACACGCTACCTTCACCTCTGGACAGCGAAGAATGGCCGACTCTTTACATCAGGGGAACCCGAGGCCTCAGATCTGCGGTAGATTCCATATCAGAAAAAACAGATGGCATGCTCGAGTACATTGGAGAATGGCATTCGCATCCACGTTCATGTCCACCGATTCCAAGTCAGGACGATCTTAAGGTTTTTTCTTGGCTTACTGCGTTAATGGAAAAAGAGGGCCTGCCAGCCTTGATGATGATCGGGGGTGATGAAGGCTTTGGCTGTTTCGTTGGTGAAATCCAAAGAGAGCCGGCATCAGCTCTTTTAAAATAGGAGTTCAATTGATCCATGGGTGAAAAAGCATCTTGGCTGAGTTACCTTAACCTCAGCGATAGGTACGAACGAAAAGCGAGGTTCTTTCCTGGCATTCTGTCTATCATGGTAGCCCTGCCAGGTTTGGCGGCTTTTAGCGTGGCCTACATCGATGGCTTCAACGTCATTCTTTCGGGAGTCGGGATCGGAGCCATTCTTGGGGTCTTCATCTCTCACTTGGCCTCTGCGTTTGGCAACCGAATTCAGAAAAAATTCTGGCCCCGTTGGCCACATGATTCGCCGACTAACAAGTACCTGCATCCGGATAATAATCTTAGATCATCACAACAGAAGTCTATCTGGTATAAGGCTATAAAACACCTTACCGGCATCGATATCGAACTCGCAGTTCAGCAAAACGACAGTGGAAATCTGGAGGCGTCTATCAATGATGCCATTAGCAGATTGCGGTATCGTCTTCGTGAAACATCTTACGCGGATCGACTGAAGATTCATAATGCCGATTATGGCTTCGCGCGCAATCTGACGGGTTTGCGCTCATTATGGTTGACTCTGGCCGCCGGCAGTTCACTTGCTTGTTGGATAGCTTATTCCAGAATGGATGGAAGGATGGATCTCTGCCTATATTCTACGATCATTCTTCTAGTGGCACTTCTTCTCGCTTTCAACATCCTTCCTGCATACGTCCGAGATAAGGCTAACCATTATGCTGAAAGCCTTTTTGGCGCTATGATGGAGTTGGATGCCGATGAACGTCGAAAAGCTTAGCACAGCAGAAATCGCAAAGCATGACAATGTCCTTAAGGAACAATGTTTTTCGTGTCTATGTCACGGATACTGTTTTCAATGTGCCAAAGATATCGGCGGGCATCAGATAAGTTGTTCTCTGCGGCGCGAATGCAGTTGAAATGCTCATGCTCCTCTTCAAGGTGTCTTGAAGCTAGCGCCAACGCCTTTCAATAGTACTGCCGGATATATCCGAACGCCTTGTCGAAAAGATCCTGGTCCTTGATCTGGTACTTTACATAGATCACTTTGCGCAGAGCCTTCTGAACCTCGCGCTCTCCAGCCTTGGTATTTTGCCAACCAGGGAAGCGAACCATTCGTACGATCTCGTCGATGTCGGTTACGATCCGCTCGATCACCATCGGCGTCTTGCCGTTCTTCACCTCGGCGAACAGGTCGGTCAGGGCCGCTTTGGCCTTGGCCTGTTCATCGACCGGGTCCACCTGCT
>JAQUEZ010000006.1 GCA_028684915.1 Desulfobulbus sp.
CACTCAGACCGCTCACCTGGACCGGGACACTGCTATCGGTTGTCGTGCCGTCACCCAATTGGCCGTAAAAATTATCTCCCCATGCCCAAAGTGTCCCGTCAGACAGAAGGGCCAGATTATACAGCCCCCCCCCGGAGATGGCGGTTACCCCACTCAGACCGCTCACCTGGACCGGGACACTGCTATCGGTTGTCGTGCCGTCACCCAGCTGGCCATCAGAATTCAAACCCCAGGCCCACACTGTACCGTCAGACAGAAGGGCCAGACTATGCCATGCTCCGCCAGCAACGGCGGTTACCCCACTCAAACCGCTCACCTGGACCGGGACACTGCTATCGGTTGTCGTGCCGTCACCCAGTTGACCGTATAAATTATCTCCCCAGGCCAACACTGTACCATCAGAAAGAAGGGCCAGATCATGATCTTGTCCTGCAGCAATAGCCATCGTCGTGCCTGTCGTCGGAACTATTGTTTCCTGTCCGTTTCCTCCTCCACATCCAGCCATGAGCAGAAGGCTCACACATGCCATGACCAGCAAGAAGCTTGTTACCGTTCGCATCTCCTTGTCCCCCCCTTTTTTTTATTTTGAATATGCAACGTTTCCTGTGTTTGCACTTCACCACCACTAGCAGTGGCTGCTCGTTCTGAAATTGCCCGTAGCATGGAACCGTAGAGTGCTCAGCGTCCCTCCGTAGAAAACAAAAACCTATCTCCGGCACGAAGAAGGGCATACATAAGTATTGCACGATCTCTCTTCGGCGGACCGGCTGTCCGCTTCGTTGCGGACCCGTATCTCTGCGTCGCCGGGGCGCCCGGGTTTTCTCGTGTCAGAGATAGCAGGATCTATTTTTGAGGAATTCTAACTGTAGGATTCGATCTCATTTCAGGCGGGATTTAATCGGTTGAACAAAAGTTTTTGCTATTCGGGCAAAATTAACAAGTGAATCGTGATGACTTGCCTAATAAGTCATCAATTATGATACAAAAGTAATTTAACACAAGCTTACAATTTTTTATTGACTAACATCTTGATAAGCTATTGTCAATAAATTAGTGTCCATGCCCGACCGAAAAGGCCCATTGGTAAGCATACGGAGCTCAATCAACGTATTGGGTAGTAATATAAACAGATCCATTTACAAGAGTACCGGAGCGTCATTGGCCAGAACAGTTCCTGGATCCATCCACTTAGCTGGGAAGCCAGTTTTATGGCGAGCCAGGGTTCGCGATTGGGGTGCCCTTCCGGTGCAAACAGGTTTTCCAGATTCCAGAATGCGATAAAGTGATTTGAGGGGTTGTTCGGTCGGAGGGTGGCTTCCTAGCTGATTAGAGTTGCCGACTCTGGTAGCGGAGGTCAGGGGCCCTGCGTGAGACAACAGTTGGTGCCTCTGGCCCAAGATGACAGGGTGGGGGCTCCCGGTAGGTGATTCAGAAGAAAGGTCCGCTTTCCGAGCGAACCTTTCTTGTTTGGCGTTCCTGTGTTGAGCTATTATCCTGTAAAATCGTCAGTCATGGCGGTCGGAACGTTTATTCTTTATGGACTCGATACCGTTTATCATGGCTTCTTCGGAAGAGTAGAGCGTACTTCCGCTAAATTAATGGCTGTTAGTTGCTTTGAAAAATAACTAGTGGTCTCTCTTGGAGTTGATCCTGGTTTCAAAGGCTCCTTCACAAGTGGAGTTGCTGCGAACTGATCCGATATCGTTCTCTACGCTTGTTTTTGCCTTGTAATGTTCGCTGGTCATAATTACCTGCCCGTTAGTTGCCTTCAGGTTAAACATCAACTACCCATCAATGTTTTTTTAGATCAAACTTGCCAACGATTGTTATTTCCTTTCTCGATTAATTAGTCGCTGGGATTGGCGCAGTTAAGAACCTTTGTGATATGCCAATGTAAAGGGATTGTAAGGCGTATATTGTAGTCCTGATGATTAAAATATAAAACTAGTGCAAGAATGTTGGTATTTCGTTGAGCGGTGAATCCAGCAATTGGCTTTTATCTACACGAAGAAGTGCTTTGATAGCGGCTTCTCTCTTGGCTGCAGTACTCCGGTTGTGACCACTTTCCAGGTAGACCAGTGCAAGTGGCTTCCGTCCCCTGAAATATTTGGCCCCACGTCTTTCATTGTGCTGGCGGAAACGTCTTTCGATATTCGTTGTGATCCCGGTATACAGAGAATTGTCGGAGCAGAGAATCATGTAAACTTTCCAGTTCATAAATATTCTTCCGTGATTCACGCTGCTTGGACAGGTGCGATGGTTTCTGGAGTTTCGTTGGAAGCGTTGTTGATGACTTTGGAAACCTGCCATTCCAGTAACAACTCGGCGGGGTAGGGTTGGTAGAGGCGCTGGAGTTCTTCGGTGTTGTTCATTGAGCGGTCGAGCCAGAGGTCAAATTCGGTGGCGTGGAGTATTACCGGCATCCGGTGGTGCAGGTTCGTAACGAGGCTGTTGGCTGTTGTGGTTAGGATGGCGCAGGTTTCAATTGATTCGCCTTCGGGAGTTTTCCAGGAATCCCAGATTCCGGCGAAGGCGAGGGGGGAATCGTCCCGCATGGTGATATAATGTGGAATCTTGCCCTCGGGAGTCGTGGACCACTCGAAGAAGCCGCTGGCGGGAATGATGCACCGGCGAGCGCGGATGGCAATCCGAAAGGCGGGCTTTTCGTGGACGGTTTCACATCGTGCATTGATCATCCTGCTGCCGATAGAGAGGTCTTTTGCCCAATGGGGCACGAGCCCCCAGCGAACGGCGGACAGGTGTCTTCCACCGGTTGCGGCTTCCCGGATTATCCAGATCTGTTGGGTCGGGGCGATGTTGTATCGGCGAGGAAAGTCCGGTGGCGCCTGGACACCGAAGAAGTTTTCCAGCAGCTCCGGTGAAAGTAGTAAGGTGAAACGTCCGCACATTTCTATTTGCCCCCTATTTTGCTTCTAGTATTCCCTGCAGGAGTTTCTTCAAAAGCTGCAAGGCAGCATTGAATTTCACGCCTTGGAATGAAGTCCCTTTGACCATTTGGATGAGCAATCTGAAGCCTTGGTCTTCGTCTTTTTCGCGGTTGAGAATTGTCGTCAGTGTGTTGAGTGTCTCCGGTCCGCACAGGTGGGCGATGTCCCGGCCGAGCAGGCGAACCGAGGCCAGCTTGGTATCGTATTCCTCCTCGGTGAGCAGGGGAATATAGGCGTCATAGAGCTGTGCCTCGATGCCGGTCGCATCATAGTTTTCCAGTATGAAGAGAAGGTCCTGGGCATCACGTTCACGCGTGGGATACGCGTCATTCCAGGAGACGAGTTTCAGGATTGCCAGGGCCGGTACCGAAGGTAGCGGAATTTCCAGCACGGGCTTGTTGCTGAGACGAACGTTCAAGGCGGAACGATAGGCTTCTTCAAACCCCATCATGCTCATGACCATGTCATGATCCGGTGGCCAGCTGATCTGTTTTGTCTCATCGGTAATGCCGCCATAGGGCAGGATATCAACGATGATGGAAGATTTGTTGGTGACAAAGCGATGGTGTGTCTTTGTCGCCGTGAGGATCTTGCGTTCGAGTAGGGTGGTTTTCAGCACTTGGAATTCTTCCCAGCTTGCGACCTCAACGCCGATATCAATGTCCTCCGTTATGCGGGGTGAGGGGATCTGATGAATATATTCGAAGATCACCTCACGGGCGAAGGCCCCTACCACAAAGAACGGTATATTGAGGGCCTCGGCAACGTCCTTGATGCTCCTGAGGACCGCTACCCTCTCAGGGTCAATCTTGTCCGAAATGTCGATCGAGATGTTGTTCATAGATCATCCTTGCTGTTTCCATTGTACGCTGCTCGCCTAATGCAACCAAGTCCGCATATATTAGGATCGGATGCACGGTGTCATCTGTCCCGAAACCATTTTGAGGCCAGAACCGTTCAAAAATCTCCACGTTGCCGTTCGGGTCTTTTTTGAGTCTGTTGGCGACTACCAGTTCAGTCAGGCGGTTCTTGTCCGCATACAACGTGACGGTTCCCGGTTTTAAGTACCTGGTCAGCTTTGCGGCGGCAACTTCGCCCCCCCATTGGGCGACAGCTGGTTCCAGGTGGACGCCTTTCCACCAGTTGTCTTCACCGCGGAAGCGCCCAAGCAACAGCTTTGGTTTTAGATAATCGGGATATGCCGTTATCCAGCGGTCAAGCAGGGTCTTCCCCTTAAGAAGCTGTTTCCCCTTCTTTCCCCTGTCGAGGATGAAGCCTTTCTGGACCAGTTCAGCGATGGCACCGTTCACTGTTCCCAGGGCAACATCCGTGATCTCCGCCAGGTCCCGGTACGGCCTGCCAGTGAGCTCCGGTTTGCATAACAGGAGGAATACGATCTTCAGTCCGACACCTTTGAAGAGCCGCCCGGCAGGCAGTGTGAGTTCTTCCTTTTCCGGCTTATTGCCCCGTACAAAAATATATAGAGGTGGTTGATTGATGAAGGCGTTTCCGGCCGTGTCAAGAAACTGTATCCCCCCGCCTTGCAGTCTCTCTGCGGCTTCGTCGTTTACGTATTTTGTAATTAGCAGGAGAGGGTGCGGCACCTGATGCTTATGAATCAGGGCCTGGAGCTCTGCGGCCTTGGTTAGACGCTTTTGGGCATCGACGCACCAGAGCAATTCTTGCCCGTGGAGTTCTCCCCTCATGATGTAGTCATATCCCTGACTCTTTTTAACCAGTTTCATCTCGTATTTCAGGGGGACCATTCCCTGCAATGCTTCCAGTGCTTGATGGAGGATAGCACGTTCATCATTACGGGGATTATGTTCATTATTCACAATGTTCATTTGTAGTGAACATAACAATATATTGAACATAAGTCAAGAAAGATTGGAAATTTGGTTTCTAAAACAAGGAGAGTTGGCGGTCGGTGATTTGGTAGTGGCGCGAGGATTTCCTGCTGGGATTGGTTTTACGTCGGACGATGGAGATGAACATTATTTCGGCTTCGGTGCGGGAAGGTTTTGGCCAGGTCCGGGAGTCGAGGGTTTTGCCGGAGGCTCCGGATTCCTTGCGGACCAGGTAGCCTTCTTCTGTTTCCAGAAGGTAGAGGGTATAGAAAGCCTTCTTGGGGGAATGTTCGTCCTGGAGGTGGATTTTTCTCAATTCGATCATTTTGGGTACTCGGTGATGGTTTTAAAGGTGATGGAGATGTCTAATTTATAAGGGAAATGCGGTGGAATGTCAAATATATATTTATAGATAAATAATAAACAAGTGTTGATAGGGGAGGGGAAGGCGGGAGACGGGTGGGAACATGGAATTGGGGAAACGACTTGACGAGCTGAACGTTTCATTCTGCCGGTGAGTGGTTTCCTGGCCGGTTAAAGTTACCGCCATGGGGAAGAGCAAGCCGAGGATCTGCGCGCATGTGCAGTATCCAGGCGCAGTGAGGACACGGGGTGGTTACTTTGGCCTAAGGTGTAGGGTGGGGGCTCCCGGAGATATGGATCACATCCAGATGGTGAGAGGAAAAAGACTTTTCCCCAAAATAGTCGTATGATAGCTTGCATGTATCATTAAACCTGTATTATATATTGGCAATATGCGCTAGCTTTGACAGTTGAAAAAATATCAACTCCAATGAATATGAGAAGGATTGAAGCACACTATGATCAACCAGGACAACTTTATAAAACTGCTTGAGTCCCTCAGCTTTAATAAGAACAAATCCGTTTATAACAAGACCATCGGGTCAACCTCTTTAATGGTCGATGTCTCCAAAAAAGCTATTTACTACCCCGAAGCCGATGGCCTGATTGTCAACGAGCGTCAAACCTGCAACTTCTCGGCGAACGAAAACTTCGTCGTTTTTGAGTGTGTCCACCGTCTGCTGGAAAAAGGTTACAAACCGGAACACATCGAGCTGGAGCCCAAATGGAAGCTGGGGCATGGAGCCAGCGGTGGTCGAGCAGACATTCTGGTGAAGGACAACTTTGGCAAGCCGCTGCTCATCATCGAATGCAAGACAGCGGGGTCGGAGTTCAAAAAGTCCTGGAGCAAGACCCTGCAGGATGGCGATCAGCTTTTCAGCTATGCCCAGCAGATTAGCGAAACTCAGTTCCTTTGCCTCTATACTTCGGATTTTGAAAACGATGATCCAACCTATCAGAGCCATATCATCGCACATCGGGACAACGATCAATACCTAGTTGCCAATCCCCTTTTTTATACATTCCGAAAAGTCACCGATGTCAAGGAGCGCTTTGCGGTCTGGCGTGATACATACAAGCTCGACTACACTACAAAGGGCATTTTCGAGGACAACATCCAGCCCTACCAAATCGGCAAAGACAAATATTCCTTAGCTGACCTGCATGCCATATCCGCCTTAGATCAGCAAAAGAAATACCACGAGTTCGCTACCATCCTGCGCCAGCATAACGTATCAGGGCGGGAAAACGCCTTCGACAAACTAGTAAACCTGTTCCTCTGCAAGTTGGTAGATGAGATTGAGAACCCTGACGACCTTAAGTTTTACTGGAAGGGTGTGGCCTATGACAGCCATTTTGACCTTATTGACCGCCTGCAGCAACTCTACCAGTCAGGCATGGACAAGTTCCTCGGCGAGGATATCACTTATATCAACCAAGACGACGTCAACAACGCCCTACGCTTCATCCGCCAAAACCCGGACGCAACCCAGCGGGCGGTGTGGAACCTGTTCATCCAGCAAAAATTTTTCACCAATAACGACTTTTCTTTCATTGACGTCCACAACGAACGGCTATTTTACCAGAACGCCGATGTGCTGCTGAAAATCCTGCAGATGTGGCAGGACATCCGCCTCACTAATACTAGCGGCCACAACCAATTTCTTGGTGACATGTTCGAGGGCTTCCTTGACCAAGGTGTCAAGCAGAGTGAGGGGCAATTTTTCACCCCCATGCCTATCTGCCGCTTCATTCTTATGAGCTTGCCGCTGGAAAGCCTGATCCTGAGCAACCCGAATCCGCCTATGTCCATCGATTACGCGTGTGGCGCGGGGCATTTTCTCACGGAACTGGCCTTGCAAATTCAGCCCTTGCTGGAGGAACATAAGCCCCAGGCTAACCCTGCTGAATACCACAAGGCGATGATCGGCATCGAAAAGGAGTATCGTCTCTCCAAGGTCGCAAAGGTCTCCGCATTTATGTATGGGCAGCAAGGTATCCAGATTTGTTACGGCGACGGTCTGGTTTGCAGCCACGAGGCGTTTCCGGATATCCGCGATGGCCAGTTCGACTTGCTGGTCGCCAATCCGCCTTACAGTGTGCGTGGCTTTCTCGAAACCCTGCCCGAGGAGGAACGCAAGGCCTACTCGCTCACCAACACCATCAATGACGTGGAAACAGCCAACAGCATCGAGCCTTTCTTTATCGAACGCGCCAAGCAACTGCTCAAAGCTGGGGGCGTGGCCGCCATCATCCTGCCCTCTTCGATCCTTTCCAACGGGGGGGGCACTTACATCCGTGCCCGCGAAATCCTGTTGCAGTATTTTGACATTATCGCCATTGCCGAGTTTGGCAGCGGTACCTTCGGCAAGACCGGAACCAACACCGTAACCCTGTTTCTGCGCCGTAAGTCCACGCAGCCGGATACCGCCGAGCACTACTGCGAGCGGGTGGAAGAATGGTTCATGGGCTGCGCCGCCAGCAAGCGTAAGCAGGTGATCTACAAGGACGGCCACCTGATCGAGCAGTATTGTACCCATATCAATGTGTCGCTGGCCGACTACCAGAGCCTGCTACGCGGCGAGGTGGACGGGAGCTGGAAGCAGCAGGAACATTTCCAGACCTATCACGACAAGTTCGACAAGAGCACCGAACTGGTCAATCTGCGCAAGCAGAAAAAATTCAGGACTCTGAGTAAGGTCGAACAGACGGCGGAGATCGGCAAACGCTACCTGTCCTATGCCCAGGCCATTGAGCGAGACAAGCTATATCACTACGTCATGGCAAGTGATCAAGTCAATCCGGTGCTGATCATCCGCAGCCCGTCGAGCACCAAGGAGATCAAGCAGTTCCTTGGCTACGACTGGAGTGCTGCCAAGGGGGATGAAGGCATCAAGCTGATCGAGGACGCCAAGGGCCAGCACGTCACTGCGCTGTACGACGGACCCGACCGCGCCAACCCCACGCGCTACACCCGCAACAATCCGGCCAAGTTGAACCACCACATTGCCGCGAATTTTGATGGAACCCTTGGAGCGATTCCGGAGGAGTTGATTGCTGTGGCCAGCCCAGTGCGCCTAGTTGATATGTTGGATTTCACACAGGTCGTGTTTGAAAAACAGCTTAGACTTTTATCCACAAATCAAAAAAGCATATTGAGCAGTAAATGGCCCATGGTCAAGCTTTCAACGGTGACCAAAATCTTGAATGGTGGAACGCCGGACACGAAAAATCCCAGTTACTGGGAAAATGGAGATATTTGCTGGGCAACATTGGTCGATACCAAACAAAAGTACCTTACAGATACTCAACGCAAAATCACAAAGGAAGGACTTAAATCAACGACGCTCTTACCGATAAATACTGTAATATTTTCAAGCAGAGCAACCATAGGTGAGGTTTGTATAAACCTTGTTCCAACCGCAACAAATCAGGGATATAAGAACTTCGTCTGTGATTCTGAAAAGCTCAATTATGAGTATTTATATCATTTGCTTGTACATTTGAAACCGGTGCTTGTCGATTTAGTACCGTCTGGTTCTAAGTATAAAGAAATAAATAGCAAAACTATTGCAAATTTTGAAATTCCGCTCCCACCCCTTAATGACCAAGAGAAGTTATCTAAAGAATGCAATCTCGTAGACGCAGAAACGGAAAAGAACACATCTACAATCACTCAAACTAATAATGATATTAAGGAGTTAATTGAGGACATCTACGCCTCCAAGGCACCTCACCTCGAAATCGCTAAGCTCAGCCTGAACATCCAGTATGGCCTGAACGAAAAGATGAACGAGGCAGGTTTTGGCTACAAGATCTTCCGCATGAATGAGATCATACAGGGGCGCATGGTGGACAACGGTGCCATGAAGTGCGCCGATATCAGTGCTGAGGAGTTCGCCAAGTACCGGCTCAACAAGGGCGATCTGCTTTTTAACCGCACCAACAGCATCGAGCATGTCGGCAAGACCGGGATGTTCGCTCTGGAGGGCGATTATTGTTTCGCTTCTTACCTGGTGCGTGTGGTGCCTGACACCAGTAAAGTGCTGCCACTCTTCCTTGTCAAGATGATGAACTCCTCGTACTTCCAGAAGGAAGCTAAGGGCAAGGCTTCCAAGTCGATCAACCAGTCCAACATCAATGCCACCGTGATGAAGAACATCAAGGTGCCGGTTCCCACTTTGACAGAACAGCAGAAATTCGTCACCAAGATCGAAGCTCTAGAGCAACAGATCGCCGAGGCTCAGGCTATTATCAACATTGCCCCTGCCAGGAAAGAGGCGGTGATGAAAAAATACCTGTGAGGGTGGCAGGGCTCGTTTGTCATATTCCCTGGCCGACTCTCTACCATCTTCAACGTCTCGTTCCTCCAAAAACTCCCTCTTAAATACTCGCAATAGCCCGTGGTCCAGTGATAGTTTAAGAAGGTAGCAGGAAAAGCTATCATATGAGTTGACTATCGTAATTTGATAGATTATTATCATAATGTGTTAAACTCTATTGATTGTGTTTGGGAGAGGGAAACGGAAAATGGCAATTATTGGATATGCTCGGGCGAGCACCGAGGATCAGAAACTTGATGCGCAGATTGAACAACTGACGGGAGCGAAGTGCGAACGCATTTACCAGGAGAAGGTGAGCGGGGCGAAGGTGGACCGGCCGGAGTTGGTTTCCATGCTCGATTATGTTCGCGATGGTGACACGGTTGTGGTTACCAAGCTCGATCGGATTGCTCGTTCGACAAAGCACTTGCTGGAGATTACCGACCTGCTGAAAAAGAAGAAGGTGGTCTTCAAGGTTTTGAATATCAACTTTGATACCAGCACGCCGACCGGGAAGTTAATGCAAACGATGTTGGCCGCGGTTGCCGAGTTCGAGCGGGAGATGATGCTGGAGCGCCAGGCGGAGGGGATCCGGATCGCGAAGGCGCAGGGGAAGTTTAAGGGGCGGAAGCCGACTGCCCGGGCGAAGAGTGGTGAGGTGCTGCAGCTTCTGGCTGATGGGTTGACGAAAGAGGCTATTGCGGAAAAGGTGGAAATTGGCGTGGCGTCGGTCTACCGGATTGCGAAGGCGGCCAAGGAGTCGTCAGGAAATTTGAATGGCTGATAAAACGGCTTCCAAATTTGCCCTATGAGGGGTTTTGGGGAAAGGGGATATCAAACACTATGGGAACCAAACAGACGTAACATTAGAAATGTTGACTTGCGAATTAACCGGCGGTATTAAATCTTAAGATTAATCACTCATTAGACAAATCGATTACTCGATTATGAAAACAGTATTTTCCGAAAAGAGCAAACCCGGGGAGACTCGGGGGCGCAGAGCCAAGGGTCCGCAATGTGCCGACAGCCTGGCCGCCGAAGAAAATACCTCGACCACCAGACCCCTATCTTCGGCATGATGATAGGGGTTTTTTTGTTAAGAATGCTTTTGACCGGCTCATGTGAAATGAAATTATCGCTGTTGGGAGAATATCTGCTACTGAGGTAACAAAATGAAGTTTGTACGGCGCTATGGGCCACTACCAATTCAGAAGTTGGCAGTCATGGCGTTACCACATCACCTTGGTATGATGGCTATGCTGTTCATGGAGGGAGTCAGACTGACCCAACAGCGGGAGATTTCTCTATTGTCAACTGCTGATGTCATCGTAACATTGACCAACTATCTACCAAGACGAGGCCATGTTAAAGAAGAACTCTTCTGCCAAATGTGACGTCAGCACAAACGACGTCAACAGTCTATTTATAGCCTAAGCTGACCGAAAACCGTTAGGTATCATGTAACAAGGAAGCACTACCCCCCCCCGTTAAAACTATTGACAAAGCCTTCGGATCATATAAGATAGTAATCAATTACTATCTTTAAGGACACCTATCATGAACTCACCTCTTAAACATCTTCCGGCGATGGAACGCCGTGCGGTGACTGTTGAAACGGTTATCGCGCTGGCCGCGGAGCAGAATCCCAGCGAGATTACCACCGCGGCCATTGCAAAACGCATGGGGTTGACCCAGGGCGCGATCTTTCGCCACTTTTCTAGTAAGGATGCCATCCTCGAGGCGGTTATGGAGTGGGTGGCGGAAAAGCTGCTTTCCAGGCAGGAGAAGGTGTTGCAGGACGGTCTTTCGCCGCTGGCTGCTCTCGAGGCGATATTCATGGCACATATAGATTTTGTGGTGGAACACCCGGGCGTGCCAAGAATACTGTTTGGAGAGTTGCAGCGAGGGGAATCAACCGCACCCAAGCGCATGGCGCAATTCCTTATTCGCCGCTATGCCGAACGGGTGCAGCAACTGCTCGAAGAAGGCAAGGAATGCGGTGAAGTGGACACCTCGCTCGAATCCGAGGCGGGTGCCATTCTCTTTATCGGCACAGTACAGGGATTAGTCATGCAGTCGCTGTTGGCCGGCGATGTGGGGCGCATCCGACTTATTGCGCCAAGAGCCTTTGCCATCTTTCGGCGCGGGATTGGGAGGACACAATGAAACGGCTGCACATTCAGACTCGCACCCTGGCGATTATGGCAGTAATTTTGCCGCTGCTGGCGCTCTTTGTTTATGTCGCCCTGCGCTCGGGTCCGCTGGCACCGGTTACGGTGACGGTCAGCACCGTGGAGGAACGCGCCATTGCCCCGGGTTTGTTCGGGATCGGAACGGTCGAGTCGCGCTATACCTATAAAATCGGTCCGACCTTTGCCGGACGGTTGACCAGGCTGGATGTGCAGGTGGGCGATCGGGTACAAGCCGGACAGCTACTCGGGGAAATGGACCCGGTTGATCTCGATGAGCGAATCCATTCCCAGGAAGCTGCGGTCAAGCGCGCCGAGGCACAGCTGCGGGATGCCCGGTCGCGACAGGCCTATGCGCAAACCCAAGCCCGGCGTTTTGAGCAATTGCTTGCAGTGCGCTCGACCAGTGAGGAAATTGTCACCACCAAAAAATATGAGCTGCAGGTTGCTGATGCTGGTCTCGACGCGGCGCGTGAGGAACTGGCTCGAACCCGCAGCGAACGGGCCGCTTTGATCGCGCAACGCAATAACCTGCAACTGGTCGCCTCTGCCGATGGCCTGGTCGCCGTGCGCGATGCAGATCCCGGCACCACGGTTGTAGCCGGTCAAGCAGTGGTGGAGCTGATTGACCCAAAGAACCTCTGGCTCAATGTGCGGTTCGATCAGCTAGGCGGCCAAGGACTCGCCGCGGGCCTGCCGGTGCAGGTCGTATTGCGTTCGCGCTCCGGACAAGCTTTGGCTGGACATATACTGCGGGTAGAGCCGATGGCCGACGAAGTGACCGAAGAAACGCTGGCCAAGGTAGTGTTCGATCAACGCCTCGAACCGCTGCCGCCGGTGGGCGAGCTTGTCGAAGTCACGGTTACTCTGCCGGCACTCCCCAAGGCACCGGTAATCCCCAATGCAGCCATCCAGCGCAGCAATGGCCAAACGGGCGTCTGGCAGGTGGTGAACGGCGACCTTCGCTTTACGCCGGTCACGTTGGGCACAGCAGATCTGGCAGGGAATGTCCAGGTGCGTGCCGGTCTTGCGGCTGGGGACCAGGTGGTGGTGTACAGCGCAAAAGCCCTGAGTACGCGCAGCCGCATCAAGGTCGTTGACCGGATTCCGGGAGTGACGCGATGATCAGCCTTGCCGGCCGGGACATCATGCATTCCTGGGGAAAGTTTGTCTTCACCGGGGCAGGTTTGGGGCTGCTGATCGGCGTTACCCTGTCCATGGCCGGGATCTACCGGGGCATGGTGGATGACGCCAAGGTGCTGCTCGACAACAGTGGCGCCGATCTCTGGGTGGTGCAAAAGGACACCCTTGGCCCCTATGCCGAGCCGTCAAGCATCTACGACGATACCTGGCGCGGTATCCGCAGCATGCCGGGAGTGGCGCGAACGGCCAACGTCACCTATCTCACCATGCAGGTGCGCCAGGGCGAGCGCGACGTGCGGGCGATGATCTCCGGAGTCACGGCCGGCGAACCGGGGACACCCGGCTGGCCATCGTATCTCGTCGGCGGGCGGCAGATCACCCGCGGCCATTACGAGGCGGTGGCCGATGTTGCCGCCGGCTTCAAACTTGGCGAGCGCATCAAGATCCGCCGCAACAGCTACACGGTGGTTGGCCTGACCAGGAGGATGGTCTCCTCAAGCGGCGACCCGATGGTGTTTATCCCGCTCAAGGATGCCCAGGAAGCCCAATTTCTCAAAGACAATGACGCCATCCTGCAGCAGCGCCGCCGCACCGCCGCAAATCCGGCCTTCAATCGGCCGGGCGTGCCGGGATTGCTCGATGCGGTCCTCGCGACGCAAAGCACCAACCCTTATGTAAACGCGGTTCTGGTGCAAGTTGCCTCCGGCCATGGCGCGGAGGAAGTAGCTGCATCCATCCGCCGCTGGAAGCGACTGACGGTGTACACCCGTAGCCAGATGGAGGAGATCCTGGTGGGCAAGCTGATCGCGACATCGGCAAAGCAGATCGGTATGTTTCTGGTGATTCTCTCGATTGTCAGCGCGGCAATTGTCGCTTTCATTATCTACACCCTGACCCTCGGCAAGATCCGTGAGATCGCAGTGCTCAAACTGATCGGCACCAGGAACCGCACCATTGTCGGCCTGATCATGCAACAGGCCATCGCCTTGGGGGTGATCGGTTTTGTGGTGGGCAAGATCACCGCTACCCTGGTGATGGCGCCGATCTTTCCGAAATATGTGCTGCTTGAACCGCTCGACTCCGTCAAGGGCTTCGTTGCCGTGGTTGTGATCTGCGTAATATCGAGCATTATTGCCATCCGCGCGGCCCTCAAAGTTGATCCGGCCGAAGCCATTGGAGGTTGATATGACCGGCACAGGAATTCGTATCGAAGGGTTGCGGAAACGCTATGGCAGTGGCGACACCGCCGTCGATGCTTTGAAGAAGGTCGATATGCAGGTCTTCCCTGGGGAGGTGGTCGGCTTGATCGGCCCCTCGGGCTCGGGCAAGAGCACGTTGCTCAAATGTCTGGGCGCGGTCATCGAACCAACCGCCGGGCGTATGATTCTCGATGACGAGGTGATCTATGACGACGGCTGGAAGGTCAAGGATCTGCGGGCACTGCGTCGCGACAGCATCGGCTTCATTTTTCAGGCGCCATACCTTATCTCCTACCTTGACGTCACCGACAACATTGCCCTGCTGCCGATGCTGGCCGGAAAGCCGAACGCCGAGGCGCGCAGCCAAGCATTGGGACTGCTGAAAGCGCTCGATGTGGAGCATCGCGCCAAGGCCATGCCGTCACAGCTCTCCGGCGGAGAACAGCAGCGGGTGGCCATAGCGCGCGGATTGGTCAATCGTCCACCGGTAATTCTCGCTGATGAGCCCACAGCACCGCTCGACAGCGAGCGTGCCTTGGCGGTTATCCGGATTTTGAACGAGATGGCCCGTAAATACGAGACCGCCATCATTGTCGTCACTCACGACGAAAAAATCATCCCGACCTTCAAACGCATCTACCATATCCGTGATGGGGTGACCTACGAGGAGGCCGGCCAAGGGCTGGAATTCTAATGATTCGAGAATCTTCGTTGAAAAACAAAGCTGGTATTGGTATGGGCAACGTACAAACGCTCGGCAGGCACCTCTGCATTGCTTTCATCCTTCCCTCCCTGCTGACGGGATGCTCGGTCGGTCCCGATTTTATTCGTCCGACACAACCTGAGGTGGCAACCTATACCGTAGCCCCCTTGCCGGCGCACACTGCCTCTGCTCCTACGGCATTGGGAGGAGCACAACAGTTCGTCGCAGGCGGCCGGATCAACCCCCACTGGTGGAAAGAGTTCGGCTCACCCAGACTGGAGGCCCTGATCACGGAGGCCTTGCAGGCCAACCCCACCTTGGCCGGGGCACAGGCCGCTGTGCGTCAGGCGCAGGAGTTATATGCGGCGCAGTCCGGCTCGACGAGTTATCCGCTCGTTAACGCCACCGTCGGCAGCCAGCGCCAGCGATTCAATCCCAATACCATGGGACAGGCCGGCGAAGCCCGGGAATTCAGCCTATACACTGCCGGTGTCGGCGTGCAGTACACTTTTGACCTGTTTGGCGGCAACCGGCGCGCGCTTGAGGCCCTGGCCGCCCGCGTCGACTATCAGCGCTATCAATTGGAAGGCGCACGCTTGACCTTGGTGGGCGCCATCGTCAATGCCGCGATTACCCAGGCAAAGCTGGCCGGCCAAATCCAGGCCACGGAGGCAATTCTTAACTCTCAGGAAGAGCAGCTGGGGTTAACCCGGGAACGGCTTCGTCTCGGCAACGCTGCTCCGGACGAGCTGTTGGCCTTGCAACCCCAAGTGGAAGAGACGCGCGACGCCATCTTGTTCCTGCGCAATCAGCTTCAACAGAACAAACATCTGCTGGCCATGCTTGCCGGCAGAGCACCGGGGGCAGGAAGCGTGCCCTCCTTCACCCTCGAAGATTTTACGCTGCCGGCTGAACTGCCATTGGTAGTGCCCTCCGAACTGGTGCGTACCCGTCCCGACATCCAGGCCGCCGAAGCCCTGCTGCATGAGGCAAATGCCGAATACGGCGTGGCGATTGCCAAACTGTATCCACAAATCACCCTCAGTGCCGATCTTGGTACTCAGGCTTTGACCACAGCTGCTCTGTTCGGCAGCGGTTCCGCTGTTTGGAGCCTGGTCGGGCAACTGATCCAACCTTTGTTCAACCCCGGACTGCCGGCAAAAAAACGAGCGGCACTGGCCGCTTTCGATGCCGCAGCGGCCAATTACCAAACCGTTGTCCTTGAATCCCTTCGCACTGTGGCCGACGTGCTCTGTGCCTTGGACAACGATGCGCAAAGAATGGCCGCGATGTTTGCTGCCGACACCGCAGCGCGAGAATCCATGAATTCAACGCAACGACGATACGCCCTGGGCGCGGCCGGCTATCTGGAACTGCTCATCGCACAACAACAGGCGCAACGCATGCGTATCAACCTCATTGCGGCCCAGACGCAGCGGCTGGTCGATTCCGCCGCACTGTATCAGGCGATGGGCGGTGGATTGTTGCGTGATAGTACAGCGACAGCGGCTTTACATCCTGTTTCTGCCAATTGAATACTTGGCTGAAAATCCCATGCTGGTGTACGGAAATTGTCGTGAAACTCCGCCACTCCAGATTAATTGTACTTCATCGGAAATAGTGCCGCAAAATTGACAAATATTTTCGGTTAGTTATGGGTAAATCAACAATTCTTGGAAGATGCCAGCGTCCTTGACCTTTACCTTTTGACTGATATTCTTAGCAAAAGTGAGTATTCACTTTCATAAAGGTACGAAAGGACTGTTCGATGTGTGCCCGGCAACGAGAGACAACCGAAATACGACAGCAACAGATAACTGACGCCGCATTGCAGATAATCGGCAGCAAGGGCATCCATGGCGCAACCATCGCTGAAATTGCCGCGGAGGTCGGCATTTCAGAGGGGAATATTTACCGGCACTTCAGGAACAAGGAAGAGATTCTCAAGTCGGTGATCGAGAAAATTGGCGAAGACCTGTGCCGGATCTTGACCTCGATGCAAGACACCTCCGACCCTTTGCAAAGGATGGGCGAGATTTTCCATCGTCACCTGGCCTTGGCAGCCAATAACAAGGGTATCCCGCGCACACTATTTTCTGAAGAAGTAATGGTCATCCAGGGATCGCTCAGAGAAGAAATAATGAACCGTTTGACGGTTTACTTCAAAGGTGTCAGTGAGATAATTAGTGAGGGCCAGAAGCGTAACTTCATTCGGCCGGAATTGAAACCGGAAGCCCTCACCAGCATGTTCATCGGAACAATAAATTTTACCGTCATTCGCTGGACGCTCAGCAACTTTCAACTCGATATGGAAGCGGAGGGACACGTTCTCTGGGAAACTTTCCTGAAATCTATCGAACCAACCCCGCTGCTTGTTCCTGACAGGTGATTCCTGCTGCGCCCAGCCAACCAAGGACAGAAAATAGCGCTGTTTTCACTCACCCGGTACAATGTCTGGAGGAGAAGATGGAAGATCAACAATCGGATAAAAAGCTGAAGGATAGTGCCAACAGGACAATCGGCGAGATCGTTGCCGACGACTATCGGACCGCCAGGGTCTTCGAAGAGCATGGCATCGATTTCTGTTGTGGGGGCAAGATTGCCCTTTCGGAGATCTGCCGGGACAAGGGCATCGAGCTTGCCGTCATAGAGCAGGAGCTTGCCGCCGTAAAAGTCGCGTCCCTTGACAGAAGCCTGAACTATTCAGCCTGGGAGCTTCCTTTTCTGGTGGATTTTATCGTCAACACCCACCACGCCTATCTTCATGAAAATATGGGACAGATTGCCGGGTACGCCCGGAAGATCGCGGACGTTCACGGATCCAACCATCCCGAAGTAATAGAGATAGCCGAAATTTTCAGCAAAATAGTCACCGATTTGTCGGATCATTTGCAGTATGAGGAAGAGGTGTTTTTCCCTGCCATTAAACGTTGTGATGCCGCTGGAAAGTCTCACGTAGTTCCGGATGCAACAGATTTGGAATCAATCAGGGCAGGCCTCGAAAAACTCCAGCAAGAGCACGAAGAAGTGGGCGACGCAATCCACCGAATCCGCCATCTTGCCAAGGACTATGAGATTCCCGGCGATGTCTGTAATACCTTCATGCTCACGTATCAGAAACTCAAGGAATTCGAGGACGATCTGCACAAACACGTGCATCTCGAAAATAATATTCTTTTTCCGAAAGCGGCGCGGTTCTCCTGAACATGTCGTCTTCCACCGTACTAATTGCAATCGAAATTTGAACGGTTTTTCACCTTCCCGCAGCCCGGTGATCAGCGTTATTTAGATGTAGGTTGCCGGATCAAACCAACACCAAGGAGGATTTATCATGAGCATGTTTTGTAACCAGTGCGAGCAGGCAGCCAATGGAACCGGATGCAACATTTCAGGCGTCTGCGGCAAGAAGCCCGACGTAGCAGCCCTCCAGGACCATCTGCTGCATGGCCTGAAGTCCCTGGCACTCTTTGCCGACAAGCTTGGCCGTAATGCTGAAATCGACCGTTTTACCGTTGAGGCGCTCTTTACCACCGTCACCAACGTCGATTTTGATCCTGCGGCCATCGGCACAATGATTCAGAAATGCTACCAGTTGAAGGAAAAGGCCAAGGCCGCTTCCGGTGCCGCCATTGCCGGACCGGTGGCTGATTGGAAACCCGCTGGCGATCTCGCCGGCATGGTTGCTCAGGGAGAGCAGCACGGCATCAACACCTGGCATGTCAACGAAGATATTCGTTCCGTGATCGAGATCCTCATATTCGGGTTGAAAGGAATGGCTGCCTATATGGATCACGCCATGATCCTGGGTAAGAGCGATGACAACGTCATGGCATTCTTCCACAAGGCGCTGGCCGCAACCACCGACGCAAACCTCGGTCTGATGGACTTTGTCGGTCTCTGTATGGAATGCGGCAAGCAGAACCTGACCACCATGGGTCTTCTGGACGCCGCTCACAACGAGACCTATGGCGCACCGGTCCCAACCCCGGTCAACCTGGGTACCAGGGCCGGCAAAGGAATTCTGGTCTCCGGCCACGACCTCAAGATGCTGGACGAACTCCTCAAGCAGACCGAAGGCAAAGGGATCAACATCTACACCCACGGTGAGATGCTTCCCGCCCATGGCTATCCCGGCCTCAAAAAATACCCACACCTGGCCGGCAACTTCGGCGGGGCCTGGCAGGATCAGGCCAAGGAATTCCCCCATTTCCCCGGTGCCCTTATCTTTAATACCAACTGTATCCAGCGCCCGGCTGATTCCTACAAGGACCGTCTCTATACCTGTGGGCTGGTGCAATGGCCTGATGTGAAGCATATCGAGGGCTGGGATTTCACTGAAGTCATTAACAAAGCATTGGAGTGTCCTTCTCTGCCGGAAAACCCCGGGCAGGAAATTCTTGTCGGTTTCGGCCATAAAACCGTACTGGGGGTGGCCGACAAGGTCATTGCCGCGGTCAAGGCCGGCCAGCTGAAGCATTTCTTCCTGATCGGCGGCTGCGACGGCGCCAAGTCTGGCCGCAACTACTACACCGAGTTCGCCGAGAAGGTACCCGAGGATTGCGTCATCCTCACCCTGGCCTGCGGCAAGTACCGTTTCAACAAGCTTGAGTTCGGCGACATCGGCGGCATCCCACGCCTGCTGGATGTGGGACAGTGCAACGACGCCTACTCGGCGATCCAGATTGCCGTTGCCCTGGCCGGCGCCTTCGAGTGCGGAGTCAACGACCTGCCCCTGTCCATGATCCTCTCCTGGTACGAGCAGAAGGCGGTGGTGATTCTCCTGACCCTGCTCCACCTGGGCATCAAGAACATCAAGTTGGGACCGACACTGCCGGCCTTTATCACACCCAACGTGCTCAACTTCCTGGTGGAGAACTTCAATATCGCACCGATTACCACGGCAGAGGAAGATTTGAAGGCGATCCTCGGCTAACCGTGCCGGAAAAGGGCTTCCCGCCCATGTCGCGGGGATTCCTTTTCCGCCGGGGCGGAAGGATGACTGGAGGTAAATGTCATGCAGAAAGCAAAACGTTGGCAATGTACTGTCTGCGGATACCTGCACGAAGAAGCGGCCCCGCCAAACATATGTCCGAAATGCGGGGTCGATCGCTCCAAGTTTGTACCGTACAAGTAACAAGGAACAGTCAGTGGTGCCGCGGAAATTGCGATTGATTTGCAGCAGCGGATTTTCCCCGGCTAGAGGGGAAGGAGGATTTCGATGGGCATTACCATCAAGGATCACATTACCTGGGTAGGAAAAATTGATTGGGAGCTGCGAAAGTTTCATGGCGAAGAATACTCCACCCACAGAGGCTCAACGTACAACTCATATCTTGTCCGCGATGAAAAAACGGTATTGATCGATACCGTGTGGAAACCTTTCGCCAACGAATTCATCGAGAACCTGAAAAAAGAAATAGATCTGACAAAGATTGACTTCATTATCGCAAGTCACGCCGAAAGCGACCACAGCGGAGCCTTGCCGGAGCTGATGCGCCTGATTCCCGACACCCCCATCTACTGCACCGCCAATGCGGTAAAGTCACTGAAGGGCCATTACCATCAGGACTGGAATTTCAGAACCGTCAAGACCGGCGACCGGCTAAATATCGGCTCGAAGGAGTTCATCTTTATCGAAGCGCCGATGCTTCATTGGCCGGACAGCATGTTCTGCTATTTGACCGAAGACAATGTCCTGTTCAGTAGCGATGCCTTCGGACAGCATTATGCGACAGAACATCTGTTCAACGATCTGGTTGATCAAGCTGAACTGTTTCAGGAATGCCTCAAGTACTACGCGAATATCCTGACCCCTTTCAGCGCTTTCGTTGACCGGAAAATCAAGGAATTCGTCAGTCTGAACGTGCCTCTTGACATGATCTGCACCAGTCATGGCGTCATCTGGCGCGACAATCCGCTGCAGATTGTTACCAAATACGTTGAATGGGCTGCGGATTACCAGGAAAACCAGGTAACCATTATCTACGACACGATGTGGGGCGGGACACGGAAAATGGCTGAGGCGCTTGCCTGTGGGATCTCTGCGGAAGACAAAGAAGTTACGATCAAGATTTATAATGCCGCTCGTTCGGACAAGAATGACATTATCTCGGAAATTTTCAAATCAAAGGCTATTGTGGTCGGTTCCCCGACGATAAATCGCGGCATTCTCTCCGCAATAGCCGGAATTCTCGAGGAAATACGGGGGCTGAGCTTCAAGAACAAGAAAGCCGCAGCATTCGGGGCCTATGGCTGGAGCGGAGAATCGGTTGCCATGATTACCGAGAGGCTACAGGCAGGAGGGTTCACGATGATCGACCACGGGTTGAAGGAGATGTGGAACCCCGATGAGCAGAGCCTGGTGAACTGCATGAACTTTGGCAAAGACTTTGCTCAGCAGCTGAAATAAACCAATGTTGAACAACCTGGACGTAGCGCCGATAGCGTCATACATAGAACCAAATCACAGCAAAGGAGATTACGTTATGACGATTCAAGACGCAGCAGCACTGGAGAAAACCAAAGCAGATTTTTCGGTTGAGAAAATGCTGGAAATCAGGGCAAAGGCACAGGAGGCGGTTAACCGGATCGCTTCCCGGGTTCAGGTCGGCATGCTGGAGGAAGATGCCAACAAACTGGTGGTCGACACCTTAAAGGAGATGGGAGCTACAAAAGCATTTCACAAACCATATATCCGCTTCGGCAGCAACACCACCATTACCTTTGGCGCGGATTCGGTGCCGGGAATCCGTTTAGGTGCAGATGACATCTACTTCATAGACATCGCACCGGTTTGGGATGGCTACGAAGGTGACGCCGGCGACACCTTCGTTACCGGGAGCAATCCGGAACTGAAACGTTGCGCAGTTGACGCCAAAAAGATCTTTGAAGCCGTTGCCGTCAAGTGGAAAAAAGACAAAGCTACCGGCGTCGAACTGTATGAATTCGCCCAAAAAATGGCGAAAGATCTGGGCTGGGAGTTGAACATGGATCTGGGCGGGCATCGCCTGGGCGACTATTCCAGTGCCGAGCACTACGAAGGACCGTTGCACGAAATTGCATTTCACCCCAAGGCAAATATCTGGATGGTTGAGATTCATATCCGGAATCCGCAGAATACCTTCGGGGCCTTTTATGAAGACTTGCTCGTCTAAAAGCCTGTAACACTGCTTGATCGCCACCTCATTCGCGCTCCGCGAGTGAGGTGGCGATTTGACTCCCTCCTGGCAGCGTGGTCAAGGAACCTCTATGTATCAGATGAAAGGAGATTATACGATGAAATGCACATCGATTTTTGTCGTTGTAGTTCTGTTTTGCTGTATGTCTGTTACTTCAGTGTCTGCTGATTCGAACAAAAGCATGAACGAAATGGCCAAGCAGGCGCCAGCTCTCAGTTTGATAACCGAAACGCCGGAACAAGGTTTTCAACTCGCAATCGCCCTGTCTCGGAAGGCAGTCAAAGCTACGCAGCCCAATAAAGAAATTCTGGTAAAACTGCGCGATGTCTATTCAAAAAATGCCGATTCCTTGATTGCAGTCTCGCAGGTTGTGGCCATTCATTTTCAGACCATTGCCGCAGCCAACAATTATTGGCGAGACAAAAAATGATTTCCGCCAAGCTCAATTTATTGAGTCATTTTCGACTCGAATCCAGCAGTGGAATCTTGCCAGCCTCTTTCCGTGCAGCGAGGAAGATAGGCAGGTCCGGTGAAACGAGTTGAGCACTTCCCGTGGTCAAAGCACTAGATTTTATGACTGCTACCCGGGGGTCATCCGCGCTGGGGAGGCACTTTTAAGGGATTGGCTTCTGTGTTGCGGCCAAGCCCTTTTTTTGTTTCTTGTGCTCTCTGGTTTGATCTCTATCTATAATCTCGAACTCTCCTTTGTACTATGCCCTATACGGCACCCCTTTCAGTGGTAAACTTTATGCGTGCTTTTCAGGAAAGCCCAGTGAAATTTTGTGAGAAAGGCAAAGAAGAATCGTCATGTCAGGACGGACCGAATCAGAAAAGGTTTCCACTGCAAATAAAGGTACGATCCTAACCATCGGCCACTCCACACGGCCAATGGAAGAGTTCGTTACTCTCCTGCTTGAAAATGGGGTCAGAAGGATCGTCGATGTGCGAACAATTCCCCGTTCACGGCACAACCCGCAGTTCAATCGTGACACTTTACCGGAACCACTCGCAGAGAATGACATCGAATACTCCCATGTGCCGGGACTTGGCGGTCTCCGTCGCACCAGGGCTGACTCGCCGAACAAAGGATGGCACAATGACTCGTTTCGCGGATTTGCTGATTACATGCAGACCGGAGAGTTTGCGGAGAACATTGAAAAGCTGATGGAGTTCGGCAGACGGGAACGAGTTGCCGTCATGTGTGCCGAGACGCTGCCGTGGCGCTGTCATCGTTCGCTGATAGCAGACGCCTTGCTGGTGCGGGGAGCACGAGTTATTCATATCATGGGCAAAGGCAAGCTGATTGTCCATGAACTGACCCCATTCGCCCGGACAGACGGCGTTACGGTTACCTATCCGTCTGAGACCAGCAAAATAAAAGAATCGTCTCGAAGTCATAAAAAATAATGTAAGCCTATGAGAGGTTTGTTAATGAAGGTACACGTCTTACAGCATGTCCCCTTCGAAGGTATAGGCAGTATGACGTCATGGTTGTCAGCCCGTGATGCAGGTGTCACTTATAGCCGATTTTACGAATCTGCTTTTTTGCCGGATCCGGAGAGTCTGGATCTCATAATCGCAATGGGCGGTCCTATGAGCGTCAACGATGAGGCTTCCTTCCCATGGCTTGCAAAGGAAAAGCAGTTTGTGCGGGATGCAATCCAACTCGGTTTGCCGGTTATAGGCATCTGTCTCGGCGCGCAGCTCATTGCCAGCGCCCTGGGGGCGCGAGTCTACCCGAACAGCGAAATGGAAATCGGCTGGCTTGAGATTGAAGCAATTCCGGGCACAAACAATGTGTATCGATTTCCTGAAAAAATCACCGTATTCCACTGGCACGGAGAAACCTTCGATCTGCCCGTGGGTGCTACCAGGTTGGCAAAAAGCGCAGCATGTGCTAACCAGGCGTTTCAGATAGGCGAGAGGGTAATCGGTTTGCAATTCCATTTGGAAACGACACCGGAAAGCCTTGATTCGATCATAAACAATTGCCGGGAAGAATTGATTGAAGCGGCCTACGTCCAGACCGAGTCATCGATGCGAGCCGCATCAAGCATTGAGTACGCAAACATCAACCGCCTTATGGAAGACATCCTCTCATTTGTCATGCGGCAGGGTTAGCAGGCTATGCCTAAGCCTGGTATGCCCGAGGGCCTGCCAGGGCGGAGAGTACTATGCTGAATGCTGCGTAGCGCGATACAGTGTCAGGGGGAAATAATGAAAGAAAAAAAACAGGTCACAGGACCGCACAGGTTGCGGAGCAAAAGTCGTTTTTTCGGCTGCCTGCCGGGAAAAAATTACAAACCTGAGTTGCATTTGAATTTAGCTGCATAGTTGTTCCAGGTTTATCAAACGGGAAGGAGAATAAGGGATGACGAAGAAGGCGGCTTTCTGGATTTTCTTGCTGGGAACCCTGTCGTCAGCGGCGCTTTTCCTGGGGCTTACCTGGGACATGCACCGACAGGTGGACGTCTTGTCTCGGGCGGACAAATTGTCGGACACGGTGGTTGCAGGGAAAAAATCATTTGAAAAACATAATTGCAACGATTGCCACACGATTCTCGGTTTCGGCGGATACTATGCGCCGGACCTGACGAGGGTTGTGCAGAGGGTAGGCGAAGACGGGGTCCGCTACCGGATTAAGCACCCCGAGCTGGCCTTTGCCGCTTCGGTTCGCAAGATGCCGCAGCAGAATATTTCCGCTGCCGAAACGGAAAGTCTTCTCTCCTTTTTCAAATGGGTAGGGGAAATCGATAACGGTGATTGGCCGCCACAGGACAGCAAAAAGCGCCTGACTCGCGGAGAAAAGCGGCTGGTTGCCATGGCGGGAGTTTCGCCCGGGGCGGCAGTCTTCAAGTCTAAAGGGTGCATGAACTGCCATGCATTGGGCGGCAGCGGCGGTTCCTTCGGCCCGGCGCTCGACACGGTCGGCCGCACGCTCACCGCCGAACAGATCGGGCATTATATCAAAGACCCGAAAAGTGTGAACCCCCAAGCATTGATGCCGCCGCAAATTGACCTCACGGACCGTGAACTGGAAGAGGTCGCCAAATTCCTCGGAAATCAGAAATAAGGAGGCAGCAGATGGAATATCGTTCCCAAAGGATCGCTCACTGGTATTTCAGAATTGCCCTCGTTCTTTTTGTGCTCCAGGTGATCATGGGGCTCTGGCTTGCCTATAATTACACCTTCACGGTACCGCAGGAAATTGTGGACGTTTTTCCATTCGCCACGGCACGGGCCATCCATACCAACCTGCTGGTGCTCTGGATGCTCCTCGGCTTCATGGGAGGCACGTATTACATCGTTCCCGAAGAAACCGGCAGCGAGGTCTATTCACCGAAACTGGCCTGGCTGCAGCTCATTGCACTGGTTGCAACCGGCGTCATCGCTATCATCGGCTTTCTCTTCGGCTGGACCAAGGGCAGACCTCTCCTGGAAATACCACCGCCGCTTAATTACGTCGTAGTAATCGGGGCCTTGATTTTCCTGTTCAATATCGGCATGACCATGTTCAAGGCAAAGCGCTGGACCGTCATCCAGGCGGTACTCCTCGGCGGCCTGGTCTTTCTGGCCTTACTCTATCTTTTCGGTATCCCGTTTTACAAAAACGAAGTCATCGACTGGTATTACTGGTGGTGGGTCATCCACCTCTGGGTTGAAGGAGCATGGGAACTCGTGACCGGCGCCATTATGGCGTTCGTGCTCTTGAAATTGACCGGGGTGGAGCGTCACGTTGTGGAAAAATGGCTGTACGTGGAAATCGGCCTGTTTCTCTTTACCGGCATAGCCGGTACCGGCCATCATTATTACTGGATCGGGGCTCCCAAGTACTGGCTCTGGATCGGTGGCATTTTCTCCGCGCTCGAGCCCCTGCCGATCCTCTTGATGGTCATCGACACCATGCACCATGTCAAGCACCGCCAAACGCAGATTATCAACCCCCATACCTGGACCCTTGCGATCGGCTGTGCCATATTCCATTTCATCGGCGCCGGCATTTGGGGGTTTGCCCATACTCTTCCGCAGATCAACTACTACACCCATGGTTCGCAGGTCACCGTTTCGCACGGACATCTCGCCTTTTTCGGCGCCTATGCCTTGCTCAATCTTACGGTGTTTTACTTTGCAATTCCGAAGCTGAAGGGAATTGAGGTCTACCAGCCGACGCGTGCCAAGCTGGGGTTCTGGACCATGTGCAGCGCCATGATGCTCATGGGACTCACCTTCGGCATCGCCGGCGTATTGCAGAGCTACCTGGAGAGGGTGCTGGGCATGGGTTACATGACCGCCCAGGGGCATATGCGTCTCTGGATGGGAATTACCCTCGTCCTGGGGGTATTCTTCCTGGCAGGAGTGGTTGTGACGGTATTCGATCTGTTGTTTATGAAACCCGCGGTCAGGCGTGTGGAATAGAGAGAGACCGTCAATCTATCGCAAACGACTGAGGACCTGATTACCTGGGGTAGAACCAACAGTAGTGTCACCAGGGGCCATCCTATCTGCAGCAGTCATATCCCCTGAAATTGTCATCACCAAATCTGCCGGGTTTTCGGTCAATGTCTCTTACCATAGGGGGCCGAGGCAACTTTTCTGATAGTGCAGCGTATTCACGGCGTAATACATCTAGTATTGATTTACGGTTGTTCACGAAGTACGAGGCGGTTGGTACGCGAAAGCACGGGCTTTGATCAAGAAGATTTCGCCGGTGGCTTGGCGCCACATCCACCTGAATGGGCACTACACCTTCCGTGGCAACGGGCAGGTCATCGACCTGGCTGCGATCGTAGTGGGGGGAGTGGGGGTGACGGAATTTTCTGGGGTTCCAGCTTACAGCCCCTTTATACGTAGGTTACCCGCATGTGACCGACCCCACCCTTCTTCCGATCCTTTACGACGATATCGACATCTCGGCCAAGTAGGGTTAGAAGGTGACAGAGTTTTTCAAGCGAGAATCCTCTTAATTTCCCATGTTGGATCATAGAAACTTTTGGTTGCGGAATCCCAAGGATCACCACAGCTTCTTTCTGTGAGAGATGACGTTTTTCAATTATGTTACTGATTTTTATTGCTAAGTTGCTTTTTACCAATAATTCTTCTGCGTCCGGTAACCCTAGATCTTCGAAAACATTGCCTGTGGAAGGAGTTACACTAATCTCTTCCAGGTATTGCTCTTCTCTTCTCTCTTTCATACTAATCTTCCTTTCTTTCTATCTTTCTTCCTTAAATTCGCTCTTCGAGAGCCAGTTCCTTTGCTTTCTTGAGACGTATCTTGACAATCTCAATCTCGGGTTTTGGGGTTTCAATCCCTTTCTTCGATTTTTTCTGAAAAGCATGCAAGACATATAACTTGCTGCCAATCTTGACGGTATACATCACCCTGTATGTGTTTCCGTCGTGATTATCACATATTTCAATTACCGTCGCCCCTCCACCGATTCCTTTGATCGGTTTGGCGTTGAATGCTTTCCCTCCTTCTTGTGCTGTCCGGAGGGCATGCCCCATGCAAATTTTCGTTTCATCTGGGAAATCTCTTAACTTCTCTCTTGAATCACCTAAAAATACGATCTCTTTTGACATTACGATTTCTCCTTACGCTGCGTCTCACGACGCTGCTTTGGTTCATGATCTTTTGTCATATCACCTCCGGATGTGTCATCTTTCGCAGGTAGAATAATGTTATACCAATATTGGTATAACATCAAGCGATAATAGTGGGCAGATAATTGCGCTTGCCGGGTGGGCAAAAGGAATGAAGGAAACGACTCGACAACTTGACGACTTTACCAGTTGGCGAATGGTTTCCAGGCCGATTAAAGTTACCGCCCTGGGGGAGAGCAAGCCGAGGATCTGCGCACATGTGCAGTATCCCGGCGCGGTGAGGACATGGGGTGGTTACTTTGGCCCAAGGTGACTGGGTGGGGGCAATCGCTAAATGTCTTGCTCAGGTTTTTTTGCGGTTAGCCTGGGCGTTAGCGGTTCTTTTCCTGTGGCACGAAGAATAATGATACCGAGGAAGGGATAAGTAGAAATCAAGTTCCTCCCGGCAGAAGGGACAAAGGCCGCTATCAGAACCTTCGACACGATAAAGTACATTGCAGGCCGTGCACCTGGCCTGATGGATTGTATTGTCGGACTGTGGTGGTCTTTCCTTGTGGAAGTTGCCTACATACTTATAAAGTTCCAGCTCTTCCCTAATCATCTTTACCCCCTGCATTGATCAATATCAACAGGCAACCGGGACCGCTTGCGGCTCACTCTGGCGCTTCGGTCCCTGATTCGCTTTACTCATTTGCCTATTGATATTGATGATCAGGTCTCTTTCAGGATATATCCGGTTCTGGGTACCGTGTGGATAAGTTTTCTGCCTGTGACTTTATCTATTTTCTTGCGAAGAAAGCTGGCGTATACACTTACAATATTGGTGAACTTCACGGATTCCATATTTGGCCAGACATTCTCAACGATTGCGCTGCGGCTCAATACTTGGTTCGGATTGCGTACGAAGAATTCGAGAAGGGTATATTCTTTTAAAGTTAGGTGTATTTCCCCATCCTTGCACCATGCCTTGCGGGCAATCGGGTCCAGAAGTAATTCGGCGAACTGGATTACAGCGCCTCGGCTCTGCTTGGGCCTGCGGAGCAGTGCCCGGATACGGGCCAGGAGTTCGGCACAATCAAATGGCTTGCTCAAATAGCAGTCCGCTCCGGCATCCAGACCGGCCACAATGTCCTCAACGGAATTTTTTGCCGAGAGTATCAGTACAGGAGTAGAGATATTTTCTCTGCGCAGATCCCTGATAACTGACAGGCCATCTTTTTTTGGAATCATTACATCGAGGATTATAAGGCTAATTGATTTGCTCAGAGCCTTCTTGAAACCTCTTTCTCCGTCATATGCTACTGCAACTTTAAAGTGTTCTGCTTCAAGTCTGCGTTTGATAAGAGCAGCATTTTTTTTGTCATCTTCGATAATCAGAATTCCCATTGAATAATCCTTTGCCGTGGACAAAAAAACCCCGGCTTACCGGGGTGGGGGATTATCTGTCTCGGCTACAAAAGCGGCCGTTTTCTCGTTTTATCTGTTTGGCGAAGTCGGGAGATTTAACTATAGAATGGATATTTTCCCGGTTATTTATGGTTAAAGAGGCTTTTTCGAGCCCCTGCAGGTTCAGTCGGGCACGCTCCAGGTCAGTTATCTTTTCTTCGATGATTGTGACGACATCTTTCTCAGGAGGGGTTTTGTAAACGCTTTGGGTAACCCGTAAGCGTTCCCTTTTTTCCGGGCTGTTAATGGCCTCTCGGAAGTATTCCAGTTCCCCGTCTATCCGTTTCGTCAACTCGCTTCCCGTCAGTTGCAGTTCGTTCAACTTTTCCACCTTCTTGATAAATTCTGGATCTCTAATGGTGGAATATATATCATTGCGCTGCAGGGTGAAAGTGTTGTTTTCCAGTCCTTGTAGCTTTGTTCTGGATTTTTGGAACTCGGAGATTCGATCCTTGACTACGGTGGCAATGTCCTTCTCCGGAGGTTTTGACTTGACCAGGTGGTTGTATTCTTCCTGGGCTCTTTTGAGGATGTCAACGTGTCCCTCGTTAGCAATACATGATTCGAGAAAGCCGGTTTCCGTGTCGATCCTCTTCAGCAGCTCCCGGCCGGTAATTTCATGCCGTATCTGTTTTTCGCTTAGTTGCCGTAGTATGGATACTTGGTTATCCACATTTCTCAGAAGATTTCCGCCGTACCGCGAAGGAGCGACGCTGAAGTTTACTTCCTGAAGCCCTTTGTTGCGGATACCTTCGACTATCTGGCCGCACTGGAGCTTATGCAGAGTTTCTGTCTCCCTGTTCCACCAGGTTCGCCCCATGGCAAAATCCATATCCTCAAGCCGCAATTCTGCGCCTTTTCTGAGGCCTTCCGCCAAGGCGATTATTTCTTCCCCTGATAGCTGCTGCGACACTCTCGCATTACCCCCCTATTCCCACAATCCTCTTCTTTGTTTTCGGGCCTCCCGGGCTGCTTCCTGAAAGAGGTCCTGGTATTTGACATTAGGTGGGAAGGTCGCCGGTTGAGCGTATCCGGCCCGCACAATTGCCTCATTGAGCATGGTTCCGTTGGGCAGCCAGACATACGCCAGAAGTCGGCGATACTTGTCTCTTTGCTGCACGTCGGTTTCGAGGCGAACAGTGTCGCCTTTCTTCACTCGGGATCGGGTGAAGGAGGTTGCTTCCTTTCCCTGGGAAATGATGGCGGCCAGGTCCTGGCCGCTGCGTTCGCTGTCCCGTTCGGCTTTTTGGTTGGCCCGGCATTCTGGAGTGTCGATGCCGATCAACCTGACGGATTCGGTTTGTCCCTGGAGATTCACTTTGATGGTGTCGCCGTCGATTACCCGGATGACTTTGGCGGTGACTGCCTGGGCAACGGCAAGCGCCGGAAAGAGGATAAAAACAAGTAGTAGGAGAAGCGGGAGTTGAATCCTGAATTGCATGGTTATAGACCTTCCGGGCTTGTGGGTTTGTTTTGCTGTACTGGTTTTTCCGCAACGGCGGTAAGAAGGTCGGGGTTTTTCTTAAGAAGATCCTGGAACTCCCTGTCAGAGTTGAAGAAGGTAAGCAGGATTTCGTTGACGATGAAACCGCCGTCAGTCGGTTTATTGTAGGACTGCTCGTATGCTTTTACGTATGCGGCGAGCATTGTGGCGGTGGGGACAGGGATTTTTACGGAGAGCCGGGTCATGGGCGGCGGTTCCGGGGCTGGTTTGATTTTGAGGCTCATGATGTTTGCTCCTGTCAGATTCGGGAATAGGGCTTCAGCACCATATCCCTGGTTATGAAAATATTCAACTTCATTCCGGGACGGATCTCGATGGTCGGCTGCAGGTTGAGATTTTTCTGGGTGATCTGCTGTCCGGCCTGGTTGATGTTCTGGGCAGCTCCAGCAACGGCCAGCTGGCCGAAGCTGGCCGGAGTGTTGGGCGAGCCCTGACCGCCGGTGGCGACTTGCGCCCCGGCGCCTATTACGCTGCCGAGGACGACGCCGGTCAGAAGCTTGGCGTAATGGTTGTTGACCTGGTCCTTGAGTCCGGCATAACCACTCATGTCCACGCCGGGCATGCCTTCCAGGTTTATGGAGTTCCCGTTGGGCATTATCAGGCGGCTCCAAACGACGAGCGCCCGCTCCTGGCCGTAGGCAACCTTGGAATCGTACTCACCGACAAGGCGTGAGCCCTGCGGGATGAGCAGGAAGCGGCCGGTTACGGTATCATAGACGTTTTCGCGGACCTGGGCGACGATCTGACCGGGCAGGTCGGAATTAATGCCGGTGATAAGCAGGCTCGGGATGATGGTTCCGGCCTTTATTTCATAACGGGAAACGGGATGCTGCAGGGCAGCGAGCAGGTAGGGGCTCTGCCCCCTCTTCTCCAATGAGAATGCGCGTTTTTCGTCCTGCATGTTTTGGTCGTTGTCCCCGCCGGGGAGGCCTGTGCCGATCCTGCGCGTCATGGCTTCCAGCCGGTCGATGCCGGGGATGGCCGGCATTGGCTGTGCGACCTGATTTTCTGGGCGTGGGGTGTAGTTTGTCATGGCACCGCCGAAGGCAAGCGGCGCCCGCAGGGATTCCTGGTAGTCTTTCCGGTGCTGTTCAGCGGCGGCCTGGGCTGCCTGCTGTTCAGGCGTAAGTTGCCCCTGGTTGGTTGCGGCGGAATATGCGGGACCGCCGTCTGCGGCAGACGACAGGGAGCGGCCCGCGTCGTATTCCCGCTGCTGCTGAAAAGCTCCCGCTGGCGAACCAAGCGGTGGCACGTTGCCGTCTTTCGCAAGATCCTGGTAACTGGTGGGAGAGCTTATGACGTTTTCCGGCAGGTTGGGTGCGTTGTTCGCGGTTGCGCCGGGCTTTTCAGCTGTATCCTTTGCGTTTCTGTTGGGTGATACCGCCCAGATGAGAGACAGGGCGGCAAGGCTGCAAAAGACTATCATGAGGGTGATTACCAGTTTCCGGTTTATCCTCGATACCGTTATCCGCGGTGTCCTGAGCGGTAACGGTGTATCTTCGATGTCGTGGGGATTCGGATTTTTTCTGTCTTCAGACATGGTGCCTCCTTCCTGGTTGTTCGATCGTTTCGCGGTGTTCCATCAGGAGCCGAACAATGACCACGGCCTGTCTTTTTCGATCTTGACGATTTCGTCCTTGCCACACCTGAATTCGCCTTCTTCAAACAACCGGTCCACGACGTAGTAATCGCCTCGCACCCTGTAGTTGACGAGGTTCAGGCCGTCTTCATCTTTGATGAAAAACACAGGGGCCTGGGTGTTTTTCATTTCCGGGCTCATTTGTATATAGGTTCTGGAGCCGTCATCAAAGACCCGGACCGGCGTCCAGGAGTAATTATCATCGGGGTCGATGGTGTACTTGAAGTTGAGCTTGTCGGGGGAAATGCCGCCGGAAGCCAGCATGTCAGCGGCCTTTTGGCCGTCCGGGTTGTAGGCGTCGAATTTCGCCATTTCCTCGTGGGGATAGGTCCAGGAAACGGTGGGCAGGAAGCTGCGGTTCAAGGATTTGGCTATCAGGTGATAGGAACGGCGGTCGGTGGTGATGATGAAATTGGTTTCAATACCCGCCTGGACCGGTTTCACTAGGACATGGGTAATGGCGCTGGCGCCGTTTCTACTGACGGAGGTGCCGACTACCCAGCGGACGGTATCGCCCGCGATGACCGGCCCGGTAAGTTTTTCGCCGGGCTGGAGCTGGATGTCGATGACCCGGCCCGGTGCGCCGTAGAGGGTATAGATGGCATCCGGGGTATAGCTGTAGACGGTTTTGCTTTCGCTGTTGACGGAGTTGGCAGGCCGCCGGGTCGCCTCCCGGATGGCCGTATCGACGACACGCCTGTCCTTGACCGGCATGGTGAATACGCCGGAAGAAACTTTTCTTTTGGCTATCTTCCCTGTTTTGCCCTCCCCTTCCCTGGTCTCCGGGGACTGCGCCGGGTTTAATGCGGCTTCGAGCAAGTCGTCCGGCATTTCGCTAGGGATCGCCGGGACCTCCGGTGCAATGCCGGTGCTGTCGGGAGATACCGGTTCGATATCCTTCAGGTCCCCTTTGGGAACGACCCCAAGGGGTGCCGGAGAGTTTTCCGCAGGATTGTTTGCATATGCAACCGTGACAAGCAGGACAAGTAATGCAATATAGACCCCGTGGCGTACCTTGAACATGATTCCCTCCTTAATTTTTTACCTGTCCAGTAGGGACAGGTATTGATTTATACGTCCCGCGACCAGCTGAAACGGTTGATATAGAGGCCCAAGGGGTTTTTCTGCAGTTGCATTTCATCATCCGGAGGATCAATCTCGATGGTGAATGCTCCGGTCATGTTTTTCGCTTCGATGGTGGCCCCTTCTTTCGAGTAGCGGACTTCTTCCCACCGCACCTGGTAGGTGTCCTTTGACAAGGGGACGACGTTCCGGACCTGGACGGAAACGGTTTCCTGGCCGAGCTTGGCGAGTGGTTGCTCCTTCTGGGCAATTTCGTTGAGAGTGTTGGCAGCGCTTTGACGAAGGTAGGCGTAGGCTTCGAGCCAGTTGTTTTTCGCTACGACCGGATCGATGGGAAGCGAGCGGACGCGCTGCACCCACTGGGCAAGGAAGTATTCGAGCACCGGGCCGCCGGGCTTGAAATTGTTTTGAGAAGCCGGACCGACTGCCTGGACAAGACCCTCTTTCGTTACTTCTACAACGTAGGGAGTGACAGTGGACTTTGCCGATTGGTAGATGAAGCCGACAAGGAGAATGGCGGTAATGCCGCAAAGCGACAAAGCGCAAAGGCGCCAGTTTTTTGCCTGGACGACAAGGGAGCCGATCCGGTTGTCCCATTCTGCTTTTGCCCGTTGATAGGGGGTTTCCGGGGCTTGGTCCGGTTTGAAGTTTATGGGTGGGTTGTTGAATTCGTTCAAAATCACTACCCTCCTAAACATTGTGGTCCTGGTTATCATCCGATAGTTCAGCCTCAATCTCTTCAATCGTTGGCAGGCTTCCTTTGAAATCTTCCGGGACAGCTTCACTCAGGCGATATTCCGATATTCCAACAGGCTTTGAAATGTCCTTCAAAGCATATTCGGCCATGAGTTTTTTCTTGTCCTTACAGAGTATGAGGCCAATGCTCGGGTTATCATTTTCATGCTTCATCGTTGCATCAACAGCGGAAAGATAGAAGTTCAGCTTGCCGGCATATTCAGGTTTAAAGGCACCAGCCTTCAGTTCGACGACTACATAGCACCGAAGTTTGAGGTGGTAAAAAAGAAGGTCGATGTAGAAGTCGTCACCTTCGAGCTCGAAATGGACCTGACGTCCGACGTAAGCGAAACCAGCCCCCAACTCCAAGAGAAAGCGGGTGATATGATCGACAAGTGCAGTCTCGATGTCTCGTTCGTGTGCTTCCTTGCCTACATTAAGGAAGTCAAAGAGGTAGGGATCTTTGAAAGTCTGCTGCAGCATTTCCGCATGGGGTGATGGGAGTTGATTGGAAAAGAGGGCTTTACCTTGACGGTGAATCAATCCACTTTCTATCTGATGAACCAGGACATTACGGCTCCAACCATGTTCAATGTCAGCTTGGGCATACCATTCACGGTCCTCACGATTTTTCAATTTGGTCAACAGTTCCAGATTGTGCCCCCATGGCAATTGTCCAACGAGTTGTTGGGCAATTGCCTTATCAGGCCATGCACCAGCAAACGCTCTCATATAAAGAAGGTTGGCACGAGAAAATCCCTTCATATTGGGGAACTCACGCCGCAAATCTTCCGCAAGATGTCCGACTACTTTTGAACCCCACCCTTGCTGATTTTGACGTTCTAGAATGTCTCTACCGATTTGCCAATAAAGAAGGATCATCTCGCTATTGGCTGCGAGAACAGCTTTCTGTTGCGATGCTTGGATTCGTTCCTTTACTTCTTTTAGCCAATTGGCGTAGCCTTCGGGCAGCGTTGTTAAAATGCCTTTGGTCATTTTAAAGCTCCATTACCTTTTTCATCATCAACATCTGCGGAGCAATACGTACGACATCGTTTGAGGCTGGGGGTCTGTTCCGGATCTGAAGTGTTCAACAACTCCTCTGCCATTCTTTTCTTTCGCCTTTTGTACAGGAACGCCGCAGTCCAGGCCGCTATGGCGATAATGATGAGATAGATTTCGATATAAGGAATCTGGAGACGCCATATAATTACTGAAAGCACCGGTGCGCCGATCAGCCAGGACAACCAAGCAATTTTGAATTTTGTTGATGTTTCATTCCATTCTAATGGCATTGCAACGGTCCTCCTTTCAGGGTTTCCCACCTCTTGCAGCAGCGCGTGTTGCGGCTACGCCCGCACTGACGGGGCCGCCGGTTTTAGCAACTGCTATCTGACGGACTGTTGACAAAGTTCTGGAGGCTCCAGAGCTGGCAGTTTGCGCAGACAACGAAGGGGCGCCATAGAGCATTGAGGCTGCGATACTTGGAGCATGCCAGCACAAAAAAGCGAGCATGGCCGAGGCCACGAAAACATTGACAAAGGAAAGCAAATTCGGCTCTTCGGGGATTGTCAGTTGCTGAAGGATTGGAAAGGTTATTGATAGGATGAAAGAAAGAACCATGAGTTTTATGCCGAAACTCATGACTGCCCCGAAGACCTTCTCCGCTATGAATGATGTAGGACGCAATACGCCGAAGGGGATGAGTATCAGGCCAAGAGTTGCAATAATTCCAAATTCGACCTGAACGAGAAATACCTGTATCGCGATGATGGCGTAACAAAGGACTATCAGCAGGAAGATAATCAAGTTGGTGAAGTACGCCGGAAGTTCCCAAGGGCTGGCGCTTCCGATTGCCTTTGCCAGGTTGGCAACTACACGGAAGCCTTCCACCATAATTGCTGACGGATCATTCATGACTGAAATATTGCTGGAACTCCCTGCCTTACTGCCAGCCCATATGAAACCATCAATTGCCTTTTGTGTGAGCCAAGGAAATTCCTTCACAAACCAAATGAAGAAACCTATGAAAATAACCTTACGAAGAAATTCCTTCAGGGCATTGCCGCTTTCATCGAATGACCACATAAGGGAATGCCAGGTTATTGTTATAAGGGCAAGAACAGCCAACAAGCTCAGAGCCGGACTAAGCAGGCTTGATTGCCCGGATTGAAAAAATCCTTTAAAAAGGTTCAATATCTCCGTAGGTCCCATGGGCAAATAATTCATTTTTCCTCCTACTCATTCCACATGGGCTTTGTTGGTTTTTGTCTTGTTTGTTTCCATTTCTCAACGTCCTTTTCCCAATTTCCAAACATGTCTTTTTGTCTCTCTTTTGCCGTTTCTTCTTGGGTTTCGCGTTGTGATTTACATGCTGCTAAACTAAAGGCAAAAACCACTATTAATAAAATTGCTATCCGTTTCATATATTCTCCTATTTCTTCCACATAGGCTTTGTTGGTTTTTGTCTTGACTGCTCCCATTCTTCAACATCATCTTCCCAGTTCCCGGCAAACTTCTTCATTCTCGCCAAGGCTGCTGCCTCCCGCTCCGCTTTCTGAGCCATGTATACCCCTTCGGCTTTTGCCGAGGCTGACATGGTCTGTTGAAGCTGAATCAGTTGCTTTGACTGGAGAGCTGCAATCTGGGCTATGGCCTGCAAGCCGTCCTTGGCTCCCGAGACGGCATTTGCCTTTACGGTAAGATTTCGCAGGTCATTGGAGTCGGAATTGAACCAGTCCCTGGTCTTGCTGAGGAGCTCCATAGCATCCCGGTTTGTGTTTGCCGTCTCCTGGGTCCACTGAAGGGCCTTTCTGGCAAAGTCTTCTCCGGTCATGGTGCTGAATTTGGAAAACTCGGGATACATCTCGTCATACTGACGCTGCAAGGAAGCGTAGTCGCTGGCTATTCCACGAGCCGACTGGATGATCCGCTGCATGTCCTGCATGCCGGTCAGGTCAATCAGGTAGTTGAGATTCTGGAGGTTCTGGGTCTGGGCTGACAGCTGCTGCAGCTGCGTGGCATATTGTTGCGCCTGGGTAATGTACTGGCGAACCATGTTCATGTAGGAAATCAGCTGCTGCGAGAATGCAGCCGGATCAAAAACGATATCCCCAACCCCGAGAACGGCATAGGACGGTGTGCATGTCAGGCTGAAGATTGCGATGGATAAAAGCAGGGTTTTCCATTTCATCTTTCAAAAGCTCCTTTCTATCCGGTTGCCAGTTGAGGCTTTTCCGGGCTTAGGAATTCAGCATCACACTGAAGGTTCTTATACGCTGCCCATGCAGCGTTGAATCCTTCTTTACCATGCTCGGCCAGCAACGTTACGATCATGCGCTGGTCTTCTTTGCTGCCTGCGGCGCAGTACGCCAGGGCGAGAGGCCCCAGACCCAACTCGAACAGGCGGTTTCCCATGGGGCTCTGGTAGTAGTACTGGCGTTTCGGCTGCGCCAGGGCAAGGATACGGATCTGTCGGCCGTTGAGTCCGAAGCGGCGGTAGATTTCCGCCGTGCTCTCTTCCAGGGCCTTGTCGTTCGGCAGGAAAATCCGGGTGGGACACGATTCGATCAGGGCGGTTGCAATGGGGCTGTTGACAATATCGGAAAGGCTCTGGGTGGCGAAGATGACACTTACGTTGGCTTTGCGCAGCACCTTGAGCCATTCACGGATCTTCGCGGCGAAGATGGGGTTATCGAAGAATATCCAGGCCTCGTCGAGAACCAGCATGGTCGGCTTGCCGTCGAACCGTTTTTCCAGGCGGTGAAAGAGATACGACAGCACCGCCGGAACCACGGCAGGGGTGTTCATGAGGTGCTCCATCTCAAAGCACTGCCATTTGCCATAACCGAGGGAATCCCCGGTTGCATCGAGCAGGTGGCCGTGTGGACCGTCAATGGAATAGGACTGCAAGGCTTGGCGGAGCAGACTGTCCTGCAGGAGCGCGATCAGGCCGGAGATGCTGCGTTGTTCGACCGGAGCGGTGGCAAGGCTGGAGAGGCCGACCCAGATTTCCTGTTTGACCGTGGGAGTGATTTCGATGTTCTCCCTGCGGAGCAGGTCCAGGACCCATTCCGCGGCCCAACTCCGTTCCAGTTCGTCATCGATGCGAGAAAGAGGCTGGAAGGAAAGGCCGTTAATGTCTTCGCCCAGGTTGTAGAAGTCTCCCCCTACCCCCGCCGTTGCGGCCCGGGCGCTGCCCCCTTTGTCGAAGATGTACACCTGGGCGTCCAGATAGCGGAGAAACTGTGCTTCAAGGAGTGCAAGCAGGACCGATTTGCCGGAGCCGGTGGGACCGACAACCATTGCGTGCCCCACGTCCCCGACATGGAAGGAAACCCTGAAGGGAGTGCTGCCGGTGGTTACGGCATGGAGCAACACCGGGGCATCCAGGTGGCGGTTCTTTTCCGGGCCAGCCCAGACAGCGGACACCGGCAGGAGGTGAGTCAGGTTCATGGTGTTGAGGATCGGCCTGCGGACATTTGCCCGGCAGTGTCCGGGAATGGTGCCAAGCCATGCTTCCACGGCGTTCATGCTCTCGGTTATGGTGGTGAAGCCCAGGGAGTTGATGACCTTTTCGACCGCCCGCGTCTTACCGTCGAGACGCTCCTGGTCCTGGTCCCAGGCGATGACGGTGGCGGTGAAGTATCCGTAGGAAACTTCATCATCGGAAAGTTCCTGCAGGGCTTCGTCAGCGTCGTATGCCTTGTTCTCGGCGTCGGAATCAACCATGACGCTTTCCGAACCGGATACCATTTCCTTGATCAAGGTAACGATGCCCTTCCGCTTGGAAAACCATTTACGTTTGTAGCGGGTCAGCTCCTTGATGGCCTCTTCCTTGTCCATGGGTATGAAACGGGTCATCCAGCGGTATTCGACGGCCAGCCGGTTCAGGGCGTCAAGTATCCCAGGGATACTTGTTCCCGGAAAACCAAGGACAGAAATTGCCTTGAAGGCCGTATCCCCAAGGCGGGGTTCCAGCCCACCGGTAAGCGGCGTATCGGCAAGGACCGCGTCCAGGTACATGGGTATGTCAGGAACCCTTACGGGATGGCGGTTAAAAGATATCGTGCCGTGCAGGTAGGTGAGGGTTTCTTCGTCGGACAACGGCTGGATCTCAGGAATGACACCTTGTAGGAGGTCCAGGAGCCTGCCGGTTTCGATGCCGAACAGGTTAAGCTGTGCCTGGTAATCCACGGCAACCTTGCTGCTGTTCTCGATAAAGAGTGCCGCGATCCTGTTGGATACGTCCGAAGGGGGGAGATAAACCAGCGTGAGGTAGTAGGAACTTTCAAAGTGGTTGTTTTCCTCGAAGCTGATACGCCGTTCCTCGTCGATTAGATAACTCAGCTGGTCTGGGAATTCGGAGCGGGGATAGACACGGGACAAGGCCCGTTGGGCTTCCGCGAAGAAGGCCCACCCGGAACCAAGGCGCTTGAAGACGTTATTGAACCGGGACGAAACGGAGACCAGCTCCGTTTCCGTGGCGCTGTCCAGGTCCGGCCCACGAAACCTGAAGGTCTTCTGGAAACTGCCGTCCTTGTTGAGTATGGTGCCGGGAGCGACAAGGGCGGCCCAGGGAAGCAGGTCGGAAAGGCGGTCGGGATTTTTTCTGTACTCTCTGATTCGATACATGTTTCAATCCTCGCCAATCTGATAATAGATAGGCGCAAGGTAAGAAGGCATATGAAATATTGAACCTCAGACGCCGTAATAACTTTTTTGTTTGATATGCCTCCGGAAGCAGCCAAAAAACTGGGGATCCTTCCTGGTTGCGAAAACGGCAAGTACGTGCAGAATGATACCGACGGGAATTGACCAGAAGGAGTGAAGGCCGAGGCCGAAGGCGGCAACGAAGGTGCCGTTGAGTATGGCAATGTCTCGCGGGACACCGGCCAGCATTATCTGTTGAGTCAGGCTGCGGTGGATGGAAACATCGTAACCGTTAGCCGCCACGCGTCCTCCTTTCCGGCATTAGAAAGTAACGCCGCCTGCGAAACCGAAGAAGCCGATACCGAAACTGGTAGCCGTGAATGCGATGGAAAGGCCGAAGGCGATCTGTAAGATCTTCCTGAAGCCCCCTCCCCCTTCACCGAATGCCAGGGCAAGGCCAGTGGCGGCTATTGCTATTGCTCCAATGACTTTTGCCACCGGTCCCGTTATCGAGTTCAGAATCATATTCAGAGGAGTTTCCCAGGGCATACCGGAACCAGCAGCGAGAACGTTTGATGCGGAGAACAGCAGAAAGACAACCAGGGCCAGTGTTATTGATCGCCTGCGCATTAGTTACCTCCAATGTTTTTTCACACCCATTTATACAGAATAAGATATTTTAATGCCAGCGTTTTAATCTTTGCCTTGCTTTGCTTTTAGTGGGTGTCAGATTGCCTGGTGCTCCCCCTATTCCGGCAAGTTTTTCCACAAGGTTTTTCCTTCTTGTTAAGTCTTTTATTTAAATATCTTGTTAGGGTGCACATGATGCACCTGATAGGTGGCTTCAAGTGCTTGACATGCACTTGTTTGCCTTTCTCAAGTGCACAAGGTGCACTTGTCTCGTCTTTGGCCTTTTACTAGATAAACTAACGTTGAGAGCTTGCAACTCTCGACTTTTTTTGTATTATATTATCTAGTGATATAACTAGACTGGAGGGTGCCATGGGATATCCAACAAAAGTCCAATTAATCAAACGCAAACAAAGCGAGCAGTGGTACATCAATTTCCCTGCTGCTGTGGCTCAGGCAATGGAATTCGAACGCGGGGAAACGGTCGAATGGATTGTTGAGGACAAGGAGAGCCTCGTGCTGCGTCGCCAGAAGGTACCGCCATCAGCGATGAAAAAAAAACGGCAGGAATGATCGACGCCTTCAACCGGTTATTCGATCAGACAAAGCCCGCTTTTGCTCAGGTCCGCACATTTGAGCGTGCCCGTACCCTGGCCATGAGTTCTTTGGTTGGGTTGGGACGGCGGACAGTGAGCGGTATGCTCTGCGCCAGTGCCCAACAGTTCACCGACTGGTCGGCCGCGTACCGGCTGTTCGAACGGCAGCGGTTTGACAAGGATGTCCTGTTTGCACCAGCACGCAGGGAGGTCGTGGGGCGGCTTGGACAGGATGAACCGTTGGTGGTGATGATGGATGATACGCTAATTCGCAAACGTGGGCGTAAGGTACATGGCACAGGCTGGAAGCGGGATCCCCTGGGGCCGCCATTTTGCTCTAACTTTGTCTGGGGGCAGCGCTTTCTCCAGGTTTCGGCGGCATTGCCGGATCTGTCCGTGACTGGTCAGGCCAGGGGGATTCCTATCGATCTGACCCATGCCCCGTCTCCTGCAAAACCGGGGAAGAAAGCGGCTAAGACGGTCTGGGACGAGTATCGGCTTCAGCAGCAGACCATGAAGGTAAGTAGCGCCGGAGCGGCCCGGTTGGCTGACTTGCGCAAGCAGCTTGACCAGGAAGATGGCGGACGGCGTCTAATCGTTTCGGTTGACGGCGGATTTACCAATCGCACGGTGTTCCGGAACTTACCGGACAATACGGTTGCCATCGGTCGCATTCGAAAAGACGCAAAGCTGTTTCTCCCTCCGACTGAAGACAACACGCCTCGGCGAGGCCGACGGCGTTGGTACGGCGCACCATTGCCGACTCCTGAACAGATCCGCCAGGATGATGCGTTTGCCTGGCATACCGTCCAAGCATTTGCCGCTGGCAAGACTCATTCGTTCGACGTCAAGACGGTTGCGCCGCTGCGCTGGCTTGGCACTGGCGTAACCGATGCCCGACTGGTTATCGTCCGTCCCCTTGCCTACCGGCCACGCAAAGGAGCACGGCTTCTCTATCGTAATCCGGTCTACCTTCTTTGCACCGACCCGGATCTGCCGCTTGAGCGACTACTGCAATCCTATTTGTGGCGTTGGGAAGTAGAGTTGAACTTCAGGGATGAGAAGACGGTGATCGGGGTTGGCGAGGCGCAGGTGCGTTCGCAAGCGGCTGTCGAAGCTGTTCCCGCGTTCGTCGTTGCGGCGTATGCATTCCTTCTTCTGGCCGGCACCAGCCTGAACCGAGGGGAGTCTGACTTGCCTCAACCAAAGTGGCGAACGTCTACGCCTCCTGATAGGGAAAGCACAGCAAGGATGGTTGGCATGTTTCGAGCACAACTGTGGGGTAAAGCAATGGGAGTCAATTTACGGGACTTCGCTAACAGGAAGGCTTCGGAGATGAACCCTGTTTTATTCGAAAAATCCTTGCCGGCTGCGGTTTGTTATGCCTTCAGATAGCCAAAGACGAGTCAAGTGCACAAGGTGCACTTGTTTTTAGCTCGTCTCAAAATTGTGGATAACTTACGAGACGTGTGCTTTGGCCTTGGAAAGCAAGGACGCCAACTGCTCCCTAAGACCGTCGTCCTTGATATCTCCCAAGTTGATCTGCTGGATGTCCCGGCTGTTATTGTTAATCTGCACGTTAAGGATTAGCTTTTGGATATGAACAACCTGCAACCCTTCCGGGTTTCCGGTCAGTTTGAAGTTCTTGATCTCGGCCCGGGCAGCGTCGATTGTCGAAGGGAGGTAATCCCAGGTGGCGACGGCAGCCGGGCGGCCAGTATCATCGGTGAATTCAACTTTTTCCCTGAGCCGGTAGACGTTGTTCTTTCCCGTTCGTTCCCTGGCTATGTATCCGTGTTTTTCAAGTATTTTCAGACAGTATTTGATCTGCCTTGATGATATTCCTGATTTTTCGCTTATCGTTTCGATCGAAGGAAAAGAAAGGCCAGTGTTGAAGTTGGTGAAGCTTTTGATGACAAGATAGACAGTGATGGCATACGGCCCCATCCTGGAAACATCGCCGTTGTCGATCATGGCCTTGAAGACATGGAACCAGGTCGTTTCCGCTTTGAAAAGCTCGTCCTGTTTTGGATTGGCGGCAGTATTTCCGGAGATGGATTTCATACGCAAAATTATGCCTTTTAATTGATATAGAGGGGGTAAAATGCTAGAATTTTTAACATTAAGTCCTTTTTTGGATTTATATACGCGTTATTTGGACCTTGTCAACTATTTTCTGCATCTTTAATGCACTATAGGGTGTCTTTGATGGATGAACGTTTGAAAGCTGTAAGATTAGATAAAGGGTTAAGTCAAAGGGAAATCTCTGATGTTTTAGGAATCGGATTAAGATCGTGGCAACAATATGAACTTGGAACCAGTATCCCTGGGGGAAAGGTTCTTGAAGCCTTGCACTTAAAGCTCAAGGTGAATATTAACTGGCTGCTCTCCGGGTCAGGTCAGATGTATTTCAGGGAAAGTGATGTTGATTACGACAGGGAGCTTTTGATTCAGACTATTTCGACCCTGGAAAGTTGTTTGGTGAAGAAGGGTGTGGAGCTTGATCCGGTCAAGAAGGGAAAGGTGGCTGTGAAGCTGTTTGAAAACCTGAAAAGGTCGGGAATTTCGGCAGAGAATTTGGAGGAAGTTGAGAGGGAGGCGGTGGAGTTGGTGGAGTTGGTGTAAAAGGTGCAATTAGATGATCCTAATCCCTGTAACCAGCCTTGTGCACGTTAGGGCGCCAATCCCAAAAAAGGAACTTTTCTTTGATATAAATCATATATTTGGTTCCTCACGCAAATCTGTGCACGGAAATAGGCGTGGGTAAGTGCCCCATGAAGTGAAAGAGATTCAGGATATAGTTCTTTACCGATCTGAAACCGTAGGCCCTGTGGCTGATAATCTTAGCCTTGTTTTTCAGCCCCTCAACAGCGCCATTGGAGATCAGCATATAGAAGTACGAGAAGATATTTTTCTCGTACGCCCCTACCCCACATCCTTCATGATGTAACCGAAACCTTTGACGGTATGAATGAGCTTCTTTTCAAAGCCACTGTCGATCTTCTTCCGCAGATCAAAGATGCACACGGCTATTTTATTAGTGATTTCATAAATGTCTTCTTGCCATACTGCACTAGTTATCATTTTCCGAGTGAGAATCTGATTCGTGTTTTGCATAAAAAATTCCAGTAGCTTGAATTCCTTATTAGTAAGTTTGATAAGTTTCTGGTTCCGCCATACTTCTTTTGTTCCAGAGTCTAGAAATAGGTCGGCAAAGAAAATTTGTTCTCTCCTTCGATATTCCGTCCTACGCTGAAGAACCTTAATACGAGCCAAGAGCTCGTTAAAATTAATAGGCTTCGTTACATAATCATCATCTCCAGCATCAAGACCGGCAACAATATCGTCAACAAAATCCATTCTTGTCAAAATAACTACCGGAGTACAGTTTTGCTCCTCTCGCATTTCCTTGATAAGTGTGATCCCATCTTCTTTCCTTAGACCTAGATCCACTATCACTAGCTCATATTGCATCAGAAATGCATTACGAAAACCTCTTTCGCCGCCATGAGCAACATCGACCTTGCATCCTTCATTTTCAAGCACATTTTTGAGCAACATTGCACTTGTTATATTACTTTCCACTACTAGTATCTTCATCAGGACGCTCCGAAAATCAGATATGCCCCTCTCTACAGCTTACATGTCAATTTTACAGATGGTAAAAAAAGCGGCTCGAAGCATAACCAACGAGTCGCATAAAAGACATTACGTTGCGTAATGCCTGGAGACGCTCTTAAGAGACTGGCGCATGGGATTCATTTCCGTGAATGCCTTTTGCCTTGTATTTGCGAACTATTTAATGATTGAGCAACTGATTGCAGTGCAGCAGTTTCCCACCCGGATCAGTTGTCTATGTCGTAGTGGCGTTTCATAGTGAACAACATCCGCAGCAGCTCATATTCGAAAGGGGAACCGGTCTGGCGATAGCGGAAGGGAGGCCGGTGCCGCTTGTCCACGACCGAGGTTCCGGTAAATGCCAGCGTGATGCCGGTGTCATCGACCCATGAGGAACGAAAGGCCGATGAGGGTGGCAAGATTTTCTTCGCTCGGCGAGGGTCGTTTGTCCGCCTTGCAGAGAAGCTCTCCGCTCAGTTGCGTGTGGCGCATTTTCATGGTGACGGAAGCAAGCTTTACCAGCGCGTCCCGAAAACACAGGTCGAACTTCTCCATGCCGCCCGGGAAATTTTCCACCATCAACAGGTCCAGGGCCGACACCGAATCATAGAGACTTACCGACGGATTGATGAGCAGCACCTTCCGCGTGCCGGAGCTTGCCTCCAGCACGGAGAGGTTCGGATGTCAATCTGTATACAGGTACGCGTCGATCTACTCGTTTTGCAGATATTCGGAAGCAAGGACGGCAGGATGCTCCGAGAGGGTTACATCTTTCGGATTTATACCGGATAGCTCAAAAAGAAGCACACCATATTCGTTATCGATCGATCCGGGCGCCTCGATATTCACCCGCTTTCCCTTGAGGTCGCTGAACTGCCTGATGTCACGGTCGGCTGACGCAACGATCGTTATGGCCTCCAGATGAAGACCGAGAACAGCGCGCTACTCTTTTCGTGGTTTTACCTGCCAGGGATCGATGCCTTTCGCCGCATGCTAGAGAATCTCCGAATGGGCTATGCCGAAGGCGGTTTTCCCCAAAAAATACGTTGTCGATATTGGCCAGTGATCCTTGGAACTAAACGATGGTAATCGGTGTCAGCAGTACTGTCACCGTGGCAAGGAAAAGCAAGGTGGCATGCATGATACGGGAGAAGTAAAACATCGGCAATTTCCTCCACTGCGATGGAAGAGAGTTTGTGCTGCGAACTACCCGCACGGGGCACTATCAGGTTGTTGATAAACGTTATTACTCCGGCAATTAAACAGATCAATTATGCAGCGTAAGCAGCACAGGGGTGTTCAAAGAACTTTTTCGTTTTGCTTCGATTATTCTGGAGATGCCGCATATACTTCCTGGCCTTTGACTCAAGTTGTTTGGCATTCTTTGCCCGTGTCCCTGAATGGACACGTCCTTTTAAGCTGTTGTTGAGATACTCGTCCGGATTCAACTCTGGCGAATAGGATGGCAGGTAGAACACTTCGATTTTTTCCCTGTGTTTCTCCACCCAATCCGTTACTACACCACTGTGATGGACTTTCAGGTTGTCGAGGATCAGGTAGACTTTTCGCCCAGCGTCTTTGATGAGCCTTTTCATAAATGTAATCAGGCGCTTACTGTTCATGGTTTCTTTATAGAACATGAATCTGACCTTGCCCTGATTGGTGATGGCAGAAATCATATTGATCCGGTCTTTACGGCTGGTTTGGCGCAGAACAGGCGTCTTGCCTTTTGGAGAGTAGCCTTTTTCCACATTGGCACCGGTTTGTATGCCTGTTTCATCGCCCCAGTAGATTTCAGCTTTTTCCTGCTTGGCCCGCTTCTCAATGGCTGGATATTCGTTGAGAAGCCAGTTGGCAACAGCAGGAGTGCTTTGTTCTTTCGCCCACTTTGCCGGTTTCTGGGGGGTGAAACCCCATCGCTTCAGGTACTCGCCAACAGTCCTGATCGGCATGGAGAACCCACATCGTTGTTCGACCAGGAGGCGAACGGCGTCACGAGTCCAAAGTGCAAAGGAAAGCTTCAGCTGATTTGGTGCCTTGTCGATGATCAGGCGCTTGATTTCAGCTTCCTGTTCAGCGCTCAGTTTACGCTGTTCTCCCTGGCGGCGACCACGTTTGCCTTTGGCTACTGAGTTTGCTCCGCCTTTCTGGTAGCGTGTCCAAACTCGGCTGCAATGGGATTCGGTGAAGCCAACGATTTCGGCAATTTCCTTGTGCGAACGACCGGCCTTGCGTAGCCTCACGATCTGTTTTCGCAACGCCTCTTGAGCTTCTTGATTGAGTGTTCGAGCATCGATCTTTTCCATGCAAGTACTTTAGCATACCCATGATTACTGTGCACTATTTATTTGCCGTGGTAATATAAGAAAGACCGGAGCGGTGTTCCAGCCATGCACTCAAGGTACAATTCACTTTGTGCTACGAGAACCTCTCTTAAGCACACCAGCTTGCCGGTTTGGTTGATTTGGCCATGAGCGGGAAAACAGTTATTAATTTTTTTAAACTTGGCAAACATTCCCTTTTTACTGAATCACGAATTTATTTTATGAGTCTTGCAAGAATAAATGATAAGCCTGTATCCAAAGATCATAAATATGGTTCCTCACACAAATCTGTGCAAGGAAGCAGGCATGGGTAAGTCTCCCATGCAGTGATAGAGATTCAGGATATAGTTCTTTGCCGATCTGAAGCCGTAGGCTCGATGACTGATGACCTTGGCCTTGTTGTTCAGGCCTTCGACAGCGCCATTGGAGATCGGCATATCGAAGAACGTGAGGATATTTTCCTCGTGCCGTTTCAGCAAGAGAGCAAAGTCCTGTATCGGTTTGATCTTTGACTCCATAGCCAGCCCGAACCAGTGCTCCATGAACTTTGCCGCTGCGTCCCTGGTCGCCGACTGCCAGAAGTCACGAAACGCCACTTTGAGCAAATATGCCCGATGGATCTTCAGGTTCAGTGTCTCCAGGAAGCTGAGAGAGGCCTTCTGTCTGTCCGTCGGGTTCCACGGGTTCTTGAGCCAGATGTACCGGGTGCCGGCCAAGACACCCTTGTGCTCCTGTTCTTTCTCGGCGACTTCCTGACGCCTTACCTTGTCTACGGCCTCCGTGAGTTGCTTTACGATGTGGAACTTGTCGAACACCAAGGTCGCCTGCGGAGCCTTGGACTTGATTACTTCTATGTAGGAAGGCCACATGTCGCAGCAGATGCCGACAAGCTTGGCTGTCCGCTCAGGGCCGAAGAAGTCAAAGAACGCGGAGAGGCTATCTCGGGTCCGCCCTTCACCGCTCCAGATGAGAGTGCCGGTTCTCAGATCATAGACATTGGTGAGATACACATGGCCCTTCTGTCGGGAAATCTCATCAATGCCGATGTGGGTAATACAGCTCAAATCCCTGCGGGCCAGGCCAAAGGCAACTGCGTAAGCGACAGCAGCGGCGACCGTACCCCAGGAGCACTGGAACTGACGGGCTACCTGAAGCCACGGCAACGACTTTGCCCACGTGGCAATTGCCACTGCAAATGCCTTGGTCAAGCGTTTCTTTCCTGCTGCCCACGGCATGCTCTCCACGTGGACAGACCTGCATTCGGGGCACGTAACACGGCAGGGAGTATAAGCCAAAGTCACAGGTATCGCCCACAAGGGCACATGGCGAAATCGTCTTTCAGAGAGCGTATCCCGGTAATCGCCGGGGCTGCCACACACCCCACATCGGGGGTGGTAACGAAGGTCAGGAACGATCGTGACAACAAGTTCGGAACCCACCTTGACAACGGATTCAATGCGAAACCCTTGCATCTCAAGAGTCTCGCGGATAAGCTGTTCGACAAGCATGGGTTCCTCCTGCAGATAGCTATGGTGGTTGGCGCTTCCATAACTACCTGATGGAACTCATGCTTTCAATTTTTTAGTCCTGTGCTATCTGCACAGATCTTTGAGACGAACCATAAATATATTTCATATTAAACGATTCAAATGGCATGTTTCTCTCATTGATAATGCCGCCAGATCATGTTGCATCAGGCTAAACGCTACAAGCACCTGTGGATCGAAATGACCATTATGTATTCGTCCGTCACCCTTGGTAATGATGTGATACGCTTCTTTATGAGTCAAACTTTTACGATATGGCCTCCTGCTTGTTAATGCTTCATAAACGTCAACAAGTGCCATGATTCGAGCGCTTAGAGGAATTTTATCATGACTCAGGCCATACGGATACCCAGTTCCATCCCATTTTTCATGGTGAAACAGCGCCATTTCACCGGCAAACCTAAGAAAATTGCTATTCCCCAAGACGGTCTCAAGAGATTTAATAATATTGCCCCCGATAAGCGTATGCTGACGTACCTGATGAACTTCTTGAAGATTCAAGGGCCCCTTTTTATCCAATATATCGACTGGAATGCATGTCTTACCAATGTCATGCAACGCTGAGGCAAGGGCCATGGTTTCAAACTGTTCTACGTCATGTATTTCTTGACAAATAGTTCGATAACCTTTTGCCAACAAAGTAAATATTTGCTGAGTATTTGCTATATGTTCCCCAGTGTGGGGATCCATGGACTTTAGTAGAACAATAGCTGTATGTTGAATGACTTCACCTTCTCTTTGGGAAATTATCTCGCATGACCGCATCTGTTGATCATGATATTTTTCAAGGAGTTGAACTTGGTTCAGCACTCGATGTTTCAGAATACTTGGTTCAATCGGTTTTCTGATAAAATCAGCAGCGCCCATCAAAAATGATTTTTCCTCATCCATCGTACTATTCAGAGTTGTTAAAAATACAATGGGAATGTCTCGGGTGAATTCTGTCGTCTTAATTTTCCTGCAAACTTCAAAACCATCTATGTCCGGCAGCACTACATCAAGCAGCACCAAGGACGGTCGATCATTTTTAATAGCTGATAGTGCTGACTCACCGGAAGTGTATACGCGGATGTCATATGCATCCCCAATTGTCTCAAGGATTAAGGCGATGTCTAGAGGACTATCCTCAATAACGTATATAATTTCTCTATTATCACTCTGGATATTATTGTTTATGTCGTAACATACTTCCGTCATACTTAAGTTCTCCCAGTTAATATATATCAGCAATTACCTAGTAATTGGTAGCATAAACAGATGTCTTTCAGATTCAAGCATTGGCAGTGCATATTTATGTTTAAGATCAGTAGTGTCCCAACGTTGAATCGCTAACGAGCCGTAATTGTCCGACAATATTGAGAGAAATTGACATCATGCCATTTAACGACTTGAAAATGCTCCAGAGGTCTGTTCATCTTCGTACAGCACTGTACGGAGGGGTGGACCATGTACACCGGCAAGCTCGTTTTCTCTCAAGTGATGGAGCATCTTCCGCTCCATGTGTTTCATCGATGCGTAGATCGGTACAACGGCGACTTCAAGGTCAAGGAGTTTACCTGTCTCGACCATTACCTCTGCATGGCCTTCGCGCAGTTGACTTACCGCGAAAGTCTCAGGGATATCGAAGCCTGCCTGCGTGCCCAGAAGAACAAACTGTACCACATGGGGATACGCAGTGCTGTTTCCCGCAATACGCTGGCCAACGCGAACAAGGTCCGCGACTGGCATATTTATGCCGACCTTGCACAGTCGCTGATACAGGTTGCCCGGAAGCTTTACCTCGGCGACGACTTCGCATTGGAACTCGACAGTACAGTCTACGCCTTGGATGCAACGACCATCGATCTGTGCCTTTCCATGTTCCCATGGGCCAGCTTCAAAAAGACCAAGGGAGCGGTAAAACTGCATACTCTGCTGGATTTGCGCGGCAATATCCCGACCTTCATCTACATTTCCGACGGCAAACTCCACGAGGTCAAAACCCTCGATCTTCTTCCTATCGAGCCGGGTGCCTTTTATGTCATGGATCGGGGATACCTGGATTTTGAACGGCTTTATCCTTTCACGCACGGTGGCGCGTTTTTCGTCATCCGGGCCAAGTCGAATCTGAAGTGTAGCCGAATATACTCACACCCCGTGGACCGTACCACGGGTATTATCTGCGATCAGTCGGTGCAGTTAACCGGAGTTCGTCAAGCAAAGTGTTACCCGGAGAAACTGCGCCGGGTGAAATACTATGATGCGGCGACTGAGAAGGCTATCGTATTTCTGACGAACAATTTCGTACTGCCGGCCCTGCCCATCGCCGAACTGTACCGCTGTCGCTGGCAGGTGGAGTTGTTCTTCAAATGGATCAAGCAGAACCTGAGGATCAAGACCTTCTACGGTACCTCGGAAAATGCCGTCAAATCTCAGATTTGGATCGCCATCTCGGTCTACGTGCTTGTCGCCATTATGAAGAAAAGGCTGAAAATAGAGGCCAGCCTCTACACAATTCTACAGGTATTGAGTGTAACAATTTTTGAACGAATGCCGTTAATACAGGTACTTACAGAATCAGTCTGCGAAAACGAACCCGGCAGCAACGATAACCAACTGTTTTTATTCAGCTAAACGTTGGGACACTACTGGTTTAAGATATTTTTATTCATAACTTATGTGTCCGGCTGCGCAAACACACTAGTTTGCTACTCCTATTGATGTGTATTCTTGAATTCACCACTCAGAAGATCAGCAGGTTTCATGAAAATGGTCATAGTGATTGTATTGCATACAGAAACGACCAACTATAGGCAGAATTATACTATTTTCCCCACCTTGTGCACGCACGTATAACACCTTCGACTCGTAGAGAAGTCAGGAACCTTTCCGCCATGCATTTGCGAAACTGTTCTCAACCTTCAGAAACGCCTCAACAATCTTTGGATCAAATTGTAATGACGTTATATTTTCGTCACCATTTTTTATCACTGTCACGGCTTTTTCATGTGGTAGGGGAGATTGCCCTCGCTGAAGCGCCCGGCTACTTGTAAGAAAATCGTACTCGTCAACAAGTGCCATGATGCAGGCACTAACGGGAATCTCTTCTCCAATAATCCCGAAAGGATACCCGGAACCATCCCATCTTTCATGGTGGTACTCGGCAATTTCACAGGCAAAAGCAAGAAAAGCGCTCGCTTCTGGCGATGGATGAAGCGAACGCAAAATCGTCGATCCATTGGTGGTATGTCGCTGTAGGACTTTGAAATCTTCTTCGTTGACTGGTTCACACTTCCATAACAGGTCCGTCGGAAGCCCAGCTTTACCTATGTCATGAAAAACAGCGGCCCGAGCCATGATATCGACATCATAGTGGTCAACCATTTCGGGATAGCACACAGAAACACTTCCCGCGAGAAGCGAAAATAGTTTTTTTATTCTAGCGACATGGTTATTTGTTTCGAACGTCATTGACACCATGAGGATAACTATAATTTGTTCCAACACTGCGCTCTCCGCATGGACTTGTGCAAGGAATCGCTGAAAATACTCAAGCCGACTACGGTCCTTTGTTCGTTCAATCTGACGACGAACTTTCCGCCTGACAATTTCAGGTTCTATATGTTTTCGCATATAGTCGTCACCTCCGATTGAGAAGCAAACATTTTCGTGACACCTTTTTGTCATTGCAGTTATAAATATAATCGGTATTTTTGATTTTATGCTATCCGCTTTCAGTATCTTACATATTTCATAACCGTCCAAACCGGGCAAAATCACATCAAGCAGTACCACGTCAGGCTGTCATGATTTAAGAGCAAGTAGTGCTTTTTCACCAGTACTGTAGACTCTAATGTCGTATTCTTCTCCAAAAGCTTCGAGAATGATGGTAATATCGCAAGTATTATCTTCGATGACGAGTAACCTGTTTTTCTATCCAGAGTAATTCTACGCATTCTTATTGTTATTTTTGTTTTATAATAATATGCAACATTAAGCTGCTAGTTATCTTCTCAACATAATTCACAATCGCTTTGAATATTAGTTGTTAAAATATTCTCTAAAATCAATACTAAATTCTTTAATCTTTCAAAATGAGTCTTTATCACAATATGAGCTATTACTCCGGCAATTAAACAGATCAATTATGCAGCGTAAGCAGCACAGGGGTGTTCAAAGAACTTTTTCGTTTTGCTTCGATTATTCTGGAGATGCCGCATATACTTCCTGGCCTTTGACTCAAGTTGTTTGGCATTCTTTGCCCGTGTCCCTGAATGGACACGTCCTTTTAAGCTGTTGTTGAGATACTCGTCCGGATTCAACTCTGGCGAATAGGATGGCAGGTAGAACACTTCGATTTTTTCCCTGTGTTTCTCCACCCAATCCGTTACTACACCACTGTGATGGACTTTCAGGTTGTCGAGGATCAGGTAGACTTTTCGCCCAGCGTCTTTGATGAGCCTTTTCATAAATGTAATCAGGCGCTTACTGTTCATGGTTTCTTTATAGAACATGAATCTGACCTTGCCCTGATTGGTGATGGCAGAAATCATATTGATCCGGTCTTTACGGCTGGTTTGGCGCAGAACAGGCGTCTTGCCTTTTGGAGAGTAGCCTTTTTCCACATTGGCACCGGTTTGTATGCCTGTTTCATCGCCCCAGTAGATTTCAGCTTTTTCCTGCTTGGCCCGCTTCTCAATGGCTGGATATTCGTTGAGAAGCCAGTTGGCAACAGCAGGAGTGCTTTGTTCTTTCGCCCACTTTGCCGGTTTCTGGGGGGTGAAACCCCATCGCTTCAGGTACTCGCCAACAGTCCTGATCGGCATGGAGAACCCACATCGTTGTTCGACCAGGAGGCGAACGGCGTCACGAGTCCAAAGTGCAAAGGAAAGCTTCAGCTGATTTGGTGCCTTGTCGATGATCAGGCGCTTGATTTCAGCTTCCTGTTCAGCGCTCAGTTTACGCTGTTCTCCCTGGCGGCGACCACGTTTGCCTTTGGCTACTGAGTTTGCTCCGCCTTTCTGGTAGCGTGTCCAAACTCGGCTGCAATGGGATTCGGTGAAGCCAACGATTTCGGCAATTTCCTTGTGCGAACGACCGGCCTTGCGTAGCCTCACGATCTGTTTTCGCAACGCCTCTTGAGCTTCTTGATTGAGTGTTCGAGCATCGATCTTTTCCATGCAAGTACTTTAGCATACCCATGATTACTGTGCACTATTTATTTGCCGTGGTAATAACCATTTTGACCGTTCCAGGATTGAACCGGTTCCTTGACATGAAAAAGTCATGAGCTTTTAAATTAAACAAAATATCCAGCATCACTATTCCGACCAATGCGACTCCGGCAAGAATATCTATCGTAGAAACACCGTGATTATTCCGTTTTATTTTATACTTATTCGCAATTCCATACATTGAACCGCAAAACATTCGAAACTGTTTGACCATTGAGAATTTTCCATTCAAGCATTTTTATCTGTTTTCAATAAAAATCAGTATATCCATCATGGATAAGACAATTCCACAAGATACCGTTTAGCGTTATCAGAGCAACAACCTTGTGATGTCCGCAGTCTTTCTCATTGCAAGATAAATACGCAAAATCTGGAAGTTATTGTTTATTAAGCGTAGCCTGCTATATGTTTGGTGAAAACAATTAATTTGTTATTTCAACATGAGGCCAGAACAAAATGCCTGTTAATTTAACGGGTTAGAGCACCGCAAAGAGGAGAAGATTTGATGGCTATTTTGACCATATAAGGGTGATATTATTGGCATTAAAGTGTACTATTTACCGCATTTTAGAATCAGATCCTTAGCGCACAGCCCATCAATGCTGGTGGGGGTAACCTTTTCAAAAGCCAGCAAAAATACTTTTTCCAGAACGTACTAAGCATATTTAAACGAACTTAAAAATCACTTATTCCAAACATACAAGCTCATAAATTTCTGTGCCCTCCGATGCAACACGCCTCCAGGAACAAAACCCAACTCGACGTGCCATCTCCCACAGTTCGGACGGAGAAAAGGGAAAATCCTCCCGCAAAACGTGATGTCGCACCGAACCAGTTTTTGCCGTCAAAGTGGATAATGCTGTTGCAAAACAAGCGTTCCTCCATCGGTCCAGGAACCCATCTGAGTCTTCACTATCTCGCAGCACTGGATCAAAGACCATGAGACATCCCCCCTTAGGGGGCAACATTTGACGGCAGCATGCAAGGAAAAATTCCCTCTGATCTGCAGGCAGATGATGCAGTGCAAAACCGAGCCAGATCACGTCGGCTTTCAACCCATTGTGCTCAGCGGTTGTTATAAAATTTCCCGCAATGAATTGTTGGGAACACCCAACATCCGCCATGTTTTTCCGTGCAAAGTGCAAGGCTGTTTCGGACAAGTCGATTCCCGTGTAGGACCCTATACCGGTCCCCGGAAGAATCCGGGACATGTAAAGTGCATCACCACAACCGAAATCAACCAGCGAAAAGGTATCTCCTCCCCGGGAAAGCAAAACATCTCTTAGCGCTCCATAAACCTCATAGTGAGAAGCCGAACTGTGATTGATCATTTCCCGGAACAATTGCAGATTGTATGAAAGGACTGCTCTCTGGTTAATATTCAGAAAGCCTTGTGTTGTATGACCATCAGTATTAAACGAATCGGTCGTAATGTTTTTTCCAATCGGTTCATCGTCGGGCATATGACCTCCTTTTTCCTTTGAGTGCAGAACCTCGCCTCAACGCCCTATTCCCTTTCAGCATTGTGCAATCAAACAAGTACATCGAACAACGACAAACAATCAGGAACTATTCAACAGGTTATTTCTTATTGTGTTCACAGTACGTTGATGCACTTCAACACGCATCATTTATTGTCTTTAGAAACTTGATTTACTTATAATCATTGTAAATAAATAGTTTTTTTTGGGTTGGGATACTGAGAAATACTGGTTACCGTAGTCATGGCGTGGTGGACAAAACAGAAATCAGGAAGACAGGAAAACGAGAATGGGGTAACGCAAAGCAGCCAATTGAATCAACTGTAAAAACGAAATTCTCTCGAGGAGAATTGGCCTTGGGCTCAATAACTGCTATTGATTTTCTTTAGCAGGAAGTTTCTTCCAGACAATCAAACTGATCGACAAATCAGGACTAAAGTTGTAATAAGAACGACTTTTTACCGGCAGCGCATGAAAACCGTCACTACGGAAAGCAGTCATTTTCCAGAACACCAGAAGATATCCAGCCCGCGAACCAAGCATTGCAAAAAGCTTATTGCACTAGTGTGGATATGCGGCAAAGCCAATGATGGTTGCTGAAACACTGCAGTATTCCGTCGAAAGATCAGGACACAACCTGATACGGGCAGAGACAGATTCCTCGGAGAGTATGTGCGTATGGTCAGACTGCAATTATTCTATCGAAGGAGGCTGGTAGGTCGCAATAGTCGAAATTGTGGCTATATAGCCGCCATAGTTATCTATTTCGATGCCCTCCTGGATAGTTAACTCCCACCAGATAAGAATGCCTGAAACATTGCTCTCAGGCACTCCGTCGTTGTCAGTCCACAGCTTTGCCCGCAGGCCAGAGGACTTTTTAGGCGCCTTCTACCGGCGCAGGACATCTGCCGTATCGAATTCGATATCAACATTCCTGGAAATTTTAGCCTGCCTTCAGCAGCATCCAGACTGGTGGCGTTGTACAGGGTGCAAGTTCCCGCCACCGGGGCGGAAGCCACTCCCGCGGCAAGTGCCGTACCTCCGGCGACACCACTTATCTCATAGTTGGTCGTACCAACGCTCATACTCTGTCTTATAGTATTGGTCCCGCCACGGTTGCCAAGTTTGACGCGCCAAACACCAAGATTCACATCGGTACACGCCAGTATAAAAACCGACGCCAAACCGACGACGGCATTGATATGTTCGTATTTTGGACTATCGTTCATAGCCCGGGAAGTCGCGGCAAAAACTACCGCTGCCAGCACCAGCGTGCATAGGTGCATGACAAGTCCAAAACCGGTGCCAAGCCAACTATTGCATCAACATCAACCGGATGTGAACTTTCTTCGACTGCCCACGCAATATCAAGGAACGTCGAAGCAAACAACAGTAACGCAAATATTAGATATCTTGTCACAAACTCCTCTGCGTGATTATTATGCATAATATCAATATCACGCTTCCGGCTGTGTATCGATTCACCTGTAAGCTATGGAGAAAATTTAGTGGTTATTTTTTTCGCTACATAGTAGTTTTTTTGGGCAGGGCAGGAAAATCTGTAACAGATTGATTTTGTCGCAATAATTAAGCGAAACCGTCCAACTGGTTCATGCCCATTTCGGTCAACATGATGGATGTATTGGTTACTGCGGAACTATAACCCAGAGCTTTGTACCTTTTATGTTACGGCAGTTTCATATTTTGTATTGAGGACATCTTTGGCTGCTTCCATGTTTCTACAAGCCGAAAAGGTTGTGCTCTTCATGGCGGGATACCTCCAGGCACGCAATTCCTCACGGCTCCCGGCAAAAGATCCAAACCTGGAACAGTTTGCCTGACTGCTGAAAGAAAAATAGGTGCTTCGACTGAGGATGGTCGGCGGCGATTCTCTTTATCAGGTTCTTTTCCAATAACAGAATTGAATAAATGCGATCTTCATGTAAGTTGTTTTGTCAGCCATTAGGAAAGTAAGGGTAGTAACTCGAAGTTCATGCAAATACTTATGAGGCATGTTTTCGCACATCCCCTCAAAGATATACAAATAGTCCACGACAATCATCCGCTTTTTGCAGAACGTCTAGCTCCAGACTGTTTCATGACGAATTTCGCTCTACTTTCGCTGCAACCATTGGTTTCTGTCCCTCACCATTTTTATAAGTATGTCGAGAAACGAAGCCAAGGGAAGTCTTTTGGGAATAACGCTCTGTCCCCCCTTTGCAAGCGAGTAGCCGGCCTCTCCTGTTTCTTCGGGCAGAAGCAACTCGGTGTAATAGGCAACTGTACTTTTCCTCGCTGCAACAACGGACTCCAGGTCCCTGAAGATGTCGGTATCACAAGCGTGCTGCATGTCGATATCCAGGAGAACGATGTCCGGCCGGACAATAAGTGCCGTACGCACAGCCCTGGCAAGATCGTGAAATGCTGTGACCGACCAACTGGTGCACGTTTCCAGATAGCGCTTCAACGATTTCAGCAACATCCGATCGTTACTAATTAGAAAAACCGTGATATTTGCCCGTATGACGCTCCCTCTCATCAGATCTGCAGCTGACCCTGTAGGGACACTGATACCAGGGGCGCTGCCAACGCAGGAACCGAATTCCTGCGGAAACCGGATGGAAAAGCAGGCACCCTCACCGGGTGTGCTATCCACGTGAATGCTACCGCCGTGAGCCTCCACCGCAAGCTTGCAGAACGTCAGCCCTAATCCGGCCGAGGAGCCGCGTTCGGAATCCGGAACCGTGACACGGCCGAATTTCTGAAATATCTTTTCATGAAATTCGGGCAAAATGCCGGGACCCGTATCTGCTACCGTGATACGAACCCAATTCTGCTCCGACGAAACGGTGAGTACGATGTCGCCCTGCTCCGGCGTATGTTGCAAGGAGTTTAGAAACAGGTTGGTGATAATCCGCTCCAGGATAGCCTGGTCGCATGTGATTACTTCGTCCTCCATGCAAGTTACGGTAATTCTGTGGCATTTCGTCAACCCCTGGATCCCCTGCAGGGCAGAATGAATCACATCTGCCACCCGACAGTGCCTCACCGAAAGAGGCATGGTTCCCGACTCAAGGCGCCCAACGTCCAGCAACGTGGTCAGCATGCCATTCAACTTGCGTCCCGTACGCTTTACAATGCTGAGGATTTCCTCCACTTCCGGAACCGTTTGCCCCGCTGCCTTCAATCGGAATAGGCTATGATCGAGTCCGGCCAGCATCGAGGTCAGAGGAGTGCGAAGGTCGTGTACCAGCATGTGGGCCATATCATCACGCTGTGTCTCGATCTCCCGCAGCCGCTGGTACGAGTCCTGGATAGCATCCATCTGATCGGCGGCATCAAGTTGGGCACGCCGCAGGATCACATGATTATGGACGCGAGCTCGCACCAAACAAGGGCTGAATGGTTTTGTAATATAGTCCACTGCCCCCAGGAGCAAGCCTTCCTCCTGATCATCCTCGTCCGAAAGGGAACTGAGAAAGATAACTGGAATATCTCGTGTCACCATATTCTCTTTCAAAGTCCGGCAAACTTCGTAGCCATTCATATCCGGCATCAAGATATCAAGGAGGATAAGAGTCGGGTGCTGCTCACAGGCGACAGCCAGTGCAGATGCTCCATCTCTGGCAACACACACCCCGTATTCTTCTTCAAGCAGAGATGAAAGGATATCAATATTTTCCACATCATCATCTACCACCAACACGGTGCCGATTCTTTCATTTACCATCGTGGATCCGCCTTTCTTGCTATGTTTGCGCCCAATGAAATGTGCGCGATGGTCAAACGGAAACTCCGTGAAGGGCAGCTTTCCGCTTGAAGCGCTTGTAGTCAATACCGAGCATCCTGGCGGCCTGCATCTTCCGTCCTCCAGACCTCCTCAATGCTTCTGCTATGGCCCATTTTTCGAGCGAATCGAGAGAAAGCACCCCGGAGTAAGTAGCGCAGGAAGTTTCCGAACCGACATTCTTGCTCGATTCGATGCAACTCTGGATATCTGCAGCGCCGATGCGGTTTGCTGAAATGAACAATAAACGCTGCAAAGCGCTCTTCAACTCACGGATATTTCCCGGCCACAGATACCCCTGCAGTACTCGCAATGCCTCGCTGGTCAAAGATGGTGCCTGAATGTTCATGGAGTCAGCGAAATCCAGCAGCAGACGCTGGGCGAGCACCGGAATCTCCTCCGGCATATCGCGCAACGCTGCCAGACGGATGGATTGCACGGCAAGACGGTACATCAGTTCATCCACCAGTCGGCTTTCCTGAGCCCGGCTCGCTGGAACCGCCCCCGCTGTCGCCATAATTCTGCACTGCAGGGAACACTCCACGGTGTCTCCAATTGGGTAATAATACCTGTCTTCAAGCAAACGGAGAAGACGGGACTGAACCTGCAGCGGCGCACAATCGATTCTCTGGAGAAGCAGACTTCCCCCTTCTGCGGCTCCAAGACGTCCGACTCCCCAGCGTTTTTTGCCGAACAATTCGATTTCAAGACGTTCAGCGGGAACGCCATCACAGTTGACGGTGATGAAGGGCTTTTTTCTGCGACCGCCCAAGGTGTGGATCAGTGACGCCAAACGAGTCTTGCCTGTTCCCTGCTCTCCCACGATTAAGATTTCATGTAAGCTGGATGCTGCAAGCATGGCCTGATCTGCAATCCGCCGCATAGTCGGGCTTTCGCCAAGGTAGATGTTTGTGTAGTTCAAAGTAACTAGGTGGAGCTTTTCCATTTCCCTGCGCAGCAGCGTAGGTTGGAGAACCTTCCTTACCGTTTTAAGCAACTCATCGAAGTCAATGGGTTTGCGGACGAAACCGCTAACCCCGATCTCGATGGCACGAACAAGGTACTGAGGTTTACTGAAAGCGGTCATCAGCACGACGGGAACTGCCGGCATCTCCATCTCCAATTGCTCGGCAAGCATCAGTCCGTCAAGTTTCGGCATCCGGATATCGGTGAGGACTAAGTCAGGCCGTTGCTCACGTGCCATCTCCAGTGCCTCGCGGCCGTCTGCAGCGACGAAAATATGTTCACAATGAAGTTCGAGGAATTTCTGGACATACTGCCGCAGTTCTGCCTCGTCTTCACAATACAGGATTGATGCCTGCAGTTTATTAGTCATTGAATCCTCCGACATCCAAAATTGTACGGGCACAAAGACCAGTCGTTTCAGAGTTTTCAGTATGCCTTGACATTGAGCATCATCCCGACAGCGTTCCCAGCAGTCTCTGACGCACCTCGTCCGCCGCCTCGAACTGATACTGATCAAGGAGATCAGTCAACTCAACAAGTTCACGTGCCTGTTCCCAAGGCCAGTAATAGCAAAAAAGAACCGATGTCACCGCCCGGCATTCTCTCGGCCGGTGCGTTCGGATCGGGTCCTCTAATTGCAACATTATTTCTTTCAGGTTTTCGAGTTTCCCGACCGGCAAATCGTCGCTTCCGGTAACAGTACGTTCATAGTTGCAGGGGAAAGCAGTACTAACAGACTCAATAAAAGATTTCAGATTTTTCCCGAAACTCGACAACTTCTCATCTATGTCAGATGCATCAGCAATGATGGACTCCTCCAGTAATGCTGCCGCTTGGTACAGTGACTCAATACCCAGGTTGCCGGCAATGCCCTTGACGCTGTGTGCAAGGCGCCTGGCCTCGTTGACCTGTCCTTCCTCCAAGTGTTGTCGAACAGTCTTTTCATTGCCCACGTGATTTATTGCAAACTTTCGCAGCAGCTTGTGGTAAAGGTCAAGGTTCCCTCCTGCGCGTCGCAATCCTGCATCAACATTTACACCCGATATGGAAAAAGATACGGCATCCGTTACTTTTCCATGCAGTATATCGGGCGCTGCACACTTGGCCGTCGGCAGCCAACGGAAGATAATTTCGTACAATTCATCCGGCTCAATAGGTTTCGTAAGGTGATCGCTCAATCCCGCGGCGAGACTTTTCTCCCTGTCACCACTCATGGCATTGGCGGTCATGGCCAAAATCGGCAAAGTCTTCGCGCCCGGAGTATCCAGTGCACGAATAAGAACGGTTGCGGTCAGGCCGTCCACCACCGGCATCTGGATGTCCATAAGCACCACATCAAACAATTCATCATGCACTAGACTCACAGCCTGTCTTCCGTCATCCGCGAGAACAACCTCCGCCCCCGTTTTAATGAGCAGTTCTTCAGCAATTTGACGATTTATCTCATTATCATCCACAACCAAAATACGCGCCCCCCGGAAACAAGGCACAACCCCTGCAGAAAACCTGTCGGAAGCAGATATTTCCTGGGTAGCAGCAACCTCTTCCCCGGCAAGGTAAAAGGGGATTCTTACGATGAAGTTACTCCCCCTCCCCGTAGAGCTATCCAGCAGAATGGTTCCACCCATTGCTTCGCAAAGCTGTTTAGAGATGGCGAGCCCCAGCCCAGTCCCTCCATATCTCCTTGTCGACGTATCGTCCACCTGTGAAAACGACTTGAACAACTTTTCCCGTGCCTCAAGGGAAATCCCTATGCCGGTATCGCTAACTTGGAACTCAATTTCCACCTTGTCCTGCACCAAAGAAACAACTTCCGCCGAAACTGCCACCATGCCGCGGTCGGTGAACTTCAGCGCATTGTGAACAAGATTCCCCAGGATTTGCGAAAGACGATGGGAATCTCCAACTAACTGGCAAGGTAAGGCAAGAGAGAGATTCCCGCTCAGCTCGAGGCCCTTTGCAATGGCAAGAGAACGGAAACTCTCCAGTGTGGCATTAAATGTTTCCCTGAGATTGAAAGGTTTATCGAGAATATCGAGTTTGCCTGCCTCGATCTTTGAAAAATCGAGGATGTCATTGATGAGACAGAGGAGTGCCTTTGCAGCCCTTATTAACTTGACCTGGTAGTCGCGCTGCTTTTCACTCAGCTGCGTATCTGACAGAAGATGCCCCAACCCGAGAATCTCGTTCAGGGGAGTTCTTATCTCATGACTCACGTTCGCCACGAAAAGGCTCTTGGCAGCGCTGGCCAATTCAGCATTTTTCATGGCTGTTTCGAGTTTCTTCTCCATATGCTTCAGTTCAGTTATGTCGTTCATAACCGTCAACAAGTAAGAGTTTAATTGAATGCGTATGCGTTTGGCACTGAAAAGTCCGATGCGAGGCTCACTGTTCTTGCTGGGTACCGCCATCTCGAAATTGGAAAGTTCCCCACCCTCCATCACCACATTTGCAAGTTTTTGGCGCAGTTTGCTGTCGGTAAAAAGCCCCAACTCAATGGAGGTTTTACCGATCACTTCTTCCCTTGAAAAACCGAGTGTTTCAACAAATGAACGGTTTACGTCGAGGTACCGACCATCTTCTATAGTGGATATTGCCATTAGGGACGAGCTGAATTCAAAAGCCTTGGCGAATTTTTCTTCTGAAAAGGCCAGGTCGGAGATGTCCTTGCTGGTCCCGTAAAGAGCCGGTTTATTATCCCAGTATCCCCGTACGATGCGAGTTTCAACCGGAATGCGTCGACCATCCTTGGCTAGAAGTGGCAAAGGACAGCAATCCTTGCTGCCTGCAAGCATTTCTTGCACGATAACACCTGCCTCGTCACGGACTTCGGCAGGATGCACGACCAGGATATTTGCACCGATAAGCTCCTGTTCTGAAAAACCAAGCCGTTCGATTACTGTATGGTTGACTTTCAAAATATTCCCCGACAAATCGAGCACGAACAGAAAATCAACCGACAGATCAAAAAAAGAATTAAGATTGGTCTGACTGCGATGTATCTCCTCGTCCTGCAGCACTCGGTCGGTGATATCCAAGTGGGTTCCGCAGGCCCGAAGGGGGACTCCCTGAGAATCACGAACAATGACTCGTCCCCGATCAAGAACCCATACCCAGTTGCCCGATTTATGACGCAGGCGATGCTCGCTCTCATAGGCATGCGTGCGGCCCTCCAGATGAGCGTTCAAAGCACTAAATACAGGCACCATATCGTCTGGATGCATGAGATTTTCCCATGTATTTACATGTGGTTTTATCTCTTCCAGAGAATAGCCGAGCATATCTGCCCATCGTTCATTAATTGATATCTTGCCGGAAGGGATATCCCAATCCCAGAAACCATTACTGCTGCCGTCAAGAACCAGGCTGAGTCGCTCCTCGCTTTCACGAAGCGCACCCTCTTTTTCCCTGATTTTCTGTTCTCTTAATATTGATTCCTCAAGATGCGCTTTAAGTAACCGTGCTTTCATATTCTGTCGAATTGTGAAATATGTCGCCAGAATAATAATACATGACACAAGCCCCATTCCTACCAGATAACCTTTTGGGTTGATTTGCTTATAGGCCAATGCGTCTTTCACCTGCCAGACAAGGATAAAAGGTGTTTGTGGTATCGGTGTGGAAAGTAGAAGTGTATTTGACTGTGGAAGTTCAACCGATCGGGTCTTTTTCTCTGACAAATTTTCCACTGACGGAAAATTAAAGTCTGCCGAAAGAGCAACGTGGTATTCAGATGTAGAGCTGGAGAATATGACGTCTGACGCTCGTGAAGGTGCGTCTTTGAATACCAGCCAGCAAGTTTCCTGCTGATTATTCTCTCCAAGCAGGACCTGATTGAGTACCACAGGATTAAGCCAGGCAAGAATCTGACCTGCAAAACGTCCCTTGAAATAATACGCAAAAGATACAACTATTTCCTTCTGATCTTTCGATGTTATTATCGATCCCGTGCGGTACAGAGGAGCGAGCAAGGTCCTCCATTCTAAAGGTGCTTCATGTTTCTGAGATGTGTCTACCAACAGGGCTCCACTCCGTTCAATGAAGAGCAATCTCTTGTAAATCGAGATATTATTAACTTTTTTTCTTAAAATGAGACTTTGGAACTTATCTGCCAGCGGAAGAAGACATTGACCGAGTCCATACTCCATGCTCATTCCAAGAGCCTTGTTCTCGAAAAAGACAGAAGTCTCTCTGGCAAGTGCCAGGTTGAGTAGATCATCCTTTCTTTCGCAAAAAAAGGTGCCAAGGACTTCCGAATAGCGGCCCATTTGATAGTCGAACTTCCGCTGAGATTGATCTTGAAGTTCGCTGATCATGCGATAATTGAAAACCAGCAGGAAGAAAATATAACTTACGGCGGCAACTCCCGTAACAAATACTAGAAAGTTTCTGCCAAACCATTTGATTTTTTTAAGCTGCAGAAGAAAATTCATAGTTCTTAGTTGGGCTTTGCACTAAAGAAATCAGGGTAGTAGTGGAGTACATAGGGGTAATACTTCTTGACCAGGCTCAGAAGAAAACCATTCCTTAACGATTTTTTCAAGAATCGATTGAATTCTTCCCGAAGTCGAGGGGAATCTTTCGCAAAAGCGGCCGCCATAACCTGATTTGCGCTTACCGGCCCGATAACTTTGATTTCCCCCGGCCATTTTTGAAGAGCTACCAAGGCATCCGGGACATCAAGGAGAGCCATGTCTGCCTGGCCGCTGATTATTGCCGGGGCCAAATCATTCAGAGAACCGGGAAAGATAACGGTTTTTGCCGGCACATCCTGGAGTCCATAAAGCAATGGATCAAGGCAAGTCCCGGTCTTGCCGAGCAGAGATCGACCCCGGATAAAACTTTTTACCTTTTTAATGTCTCTCTGCAGATTTTTCGAAGGCTTTATTGGGCGAACCGGTGAGTCGGAACGGGCAACCAGCCAAATTTGATTAGGAAAGACAGGATCGGAAAAGTTGACGATCTTTTCTCGCCAAGGCAATACGGTGATACCATTTGCAGCAACATCTCCTTTTACAGAAACAGATCCAACTTGTTCTACATTATCTCCATTCACCGTTACTTTTTTTCCTGTCAAATCTCCGAAAATCTGAGGCCAATCAGTCTTGACAAATTGGTATTTCACGCCAATCTCCTGTGCAAAGCGCCTCATTAATTCGATGTCCAAGCCATCCCCCGCGCCGGAAATGAAATTTGCGTATGGTATACCAAGATGGCGCAACACCCCTCTTTGTCTGATTTCGTAGAGATCTGCGCGAGCAGTCCGCGCAGAAAATAAGGTGACTACAAAAATAAGAATAAAAGTTATCATTCTCGCAGAGACAACCACATTCAAAGTAGTAATCATTTTGCTTCACGCCCCCTTGCGACCTTCATTTATGTCTTTTTGGTTATATATAAGCATAAATTTCTTTTGTACAAGAGATTTGCCAATCAGAAGTTCAAACCAAAGCAACGCGTTTAAAGACAAAGGATTACAAATTTCGTGCCTCAAACATATATGGTCATTTTAACCATATCACCCTGCCCAATTTACCCCCCCAATTCCTTTAATCCAATCAAACAAGTCAAGACTATTCTCAAGCATAATTCCACAAGGATCGATCAGGAACCTTCGATTGATTCTTTGCCTTAAGGTGAAAAGTACGCTTTTCATTAGATCATCACTCTCAAGTTTAGCTTAACAGTTCACATATGGGACTATTTCGACTACCTCATTTTACCTGTTTTGGGCATCTTCTTGCCACACCACAAAACTATTATCAAAACAATTCCAGCAACTTAAACATGCCTCACGTACTTGTCTTCGAAATTTTTATCACTACACATACATTTCTTATTTATAAAAAATGTAATCAAAACGTTAAATAAACTTTTTTCATCACTACTGTAAAAAACACTACAAACAGAGTCAATCAGGTTAATGACGGAAAGGAAATCCAGTGTCAATTATGAACATGAAAAAAACTGAAAGAATATGTGGAACATGCAAATATTGGTCCGGACTCAGACAATTCATTGACAATGTTTGTGCCATTTACAAAAAAGCAATGGGTATCTGTTCCGGCCCTCACTTCACGGACTGGCAAGTACGGTCTGTTTCGGTATGTACAGCATGGGAACCTTTCTAGTGTCAAAGACACCATTAAATCGCGGTGCACATTAATGACAATAATAAGGCTAGACAACTCGGAAAGATACTGTGGAAACTGCAGATATTGGACTGGAATACGCGAGAATCTGGAAGACGCTTATTTTGTAAGCGACAAGGAAACAGCGGTCTGTAATTGCATATATTTCAATGATATCACTAGGCTATCGACATCGACCTGCACAGCTTGGGAAAGCTACCAGAAAGGGTGAAATAATCATAAAGAGCTTTCACATACCATTAATTTTACTGTTGGCGTTGATTATATCTCTATGGTCAGTACCGATTATCATTCGATGGGCGATTAAAATCAACGCTGTTGACACTCCGAACTCCAGAAAAGTTCACCGATACGCGGTACCTCGCATAGGGGGCGTGGCCATCTTCGCTGCATGGATTGTTCCCGTTCTATTAACTACAGATATGAGCCGTGAGGCTTGGGGTATGATGGCAGGCGCTTTCATAATGTTCACAACCGGCCTTATTGATGACATCTATGATATTTCAGCAGTACGCAAACTTGCATGTCAGATATTTGCCAGCCTTGTAACAATGTTTTTTGGCGGGTTTTATATAAAAGTACTCTGCAATTTTCCAGGGATCACGACGATTACTCTGCCAAGCTGGCTGGTTATCCCGGCTACCATTTTTTTCGTAGTAGGTATAGTCAATGCTTTTAATATGATAGATGGGCTTGATGGGCTCGCCGGTGGCGTCGGCATAATAACTCTTTCAACTTTCGCAATCCTTGCATACCTGTCAGACAACTACTTGATTCTGCCGCTTACAATTGCCTTAATAGGAGGAATCATAGGATTTTTAAAGTATAATTTCTATCCGGCCCGGATTTTCATGGGGGATTCGGGTAGTCTCACGATTGGTTTTATCACTGCTTTTCTAGCCATTTCACTTACCCAGACCCCTCTAACCAATGTACGTCCTGTAGTCCCACTCTTAATTCTGGGAATTCCGATTACAGACCTATTATTTGTTTCAGCAAAACGTACTCTTACTGGAAAAAATCCGTTTGCGGCGGACCGTAACCATTTACACCACAAATTACTTGACATAGGATTTGAGCACAGTTTCACGGTTCTCATCATTTATAGTATTTCCTTACTATTATCAATTTCGTCTCTGCTTTATTATCGATTCAACGAGCCTATTCTGATGATTTTTAACATATTCTTTTTGTTTATATTGTATAGGATATTAGGTTTTAAGCTGGTCTCAGCTAAAACAAATTCACTGAATATAGGAAAACCTTAATAACAAGGTAACAAAGCTTATTTTTAGACGATTATAACTGAGCAAAACCTGATTCTTTAACAACCATTAGCCAAGTTAACCATAAAGGGGTTACTAAATGATATCTACTTGCTCAAAAGTCACCGGCATAAAATTTTCGAGTTCAAACATAATACATATTAGAGAAACCGATGATGATAATATATTTGGTGACATTAGACTTGATCCGCTTTCATCGTGTGCCAGACACAACGATAAAATAGTTTATCTAACACGAAAGGAATTTTCTTTGCTGGAATTATTTTTACTCAACCCTAACAAAACCCTGTCTCGTGAGTTTATAGCAGAAAAAGTGTGGAACATCAGATGTGAGCTATTTACAAACATCGTCGATGTTTACATTTGCTACCTGCGCAAAAAAATTGATCATAAGAGGAAGAAACTTATCCATACAGTTCGTTATGGCGGGTACGTCCTGAAAATTTAGATTTTTTTGCAGACTGTTAAACCGACAAGTTGCGTTAAATGCCATTAAGGATAACAATTACAAGGTTATATCCTTAGCAATCGTTTGGCCTCCTCCTTGAAAAATGTTCCATGCAAAAGTAGAGATTTCTGGCAAAATCAGACCATGACCGGAGGGGTTTTTTACCATGAAGAAATCGAAGTTCACAGAGGAGCAGATCATCTTTGCCTTACGGCAAGAGGAGATGGGAACGAGTGTAGGCGAGGGGTGCCGGAAGATGGGGATCTGCAAAGCGACGTATTTCAACTGGAAGAAGAAATACGGGGGGGCTCGGCGTTTCCGAGTTGCGGCGGATGAAGCAGTTTAAGGAGGAGAACCGGCAACTGAAGAAGCTGGTGGCCGATCTGAGCCTCGACAATCAGATGCTCCAGAATGTCCGTTAAAAAAGCGCTAAAACCAGCCCAGAGACAAGAGCTCGCAGCACACTTGCAGCAGGTTTGGCGCAAGAGCGAAAGGCGTAGCTGCGACATTGCCCATATCCAACAGACATCTTTTCGGTATGTTGCGCATGGTCGTGATGATTCTGTGCTTCGTCTGCGTATCCGTTAAATCGCGGAAGTATGTATCCGCTAGGGTTACCTTCACATCCACACCCTGCTTCGACGTGAGGGCTTGCACGTCAATCACAAGCGGGTATAGCGGACTTACTGCGAGGAAGGGTTGAATCTTCGTCGAAGGAGGCCCCGCCGGCGGGTAAGTGCCACATATCGGGTAGAACGTCCGGCTGCCTCCAGTTTAACGACTCCTGGAGCATGGATTTTGTCGCCGACAACCTGTTCAATGGGCGTCGGTTTCGTGCGTTAACTGTAGTCGATAACTGGAGCCGCGAGTGCCTTGCCATCCGGGTTGATCAGAGAATGAAGGGTGAAGATGTAGTCGCAATGATGACAGCTTTGACGGGCAGTCGAAGGCCGGCAAACCAAATCTTCCTGGACAATGGCAGCGAGTTCATTTCGAAGGCGCTTGATAGATGGTCCTACGAGAATCAGGTCATCCTAGACTTCTCACGACCAAGGAAGCCTACCGACAATGCATTGATCGAACCTTTCAACGGCAGTTTTCGTGACGAATGCCTGAGTGTGAACTGGTTTCCGTCACTTGTTGATGCCTGACAGAAAATCGAAAACTGGCAGCAGGAATACAACGACTTCCGGCCGCACAACGCTCTCAGAAATCTCCACTTTTAGCCGGTTCAGTTTGGGGTGGAGGAAGGGGTTACATGATTTAAAAATATGAAAATCCCAAAATATTCGAGCTAAATCCTTCACCTGTCTATTGATGTCAGTAAATACTTTCCACCTTCCACTCCCTCGACTTTTGTTATTTCCCTGATTTTCCGGCCATGCCCCGCTCGTTCGATATGGATCACTATGTTGACCGCTTCGGCGATGAGCTCCTTCGGGACGGTTATGACCGCTTCCTGGATGAGTTGTTCCAGCCGGGTCAGTCCGGCCCGGGCGCTGTTGGCGTGAACGGTGGCACAGCCGCCAGGATGGCCGGTGTTCCAGGCTTTCAGGAGTGACAGGGCTTCCGGTCCCCTTACCTCCCCTACTACAATCCGGTCCGGCCGGAGGCGCATGGTAGCCCGGAGCAGATCGTTCATGGTGGCGACGCCTTCCTTTGCCCTAAGAAATACGGTGTCCGGTGCAGAACATTGAAGTTCCAGGGTATCCTCGATGATGACGATCCGGTCGTTGGTGGCAGCAATTTCGTTGAGCACCGCGTTGACGAGGGTGGTTTTGCCGGTTCCGGTACCGCCGGTTACCAGGATGTTCTGCCGGAAGTGGACCGCCTCCAGGATGGCGGCTTTCTGACGCTCGGTCATAATCCCTTGGGTTACATAGTCGTCAAGGGTGAAGATCAACAAGGCCTTCTTGCGAATGGTGAAGACCGGCGCCGGAACGACCGGCGGCAATACCCCCTGAAAACGGCTGCCGGTGCCGGGGAGCTCGGCGGAGAGCAGCGGCTTGGCCTCGTTGCATTCGGCCCCGGTGCCAGTGGCAACCAGCCGGATGATACGCTCCGCGTCCTGGGGGGTGATGGTGTGGCCGGTGTCCTGCCGGCCGACGCCCAGGCTGTCGCTCCAGAGCCTGCCGTCCTGGTTGAGCATCAGCTCGATCACGGTGTCGTCGGTCAGCAGACTTCCGACAGCGGGCCCCATGGCGGTTTTAAGCATGGTGATCAGCCGTTCGGAGCTGGTGTCCTTGATGGAGATGGGTTTGCTAGTCTGCATCGTCATCATTCCCCTCCCCTTCTTTGGCCTGGAAAAAATCCGTAGGTTTGAAAAACACGTCTTCCGGCAGGTCGTCGAACAGCGACCGCCCTGATTGCAGCCTCGATGCCAGGGCCTCCAGAAACTTCCGATATCTCCGGCCGCCGGCCTTTTCGGCGGATGACTTCTGGTCGTCCGGCAACTCCAGGGTGTTTGTCAGCCAGGCCCGGATGAACAGGGAAAGCGTTTCCCCGATGATTTCCTCGTTGCGCTCGATGGCCTTGACCCGCCGCTCGATCCGGTCGAGAGAGCGGCCCAGGATCGCCTCTTTCTTGTCGGAGGCCTTCGGGAACAGGAATTCCCTTACTGCTGCCTCGATAATGTCCGTTCTGGATACCCCCCGCCGTTGCCTCTGGAGCTTTTCCAGGGCTTCATCAAGGTCAGGCGCCAGCCGCACGGAACAGCGGACTTTATTTCCCCTTGAGGTTTTCACAACGAGATCCCCCTGTCGTGTTCATGGTCTTTCTGTTCCTCTTCCCGCATCCGGTTCAATACCAGGATGCTGTGCAAGTAGTCGTCATCCTCTTCTGTTTCATCGTCTGCCGTGCCAAGCGGCACGTCTATCATTTCGGCTTCTTCGTCGGCTTTTTCAGAAAATGGCACCGAAGAGGAACCGGCGTGCCGGTTCGACAGGATGCTGCCGCTTGTTTCAGGGGTGACGGCAACCCCGGTCGCCCCCTCCCCGGCTGGTTCTTTCTGCATCACTGATAGATCAGGAAGGCCGGTGGACCTGCAGATATCGCTTTTCCCCGGGGCAGGGACAACCCGGCGCATGAAGTTCCTGTCCTGGTAGTAAAAGAGCTTTCTCGCCCGAATCGGCGGATGGCCGGCAAGGAAAATTATCTCTTCCTCGTAGGGCAAAATCGACACTTCGCCCGGCGTCAACAGCGGTCGCCCGGTTTCCTGGGTACTGTAGGACATGTGCTTGAGCCAGAGGCTCATGCGGTCCCCGGAGAGGCTCTGGTTGTTGACGATCTCGGTCTTTTGGCCAAGCATCCGGCTGATGAGCTCCGCGGTATCGTTATCGTTCGGCGTGAACACGATCCGGATGTGACAGTTGTCCATAATGCTGTTGTGCGGGCCATAGGTTTTTTTCAGCTGGTTGAGGGACTGGACCACCAGTAGCGCCTTCATGCCGTATCCGGCAATAAAGGCAAGGGCCGATTCAAAGAAGTCCAGGCGGCCGAGGGCGGGAAATTCGTCCAGCAGCAGCAACAGCCGGTGCTGGTAGGCTGCGACCGGTTTCCCTTCCTTGAACTCCAAAGACTCGGTCAGGGTCCGGCCAATCTGGTTGATGATCATGCGCATCAGCGGCCGGGTCCGGCTGAGGTCCGAAGGCGGCACTACCAGGTAGAGGCTTACCGGGTCGTCATGGTACATCAGGTCGCTGATTTTGAACTCACTGGAGCAGGTATTCGCGGCAACGATGGGATCCCGGTAGAGGCCGAGGAAGCTCATGGCGGTGGACAGGACCCCGGACCGCTCGTTGTCGGACTTGTTGAGCAGCTCCCGGGCGGCGGCGGCCACCACCGGATGGGTGGCTGTTTTCCGGCCGGTCATGTCAAGCCAGCTGTTGTTCAGTTCCGGGTCGTGTTTCGCAGTGAGCATCGAGGCGATGGTCTGATCGATGCCCCGGTTTGGATCGGAGAGGAAGGAGGCGACGGACGTCAGGTTCTTGCTCCGGATCTCCCGGGCATAGAGGATATGCAGGATGGTTCCGACCAGGAGGGCATGGCCAGTTTTTGCCCAATGGTCGAGCTGGCCGGTTCCCTGCGGGTCAACCAGGATGTCGGCGATATTCTGTGCATCGCGCACTTCGTTCCGGGTTCCCATCCGGATTTCCTCCAGTGGGTTATACTTGACGCTGCTGCCGTCGCTTGCCGTGGGGTCGAATTTCATGACCCGATTTTTCAGCGCCCGTTTCCGGTATCCGGCGGTTATCCCCCAGTTCTCCCCCTTGATGTCGGTCACGATGACCGAATTGGGCCAGGTCAGGAGCGTCGGGATGATGATCCCGACACCCTTCCCGCTCCTGGTTGGGGCAATCGCCATGACATGTTCCGGACCGTCATGACGCAGATAGTTGCCGTCACTGGATACGCCTATCACCACGCCCTTCCCTTCCAGCAGTCCGGCCTTCTTCAGATCCTCTTTTGTTGACCAGCTGGCCGTTCCATGACTGGTGGGTACGGTCTTCCTGCGGGCTCTGGCAAGGGAAAGATACACGGCGAAAATGACTCCGGATATGCTCCCGAAGTACGAAAACCACAGCGCGTTTTCGAACTGCCGGGGTGCATAGGCACCGTAGTGGAAGTACCAGGCGAGAAACTTCCAGGGGACGTAAACAGGCCAGCCCTTGATTACCAGAAGTGGCGGTCCGAGTTCGGGCTGATAGGCCAGCCATTTGGCGACAAACTGTGTCGAGGTCCACAAACCCAGGACAAAAACGGCTATGATCATCAGGCTGGTGAAGAGTAGAAACTTTGTCGGCTTCATGGATCATCCTCCTCCTCGCATTCCCGGAATAGTTCGTCATCTTCCGGAACCACGGTGAAAATCTCCCCGCACCCGGGACAGTGGTATTCCTTGTAAGGAGACGGGGTAATGGTAATTTTCATTTTGCATTCCGGGCAGGTGATTTTCCCGTCCGGCCAGAGGTTGATTACTTTCGTCACGCGGATTCTCCTTTATCGTTCGATGTCCATGTTCTCCCGCCCTGTCCGGACTTCTTTCCGGGGGCCGGACTTTTTCACGTCCTCCATGAAATCCTGTCTCATGGTGATCCCCTTGTCCGTCCGGGAAGCGATACCCATTTGCAGAAGCGTTTCGATCCTTTCTCCCTTCGCCCGGTTCAGCTCGCGGATAAAGCTGCTGCTTGCAGTGGAAGCGTCAGGCAAGCGCCCCGCCGCAAGTTCCCTGTCAATCCAAGTGGGAGACTTCGAGCGTACCTGTTCGTCAAGACCGGCGGCGGATTCAAGCGCCACCTTGACAGGATTTCCGCCATGCTCCTTAAGCCGGTTTTCCAGGTCTGCTGGTATGATCCAGGCACCCTCCCCCGCCCGCCTGATGATTCCACGGCTTTCAAGCGCCTTCAGTCTCTTGATGTAGTTTTCCAGATATTTTTCAACCGTGACACCCTCGGGCAGGCGGTACTTATTGACCTGACTTTGGTGCAATTCCATGCTGTAAAGGCCGTCATTGCCCGCCGCTATTTCCGTGATCTTTCTATCGGAAACAAGCAGCTCACCTTTCCGGTTATCTCCTGAGACCGTGACGATTGCCCCCGCCCTTGCTTCCATGCCAGGCGTCTCGGAATTTTTCGAGAGCGGCACGTAGTAAATGCGGTTGTCGGTTGCGGATATCACCAGGTATTTCCTGTCGTTCAGCTCGTTGGAAACGCCTTTTTCGAGAACCAAGCCGGTTATGCTTTTCCGCTCCAGACCGCTTGGATCTATGATGTGTTTTTCCTGGTTGTTGCCTCCGGGAAGATTCCTGTGCATGGTCTTGATGATGTCGTTTCTGATGCCCAGCTCGCGGAGCGTCGTTTCAAAATCTTCCCTTACCTTCCAGACGCCGGGCTTGATCTCCCTGGCAAGCCGCATGGACTCCAGGAATTTCAAACGTTGCGTCCGGACCGCTCTCCTGAATTCCTCGAAACCTCTCTCACGGCCGGAAGAAACCCGGACATCAATAACGTTGTCCTGGCTCCTCGAAGCAATCTTTTTCAGTTCACGGTCTATGCTCGTGAAAGCCTCCCGTCCTATCTCTTTCGTGATCCCGTTTCTGATTTCAAGTTCCGTTCTCAGTCCCAGGTGATCGTTCGCGATCTCCCGGGCACGGTTGCGGACACCGTTTGAGATGTAATCGCGGCTGATGACCAGATCGTTTCCGTCGCCCGTGACCCCTCGTATTATGATGTGAGAGTGCGGCGTGTCCGTGTTGAAATGGTTGACTGCGACATAATCAAGCCGCGTTCCAAGGTCTGCTTCCATCTGCTGAACCAGTTCTCTGGTAAAGGCGGTGAGGTCAAGATTCCGGGAGTTTTCCGGGGAGACAATGAACCGAAAATGGTGCCGGTCTTCCGCCGCGATTCGCATCCATTCATCAAGAAACCGGCTGTCAGGACTTCCTGACCCGTTGTAGATTTCCGGTGCTTTATGGTCAGTCCCTTCGACGCCTTTCCTTGTAAAATAGCTGCAATGATCCTGAAGGGATTTCAGGCCGTTTTTTTTGGAGACATGGCGCACGACACGGGACTTTACGACAACACGCTGGGACGCTTCGGACGCATTCCTTGTGAAAAGATGCTTTCCGGAATGGCGGTGTGACGCCTTGTTGATAGCACGAACCATTTCCCTTAGAAACAGGGCGCTCGCGGGCGTTTTGTACTGCTGTCCGGCCTCATTACTGACTCGTTTTTTTGATCTCCCGACACTTATGTTGAGGTCGGCGTTTTCATCCGAATTCTCATGGATTCTAATAATTCTGGGCATCTCATAACCCCTTGAAAATATTAGCTTCATATTTTCGACATACAGAATAGTGTCAGTACATCAAGAGCTTAAGTCTTTTTTGTCATACACGTCACCATGTGAATGACAACAATCAGGTTTTAATCCGGATGCATACGTCATGGCGTATGACATCCTTTTATCTTGCCTTATGGTTATGGAAGGCAGTTAGAGGCCTTGTAATCCCCCTGCGCCGGCGGTACCGGGGAAGAACAGCGTTGCTTCGCCAGCGGTGAACAGGCGCTCGGCTTGGCGCTCGTTGGTTGCTGTTTTTGCTCTTGCCTTTGGCGGCGGGTTGACGACGGTGATGCGGTAAGGAGCTCCCGCTGCTTTCAGGACCTTGTTGACGTAGCCCGGTCCCCGCCAGGCGGAGCCGGTGTTGTATGCTGACAGCGCTTTGAAGAGCACCAGTTTCTTGTCTTCGCCGGTGTTGTGCCGGCGGTAGAAGTCGGACAGAATGGTGGTGCCGATGGCAATATTGCGACAGGGGTCGAAGATTTCGACCAAGGTGAATTTCATTGTCTTGAGGTGGCAGCTGTTGACCTGCATAAGCCCTAGGTCCAGGTTGTGGCCCTGCGCAAGCAGGTAGGCGGCCAATTGGACGGCTGCTTCTTTTGATTTCGGGGCGAAGCTTTTCTTTAGGGTGTTGTCGCCGATGGCGTAGGGGTTTCCGCCGCTCTCGACCTGGATGATTGCCTGGGTGGTGGACGGGTCAACGGTGGGACCGCATTGGCTGCACAATGACGTTATGAGCAGCAGGCTTCCTAGCAGCATTTTTCTCCCCTCCCCTATTCCTCGAAGGTCAGCACCGGCTGGGCGATTCCGATGATTAACGAAACCGGGACATCACCAAAATAACGGCCGTCAAAAGAAGTCTTCAGGCCGGAGCCAATCGCCAGGATATGATTTTTTCGTACCGTCCGACATCCTCTGAGCACCGGCAACACAAGCCCACTGCTGTCAACAGCGAATACCGGTCCAATGTGCTTTCCGTTCAGCGTTATCTGCTGCTCCGACACGCAGAAGGTATCTCCCGGTAGGCCCTTCACAGTCTTGAACATCGGCCAGCCCTCGGGCAGCCACTGCCTGCCGTACAGATACTTTTCATACCCGGGTGGGCACTTCAGCAGGACCATTTCTCCCCGTTTCACTGGCTGGTTAAATGCTTGCATTCTGTAGAGACCAGCCGGCTCGCTCCGGGACAGGTTGAGCCAGTAGCGAGGACCGATCAGCAACCTGGCTAATTCGACCACTAGGAGAACGACGAAGACCGCGAAGATGATTTTCAAGGGCCGCTGGTCGATGCTCATGGCGCTTTGTTCCTTAGATACACATGTACTGGTCCATGCGGTTCGTACGGCGCTCGCGGCTCAAGGCCGTTTTTCAGACTGTAATGGGCCGCCTGGAAATACTCGGGATTCAGTTCGCAAGGATCCACAAGCTCCTGGTGGAGACGATCCAGCCATGCGATTACTTTCTTCACCCTGCTCTTCCCCCGAGCGGACAGGAGGATCTCCGCACCCGGCTCGACTTGGGGGACCCGGTGCGCCGGTTCGCCCGGCCATACGGCCCGCAGCACATAGACCATCCAAAAGGCAGTGCCGTAGTCATTTGCAGCCCACAGTTCCAGGGCGAACTGGCTGCCGGGTTTGAAATACACCGTTCTCTTGCTCGACTGTGCCGAAAAGCCGAGATCTTCTGTTTCAACCGGGGCGCCGAACAGGAGCTTGACGGTTCTTTTTGTTTCCACGAACTCAAGTTTTGCTTTAGTAAGAAAGTCCATTTCTGATAAATTATCAAGGAAAAAATTCTAATCTATGTGGCAGTAATTTTCCCGGGCCGGTTGATTAATATTGCAGCGAATTGTTAAAGTGATTGAATTGACAAAAGAGATATCAGTATTTCAAACAGAATGGTGCGGGTTTTACACAGGTGGTGTTTATAACTGCAGGAGCGCCGGAAGCCCTCTTCTGCCGGGCTTCCGTGCGTTGGTTGGTATTTAAGTTATTTATAGATAAATATTAAAGTTATCCTCGATTTTAACCGGGATCACTTGTGCCCTTTTTTTTCAAAAAAGTCACCAAGTACTTCTTTGGCAAGCGCCGAGGCATTGCCGTCGTAGTGCTTGTCCGCATACTCGACAATCTTTTCGATCAGCGAGAGCGGCAGGTTGAACGCCTTGAGCTTCAGGACTTCTTCGTGAATCGGTTTCTGCGGTCTGCCGATTTTCCGCTTGCCCTTCTTGGCAGTGGTAGCTTCTTCGACAGTGGCCGCCGCTTGCCCTTTCACCCGCTCCCTGATCCGTGGCCCTTTCACATCCGCCATTTAGATAGCCCCCCTTTCCTTCATTTCCTCAAGGAGAGCTTCAAACTCGTTGGCGGCCTTGCTGCTTGGCCCGTCAACCTCCCAGATAGCGTCGGCATTGAAGGCTGATTTGAGCCAGCTCTTGCGATGCTTGAGATAGGTGCTGCACACTTCTGCATCACCGTCGAATTTTTCGGCCAAGCCCTCGGCGGCAGTTTTGGCCACTGTGTCAAAGGTGTCAACCGGCGCCTGGTTGATTACAATAAAAACCTCAAGCCCTTCGTTTACCCCTCTCACTTCATCAACAACCTGCATGAACAGGTCGAGGCTATCAAGATCCTCCTGGCCTGGGCGTGTCGGTACGATTGCCGCGTTGGAAGCAATGAGCACCTGGCGCATGACATCACTGTCTCTCGAACCTCCAACATCCACGACAACCAGGTCAAACCCTTGGGCGAGGCTTTTGATCTCGCGGGCCAGCCCTTTTGAGTAGGACTTCGCTACGCACACCAGTTCCTGTTTGTCGAGACGTTCCGCCCGGTCGGCGAAGAATGTTTCCAGGGATTTTTGCGGATCGCAATCCAGGGCAAGGATCCTTTGGCCGTCCCGGGCCTGCGAAAGCGCGATATTTCGGGCGACGCTGGTTTTTCCTACGCCACCTTTACTGTGAGATACTGCTATTATCTTACCCAATTTCGGCATCTCCTTAATTATTTATAGTTATATATTTAAGTCGTCAAAGTTATGTCGCTAAGCAACCTGACGGTAAAACACCATTTAATCATATTTATCGATAAATAATAAAAAACCCTATCGTTGTCAAATCAATTATTTATAGATAAATATATCTATACCCTGTTCATATATCCCACCATGGCCTCGGCAACAGCATTCATGCATGTCTCTGGTCCATGGTGGCACGCTATGCCGGTAAGAGCTTTTACGGCGTCAGCTGGTTCCATTCCGCTTCTGAGCGCGTAGGATAAAAGTTTCGTTAATCCGTCGAAAATCGCTGCGCCACACCCCCCGGCTCTGCCAAACCTCACAAACACCTCAGACAGCTCCCCTGACAAATCAGAAGTTACAGTAACGTAAATCTTGCCGCAATGGGTCATCATTTCATAGGTTATTCCGGGTAATGCCTGAGGACGTGGTTTTTTCGGGGTCATAGCTTGAGACCTCTTAACGTGGATAAATTAGTATCCATCTCGCTAGTCTTTGTTCGGCAGCAGTATCGTTATGACAGGTTCGCCCCGATCCCCAGCATGAAGCAGGGCTTGGAGGAACAGGGCAGAATGTTTTCCATCCTGGTACAAATTCATCTGAAAATCAATCCTGCTCGCTTCAATGTGGGAATTTCTGCGGAGGGCCAAGCGTATCATCCAAAAAAGATCGTGCAGCCTGCCGCGAAGATCCTCCCTGTAACATTTTTCTTCAGAGGAAGGCTCAATGGAGCGAAAAGCTGACATCGTCAACGCTATTGGCACCTTGAATCCTACTTCGCCGGCAACCTTTGAGACATCTATTAAAGTACCGTCATGGAGCGCATCATCCCTGGTGTACACGCTTACCTGATCATCACTGGAAGGCATTGACAACATCACACACCTCTTATTGAATATTTATCGATAAATAACTATTACAGTTATAAGCATGTATTGTCAATTAATTATTTAGCTATAAATAAATAACAACTAAACAAACATAAATTGATTTCCTTTTTCCGGTGGACAACGTCCCCGTTGCTCTTTAAAGTTTCTTCTCTGTGAGCGCCAAATTTTCGTTCTGAGCGTATTTTGTTGTTCAAAATAGCAAGGAAGGAGATTTTTAAGGTAAAGCGTTTAACAGGCTATTTTGGGGGTTTCTGGTGGCAAATTCTTCATTTAGTCTGGTTCACACGATTTTAGTTTGTGAAAGCATCAAGTAAATATCCCCTGACCTTATTCAAAATCGAGGATGTTTCCAAGCTCTGGGACGGGAAAAAGTACAGACCTAGCGAGTAGGGGAGAGTGGGAGAGGTTCCGCTTTCAGGAACCAGGGGAAACAAACAACTCGTCAAAGCGACTGCGCATTGCCTTTTCAAAGGCCAGTCCTTCACCAAGTTCCTTTTCAAACGCACTGAGACGCTCATAAACCGATTGATAGGTTGCACCGTTCGGCTCGTTCATCATCTCTTGGAATTTGCGTTCAGCCTCAAGCTTGTACCTGCGAGTGCGAAGCTCTTCCAGGCGGCGGATCTCGGCTTCCTGTTCTTCAAGAAGGGCCTGTTCGATTTCCATCATTTTTTCCGGCCAGCTTTTGTAGCTCGTTGGCTTCGGGTAATGGCCGGTCCTTTTGATGATTTTGTAAAACCAGTTGAAGACGTTTTGCACCGGCTTGCTTTCCTCAAAGTCATTATCCACCATTTCAAAACGGCAATACTTCAGCGCCTGGATCATGAGTATTTCACTCATACCGGTTTCTTCCAGCCATTTTTGCACCTGTTGTGGTTGTAACCCCTTTTCCTGCCAGTAGCTAAGTTCGGGATCGGTTTTCAACAGGGTTTCCAGATTAGTAGTAGTTTTATTAGATTCTAAACTACTACTATAGTGGTTGGATAACCCGTGGGATGAACCGTTGGATATACCGTCGGACATACCAGCCGAGGGACAAGGCGTGGGATAATGCGAGATACCAACCGTGGGATAACCATATACTCCTGAAAACTCATGGCCTCTTTTCTCGATAAATTGCCTGCACATGCTCTGGTTTATTGTATAAGTAAAACCTTGAAAAGACCTGTTAACATACTTTGTCGGTTTACTGATGAAACCATCTTTAACCAGCGCGTTTATACAGTGTTTAATGGTGGGTAGGGGGATTTCCGTCTCGTTGCTGATGCGTCCCTTTTGCGCGATGGAATCGGGTTGATTAATCAGGTAAAAAAGTACCGTTGCCTGTCTGGTGGTAAGCGCCCATATTGGATCGGAAGCATTATCTTTCCACTGCGTGGGATAAGGAGAGGTATCAGACGTGGGATAATGCGTGGTACCAACGGATGGATGAAACGAGGTACCAACCGTGGGATGGACCAACGGACGTACCGAAGGATGGACCGTTGGATGGACAGCCGGACCATTGGACATACCGTCGGATATACCGTGGGATAATGTGCTATCCTTCGCTTGGTCTGACGGTTGGTCTGTCTCTTGGTCCTTCGGCTGGTATGACGATGGGTCCATCGGATTTTTTGCAGTCTTCGGTTTGCTGGGATGGTTGGCGCCAGACTGTACCCTTTTCATGCGGGCGACGACGTCATCCATTTCCTGGGATTCAAAAACCTTTTTCAGCAGGTCATCTGTTCCAGTTATGCTCTTCTTTGCATTAGACATGGCTGGACTCCTTTACCGGGGCCTCCACGTTGAGTAGTGTGCAAAGTTCATCGGCAAGCATTCGGAATCTTTTTGCACCGGTGCTGCGTGGCGCGTACCGGACAATCGTCTTGCCTTCAGCCTCTGATTTCTGAAACTCGGTATTAATCGGGATCGTTACGTCGAAAGTAAGGTCACGGCCGAATTTTTTTCTGATATGATCTACCGAGCTTTTAGAAATGCTGGTACGCAGGTCTACCTTGTTGATCAGCAGGCGCAGGAAACGGAGATCGGGGTTTACGGTCTTATTGAGATTTTCAATAAGCTCGATGGCCGCGGTGAGGCCGTCAAGGGCGAAGCGACTGCCGGTTTCTACGGGGACGATGACAAAGTCTGTAGCCATGAGGGCCTGCATGACAAACAGTCCCAGGTTTGGTGGGCAGTCAATCAAGGTAAAGTCGTAATTATCGGTGGCATATTGCCGTATGGCGTTACGCAGCAACAGATAGCTTGACCTTACGTCCTGGTAGAGATCCATTTCCAGGGCGGCAGTACGCGGGATGTTCGGGAGACAGGAAAGGTTTTCGTACGAAGTTGGAAAGATGCAATTTTCTATTCTTTCCGAACGAGAGTAGATATCATAGAGGGTGTTGTTTTCTGGGGTTCCACCGAGCAGGATTTTGGTTGTATTCGACTGCGGGTCCTGGTCTACTACAAGGACGCGATATCCCTTATTTGCCAGGCAATGAGACAAATTGAGTGTCGCTGTGGATTTACCTACGCCCCCCTTGTTGTTGACGACGCAGATGATATGGCTCACATATCCCTCCTTTATCAACGAATTATATACACATGCTGGTGACATTAAGCCTCAAAATAGCTAATTGTCAAGCACTTTTTAGGTGATAACCCGTAAACTATCAAGCGAGAATTGATAAATGATGGGTTAGATATTGCGTATATATCGGGTTTTCAATAGGTTGCATTTAGGTTGCTCAATGAGCACGTTATGTATACATATACGATTAAAAGAGGTTAATCAACAGTTTTGTTCATTGAATTTTAGGGCATTTCTAAGACGATGAACCTGAATTTGACGCTGGTTCGGGCATTAAGCGGAGATTGTTGAAATTCTATTTTCCCGGGATCTGGTTGAAAGATGCAGTTAATTACTGATGAGGGAAGGGTAAAAAAACTATCCAAAATAAGGTAGGAAATGAGGGCCCTGGCAGATGCCGGGGCATTTTTGTTTTTAGATGCAAGAGTGAGAAAATAAAATAGTTATTTATAGATAAATAATAGAATAGACTTAAGAGGTTGTGATAAATTCCCCGTACCAATAAGGCCGAGCCTACTCAGTTACTTTTGCCGCCAAGGCAGCCGAATCTCGCAGAAGGCCCTGGACAGTTTCGTTGCACGAAGTTCCCGGCATTACGAGCGAGTTGCGCAACCAAAACGCATCGGTGGCTACGTGCGGCGCTGGATAGATTGGTTTAAGACAACCGCGAAGACCGTATTGGGTGCACAACTCGATTATTTCTTCGCGGGACTTTTGGTGTTGGTGCAGGTCGCGGGGACCACCTTGCCGTTTCTTACCTCGTACAACTGGATGTTGGAGACGCCCGCACCGCCGCCCGGAGTCACCCATGTCTGGAACACTTTCAATCCGTCAACACAGAGTAAACGATCTCGGCCGACGCCACGGGGACCGGGGTATTTGTCCCCCACGTCTAACTCCTGTATCTTATCACCAGCAAAAGAAACCGATGCAACAACAATTAAACCTAGTAAAAGAACACATTGTGCGATAGTCCGAAAAATCATGTGAGCCTCCCAGTGTAAAAAATTGGCCCACTGTGGGGACTATTACCCCATCCGTGGACATAAAACGAATCCAATCTATCACGCACCTGCAATAAGGGCAAACTATTAGACGATAGGAACTCCGCCGGTAAAGCCGGGTGGGTTCCTATCGTACCAAGCAGAAATAACGTGGGACGGAAAAAGAAGCTATCTGGGGAATTGTCGGAAAATGCAGGGGTCGATCGAATAAATTCTTGGGTAACTTATTTATATATAAATAAATAAGTGCCAGTCTCGAAATCTAAATTGTCTTAGAGGGAGCCGGGTGGGATCAAGGGAATAGGAGAAACGACTTGGCAGGTTGAGAGGGTATGTCAACTGACGAGTGGTTTCCTGGCCGGTTTAAGTTACCGGCCGGCAGGGGAGGGGAGGATCCCCTTGGGGGGCCTACGCGAACACTGCGGTTGGTGACTTTGGCCCAAGATGAGAGGGTGGGGGCTCCCGCTTGATGACTGCTGGGAATACAACCTGATTTCGCACAGAGTGGTTGCTGAAGGTTTTGTGTAAGGGATAGAAGCCGTAAGGCCGAAACCGTTATCTTGGGTTCGGATCATGAAAGGCCGACCTTTAGGGAAATATCCTCCCATCTGAAGTAGGACACTTTACGGACAACCAGCGTAGTCGTAGCGAAAGAAAACCTTAGAGTCACATGGAAAGGTAGCGTGGAAGAATTGTCTAAAGGAAGTGAAATAATTTTGAGCTCCCTCTACCTGATTGGAGGAGGGAGCTTGCTTTAAGGAGAAAGATATTTTTGGAGTAGTACAATACTTTGCATAAGAGTGACTTACGGGTCAAAGAATAGTGTCTTTAACGTAATAACCCCAGGTCCGGATCGTGTGGTCATTAAAGAGGGCCAGACTATGTGCTCCTCCTCCTGCAGCGGCGGTTACCCCGCTCAGACCGCTCACCTGGACCGGGACACTGCTATCGGTTGTCGTGCCGTCACCCAATTGGCCGTAAAAATTATCTCCCCAGGCCCACAGTGTTCCGTCAGACAGAAGAGCCAGACTATGCCTTACTCCGCCAGCAACGGCGGTTACCCCGCTTAGGCCGCTCACCTGGACTGGGACACTGCTATCGGTTGTCGTGCCGTCACCCAGCTGGCCATCAGAATTAAAACCCCAGGCCCACACTGTACCATCAGAAAGAAGGGCCAGACTATGCCCTCCTACTCCTGCAATGGCGGTTACCGCACTCAGACCGCTCACCTGGACCGGGACACTGCTATCGGTTGTCGTGCCGTCACCCAATTGGCCGTAAAAATTATCTCCCCATGCCCAAAGTGACCCGTCAGACAGAAGGGCCAGATTATACAGCCCCCCCCCGGAGATGGCGGTTACCCCACTCAGACCGCTCACCTGGACCGGGACACTGCTATCGGTTGTCGTGCCGTCACCCAGCTGGCCATCAGA